>NZ_JBBKYA010000004.1:0-393721 GCF_042714525.1 Aquirufa echingensis | reverse complement strand
CTCGTCAAACCCGAATTGAACTGAACCTCGCCACCACTCGTAATAGTCAAAGCCTTTAACGCATTCGTGTTCTGACCATTCACCATATTCACAGCCGCATCAAACACCACACTGCCCACCTGCGTACCAGATGCCCTTGCCGTCTTGATCTCAACCGAATAACTCACTAAATAATTCAGAAGCTCCGTGTATAAAATATTCGCATTATCCCCACTCGAAGTAAATGTATACGTAGTGCCCGATAAAGACCAGGCGCCATTGCTCGTGGCCACACTCGTAATACGTACATTGCTATGACCCGTCAGCAAACTGATGTTCGCTCCAGCCACCAACTCACCTGTCGTTAATTGCAAACAATAGTGCGTCGCCGGTCCCGTTGCATTATAAAAACGCATCTGATCCAAACGCTCACGGTTCAAACCAGCACTCGTGCCCACATACACCTTACCCGATGTTCCACTGCTGCCTGGTGTTCCATACACCCCCTGCCAACCCTTAATCGTTAGCAGCTTAAAATCATATACACCAGCTCCACTAAACCGAAGCGCATGGACACCCGATCCCAAACTAATGCTCGAGGCTGCATATAAACTCAGCTCACCTACCGTCTCGCTATAGCCCGCTGTCGATAAATCTCCCCCATTAAACTTCACACTACTCCCATCGGCAATACGCTCATCAGCTCCCAATAATAAACTCCCACTCACCAATTCCGTTTGGCCCGTGTACAAAGCCTCTCCCACCAACTCCACACTGCTGCCCGCAACTCCATAAATCCTCAATCCATAACTGCTCGCAGCTATCGCAGGTACTCCCGTTAAACTCAACTTACCCGAGCCACTGCCTAGCCCCGAATTACCCGTTAAACTCACCGTCCCACTCCACACATTAGTACCACTCACATTCCGAAAGCCACCTACCACTCCATTCCCATAACCCGATAAACTCAAAGACTCACCCAAGACACTAATACCTCCAATAAGCTCTAACACCCCACTGCCAGTCACCTCAACTCCACTGCTCGTAGATCCCAAGGCACCATTCGATCCTACACGCAAGGTCCCATTACCACTCACGCGCGTTAAGCCACTGTATACATTATCCGCTAATAAATAAACACTACCACTCCCATCGTGCGTGATCGCTCCACTACCCAAACTCACCACGCCTCCCACACTCAAAATACCGCCACCTCCAAACAACATACTCACATTGCTGCCCGTAAAAACATTCGCCGCAGTTAAGCTCAAGCTACCCCCATTCGAGTTCACGCGAACGCCCGCTCCTATACTAACTGCACCCGCATAAGCATTCACCCCACTTAAATTCCGTAAAGCGCCCAAACTATTATACCCCACGCCCAACAAACTCAAAGACTCCGCTCCCACACTGATTCCCCCATATAATTCCAAACTCGCGCCACTGCTCACCTCCGTGCCTGAGGATACTGCCCCCAAGCCCGTCGAATGACCCACACTCAACACACCCCCCAATACCTGCGTCAAGCCACTATACGTGCTCGCTCCACTAACACTCCATGTACCCGTACCCAACTTGATCACCCGCAATACCCCCAAACCATCTTCCACAATACCACTGTAACTCGTTGTCGTATTATCTCCCCCAGCTGTTAATACCACAGATCCACTCACACTACTGGTCACCTTGCCGCTGCCAGCCAAACTACCCACGCTCTCACTCAATCCTCCCAAATCCAACACCGTACCAGATCCCAAACTCAAAGCACTCCCATTAGGTATACTCTCAGCCTGTAATAAATAAAGCTTCCCCCCACTCACATTCGTCAATCCCGTATACGCATTCGCTCCCCCGATTCCCAACACGCCCACGCCCGACTTGGTCACATTCACACCCTTCAATACTCCGCCCACCAAACCATCATTCACGCCACCGCCTGAGGTCAACACCCCATTGCCATCACTTAAACTAATATCCCCAGCTACGCCAACCCCCAAGCCCATACTCGCATTCACATCACCCCGCAAACTCAAGCCCCCAAAACCCGAGATACTAAGATTACCCCCATTGCCCGCCGTATAACCCGCAGCATATCCATCTCCTCCCGCACTGCTCAACACACCACTGTAATCCACATAACTCCCACTACTACTAACCGTTAAACTTCCGCCCAAGCCGCCCCGGTAACCACTTCCCCCTCCACTCTGAATACTCCCACGCAACATCACCCCATTCACCGCACTCAAACTAATATTACCACCAGCTCCTGCTTGCGTCGAATAACTACCACTACGATCCGAACCTCCACCAACACTACTCAATACACTCCCCAAACCCATGTCAATTCCACCACTCACCACATAACTCTGGCTGCCTCCCACTCCTCCATTATAACTCGAACCACTCACCACATTACGCCAACCCCTACTCAAAACCTGACCACTGCCACTCACCAACAAATCACCCCCCACAACCATACTCACATTACCCGCGCGTGGCGAATTCTGCGTAGATGCATTATCTGGACCACTCACATCCAAAACGCCCCCTATACGAACACTACCCCCTGCATTCACCGTTAAGTCATAGCCCGTATAATTATAATAGCCACTACCCAAACGCATCGTCAAACCCGAATTGAACTGAACCTCGCCACCACTCGTAATAGTCAAAGCCTTTAACGCATTCGTGTTCTGACCATTCACCATATTCACAGCCGCATCAAACACCACACTGCCCACCTGCGTACCACCCACGCGTGCAGACTTAATCTCAACCGAATAATTCACTAAGTAATTCTGAAGTGTCACATAATTGATTACTGCATTATCAGCAGTAGGCGTAAACGTATACGTGCTACCACTCAATGACCACGAGCCGTTCGCATTGGCCGCCGTAGAAATCACCACATTACTATGTTGCGCCTGCGCCACAAAAACCAAAAGCCATAGCAAGCACATCAACCTGAAAACAGGCTTCCGCAACTCAGCAAAAAGCAATTGAAGCAAACGCATACTACTTAATAATAATAATCAATTTGAACCCGATCATTAACAATCAAACTCGCCGCACCATTATTGGCAGGATTATAGGTGAGGGTGGTTCCACTCACCGACAAAGCATTTTTGGAAATCCGAACCCCATTGATAAACAAACGAATCGTTGAATTCACGTTGGGCGTTTGAGTCAACGTAAATGCCGTTTGTCCAGGCGTTGCAATCACATATTCATCTGAAACTAACCTGACCAAACTGTAATCCGTATTAATCACCGCTTGCGTCACCGCAAACGTTCCGTTCCCCTTCAACATCCCCGTTAAACTCGTCGCACCCGTTCCGCCTCGACCCACCGCAATCGTCGACCCATTCCAAGTTCCTGAACTAATATTCCCCAAGGCATTCGCTGTACCATTGAAAGTCACATTACCAGCCACAATTAAAGTTGACCCCAAAGAAGTCGCTCCATTCGTTCCCAAAGTGCTCGAGAAAAATCCATTCGTACCATTCAAATCCGCCGTCGACGTCGTCCCCGTAAACGACTTATCTCCCGCAACAATTTGATTCGTCGTTAAATCCACAAAGTTTTTGGTCGTTGAACCGGTACCTCCATTCGCTACCGCTAATGTCCCCGAAAGCGATGTCACCGGAACCGATGCCCAAGTCGCCCCACCAACACCATTCGAAGTCAATACATAACCCGAAGTACCATTCGTGTTCGGATACAAAATCCCACCGGCTGTTAATGTTCCGCCTACTACCACATTACCCGAAAAAGTCTTCGCTCCACCCACGGTTTGCGCCGTCGTTAAATCCACAAAATTTTGAGTCGCGGAACCCGTACCCCCTTTGGCAATTGATAAAGTACCCGAAAATTTGGCATCGGTTACGGCGCCACTTGCCAACTTCACCGTCGTAATCGCATTGTCGGAAATCACAGGTGCCGCAGCCGTCGTTCCCGTTCCTCCCAAATCACCTGCCAATCGCAAAATCCCATTCGCCGTCGTCGTCGCATCCGCAGCTACGGGTAATACGACCGAACTATTCGTTCCTGAAATGGTGATGGTTGACCCCGACAAAGACAAAGTCTGCGTTTCTGTCGTCACCGTAGAACCAGGCGCCCATTGGGTTCCATCATATTTTAATACCTGACCCGTCGTAGGAGCCGTCGAACTCACTGTTTTTCCTTGAATTTTAGCGACCAAAGGTGACGCTGCCGTTCCTCCCAAATCACCCGCCAAACGCAAAATACCATTCGTTGACGAAGTCGCATCAGCCGCAATCGGTATCACCACCGAACTATTTGTTCCTGAAATCGTTAGCGTAGACCCACTTAATCCTAAGGTTTGCGTTTCCGTCATGATCGAATTGCTCGGCACATAATTCGTCCCATCATATTTCAAGACCTGACCGGTTACGGGAGTCGTCGTAGCAACAGGAATTCCCTGAATTCCCACAACTTTAGGAACTGTAGCCGTTCCACCTAAATCCCCCGCTAATTGCATCAAACCGACGGATGAACTCGTCGACGAAGGTAACACAACTGAACTACTCGTTCCCGAAATACTCAAGGTAGAACCCGACAAACTCAATACCTGCGTTTCTGCCAAAATCGAACTATTGGGTACATATGATGTCCCATCGTATTTTAACACCTGGCCGATTGCTGGTGCTGTATTCGATACAGGAATCCCCTGAATCTTTACCACATTGGGAGCAGTTGCGACTCCACCTAAATCACCGGCCAATTGCACCTTTCCCGTGGCGGAAGAAGTTGCATCCCCCACAGCCGGAAGCGTTACGGAACTATTCGTACCTGAAAGGGTGACTGTGGTCCCCGACAAAGACAAAGTCTGCGCCTCGGCTAAAACCACAGCATCCGGCACCCAAGCCGTTCCATTGTATTTCAAAACTTGACCCGTCGTAGGAGACGATGAACTTAAGGTTGCCCCTTGCAATTTGGCCACAATCGGGGCAGCGGCTGTACCTCCTAAATCGCCGGCCAATTGTACTTTTCCCTTGGTTGTGGCATCTGCATCTGCAACCGTCGCATTCGCCATAGCTGTCTGAACAAAAGATGTCGTCGCCAAAGAAGTCGAATTATTCCCCGGCGATTGAGTTACCCCCGTTGTCCCTGAAGGTAAATAAGGTGTTCCCGTAAACGTGGGCGAATTAATATCCGCTTTGGCATTCAAGGCCGCTTGAAAAGCAATCCCCGTAGTAGCCACATCGACATAATCCTTAACTGCTTTCACAGAAGGATATTTCGTATTCGATGACGCATCCGCCGCTACATCCGTCGATTTGTTTGACAAAGATTCTTTGAATACCAAACCCGGAACCGTCGGTGCCGTCGCCGTTCCTGCCAAATCACCCGCTAATTGGACCTTACCCGTCGCCAATGTCGTCGCATCTGGCGTTCCCACCGTAATGACATTGGACATCGCATTGTCGACATAAGACTTCACAGCCAATTGCGTCGGATACAGCGTATTGCTCGGTTGGGAATTCCCTAAATCCAAGGCTGTAGATTTATTCGCTGCTAATTCATACACACTCGTTATGCTAGATAATGCATTTTGTGTCGACGAAATTTGATTTTGCAAATAGCCTATTTGGCCCATAATACTCGAAGAAGTATTCTGAATTTGACTAACATTCTGTTGCAATCGAGTTTCATGATCATTCAAGGTATTACTCATCGTCAAGAGCGTCGAACTGTTTTGATCCACTTGTTCAGAAAGCTTCGAAATCGATTGATCGATAACAACAAAACGCAAATTATTCGCGACTTGATTCGCCTCAATTTTGGCAGCATTTTCCTGCCCACCTATTACTGCTAGGCCAATTTCCTTCTTAAGGGGCTCAATATCTTTGGGCACCAAATAGCCCACATCATTATTGAACTGACTTAAATTTTTGGGAGCATCACGGACATTCTTATAATCAACAGACTCCGCATAAAGCGCGTAAGGGGTAAATGTCAACTGCTGATTACTTACTTCCGTATAATTCCCTGATCCTGTGAAATTCACAGAGACCTTAAGTCGTTTCAATTTTTCATCCCAAAGAATCGAGTCAAATTGCGAATAACGTGCAATTCCACTTGATGCATCCGCACCCAAAGAAGCTGTGGAATTACCTGATCCAATCGTTAAATTAATTAAGCCAAAATCATCCGTAGTCGTTTGTTGGACTTCCTCATAATCAATCCCCGCTTGCGAAATCAACGTAAATCGAACCCATACTTTTCCTTTGGCCAAAGGCTGTCCAGCAATGACTTGGCCCGGAATTTCAATCGTATTGGGATCCAAAATGACAGCCTGATAATTCAAGCCTTTTTGTTGGCCCCAAACACTCACCGAAATCAATAGAAATAGGAGGTATAAATGTTTCATGCGATCTGTGATTAACGATTCAAGCTAATTCCCATTGAAATCGTCATGGGCGACATATCCAATTTCCCCGTAGGACTTTGCGGAGCTAACAAACTTGAGGTGCGCCTAACTTGCGCAAATGCACGTACATTGGCATTAATGGCCTTCGACAATTCAATCTGGTATCCCGAAAAAACTTTGAATGAATTAAATTGAGAATCTTGCGTCAAAGGATAATATCGATTAGACAATAATTGATTCCCCGCTATAAGCTGTTGGCCCATCACTACCCCTACTAATCCCAAATTCCATCCTTTATAAAAGGTGTATTTGGGGCCTAGGGCCAAAGAGAACCCAACAAAATCCGTTTGATAGGAAAAAGCGATTTGCTGCACATCCCCGATGGCATTCAGTTGGTGATAATTCAGCCCGATAGAATATTGTAAATAACTCAGCGATTTGGCGAGTTTAGGGCGATTGCTGAAATAGATCGCCGATTTTGAAAACTTCGAAATGAGTCGGACTGTATCCAAAAGCACATGTTCTTGCGCTAATTCCACATGCAATCCCGCGGATGGTTTCATCCAATCGATCTGCTTTCCCTTAGAATTTTCGAATTGATACTGCGTGATGGCGGACCCGATGGACCATTTCCAAGATTGAGCGCGCACAGCAAATGGCGCAATACTCGCGTAAAGAATTATCAACCAAACACCACATAGGTGCTTCGTCGAAGCTGTATAATATTTCATCTATCAGAACTAGGATTGAATTAAAATCAATATGATTTTAACGCATTTGAAGCTAAGATAGAGATATTCAAAGAGTTTTAAAAAAGTTTATCAGGAAATTAATAAAATTAGCATACTAATACGCGGTAAAAAGCGTTTGCCACGAGGGCACAACCCTGTCAGCGTATACAGCCACCTATTACCGCAAATCGATGTTATAATGCAAGCCTTTATTTTGGCGTTGCGCCCGAGCATGTTTAATAATTAGGTACGCAACATTGATCATATTACGCAATTCACATAAAGGAACCGTAATGCGCGATTGCTTATACAATTCCTCATGTTCTAAATAAATCAATTCCAAACGATCATAGGCACGTTTCAAACGGCGATCCGTGCGAACAATCCCCACATAGTTCGACATGATAGATTCCAATTCACGTGTCATCTCCGTCACTAATACCAATTCCTCCGGATTTCGCGTGCCTGAATCATCCCAGTCGGGAATACCGGCCGGTAAAACTTGCGTGCCATATTGGCTCACTGATTTTTCGAAAGCATTGTGTGCATAAACGATTGCCTCTAACAAAGAGTTCGAAGCCAAACGGTTCGCGCCATGCAATCCTGTATGCGAACATTCACCTGCGGCATATAGGTTTTCAATATTGGTTTGACCAAAATGATCCACGATAATTCCACCACATAAATAATGTTGGGCAGGTACAACCGGAATCATGTCGGCCGACATATCCAATCCCAACTCCTTCAAGCAATGCGCATAAATCATCGGGAAATGCTGGAGAATTTCTTCCTTTGGAATATGTCGCGTATCTAAATAAACATGATCCACCCCATGAATTTTCATCTCTGAATCGATGGCGCGTGCTACAATATCACGTGGTGCCAAAGACAAACGCGCATCATATTTTTCCATGAAAGTAGTTCCATCCTGATTCTTCAAAATCCCTCCATGGCCGCGAACCGCCTCCGAAATCAAAAAGGAAGGTTTCTTCCCAGGATTATATAAAGCCGTGGGGTGAAACTGAATAAATTCCATACCATGAACAAAACCTTTGGCCCGATAAGCCATCGCGATACCATCCCCCGTGGCAATGGTCGGATTGGTCGTCGACTGATAAACTTGACCAATACCCCCTGTCGCTAAGAGTGTAGTTTTGCCCAAAAAGGTTTCCACTTTTTTGGTCTTTTTATTCAATACATAGACACCGTAACATTGCTTGCCCGGCGTGTCTTTCGTTACTTTCTCCCCCAAATGGTGTTGGGTAATCAGATCGACTGCGAAATAATGGGTAAAAAAATCAACGGATTCAAATGATTTCACTTTGGCTAATAAAGCGCGTTCAATCTCATTCCCCGTCGAATCCTTGTAATGCAAAATACGTTTATCGGAATGTCCGCCTTCTTTGACCAAATCAAAAGACCCATCTGATTTACGATCAAAATCCGTTCCATAGGCAATCAGTTCGCGAAGTCTTTCCGGAGCTTCCCGCACAACCATTTCTACAACCTCTTTATCACTGATAAAATCACCAGCAACCATCGTATCTTCGATGTGCTTTTCAAATGAATCATCCGTATCCCAAACGGCAGCGATACCACCTTGGGCATATTTGGTATTCGTTTCTTCTGCGACCGTTTTAGTAATCAAGGCAATCTTCACGGGAATCTTTCGATCTTCAAAGTGCTGTGCAACTTTCACCGTATAGGACAAACCTGCTATCCCCGAACCAATCACTATAAAATCATACGTAGGCATCCTGTCTTCAATTTTCCTGCAAATTAACCAAAAAGCGCATTGGAAATGAAATGTAGATAATTTATTGTAGTTTTGCGCTTGAAAAAATTTAAACCCTTAAAAATCAATCTAATCTACATGGAATCTTCCAACAATACCTCTAAAATTGCGCTGATTGCACTAGCAGTCTTGACAGCAGTGCTAGGAGTACTCTACTTCCGTTCGAATCAATTAAACAACGAACAAGCAACAACAATCGAAGAAAAAGCAACTGAATTAGCGAATACACGCACTTCTTTGGACTCGATCTCTACTCAATTAGATGCCAAAATCGCTGAAATCAAGTCTCTTGGTGGACAAGTAGCTGATTTAGAAGCATTGAAAGTACAATTGGAGCAAGATAAATCTTCATTGAAGCAAGCGAATCATGCTACCATCGCATCTTACGAAGCAAAAATCAAAGAATACAATTTGGTATTAACGCAAAAAGATGGCGAAATCGTTGAATTGAAGAAACAAAATGGAATTTTGACAGAAAGCAACCAAGTGTTGACGACGCAAAATACCAACTTGAACAACGAAAACACAGGCTTAAAAACACAAAACAAATCTTTGTCGGATACATTAACGGAAACGGCAGCGAAGAACAAAGAATTGGCTCGTAAGGTTAGCATTGCTGCAGCTTTAAAAGCACAAAATTTACGTGTATTGGCTGTGAATGCGAAAGGAAAAGAAACTGAACGTGCGCGTTTGAACGGAAAGAAAATTGAAAAATTGAAAGTTGTTTTCAGTTTGGCTAACAACCCAATCACGAAATTAGAGAACAAAACGATTTACGTGCGCGTGATCGACGGTGAAGGTGCTACACTTTCTGATGAGGCAATCGGTTCAGGAAAAGTTAACGTGAATGGCAAAGATGTAACTTATACAACGAAACAAGTCATTACATACACTAACGACAACCAAGAAGTTAGCGTTGTTTACCCACGTGGTGGCGTTGCTTACAAACCAGGTAAATACACGGTTGAATTAATCGCAGAAGGATTTACAGTAGGTGCGGGGACGTTTGAAGTGAAGTAAGAACTGAGAGTTAAGAAGTAAGAGGTAAGAGGTAAGAGTTAAGGGTTGATGCAATCAATTCATAATTCTTACCTTTTTTTTGGACGATAGACTGTAGAGACGCGATACTTCGCGTCTACTCCCCAGGTTAAAACCTGGGGTTATAACCCCAGACTTCAGTCTGGGGAATCGGCGTAAAGCGATACAGCAGGAACTAACGAACGTCCAAAGGCTAAAGTCCAAAGGCTATAGCCTAGAACTAAAAAACAAAACCTCTTCACTCTTAACTCTTAACTCTCACCTCTTCTCCCACCACCACTTCGAGAAACTCTTCGTAAACAGAATGCTAGACCCAATGGTCTGGTTAATTTGATAGGAGTTCAAGGAACCCGCAAGGGAAGTTTGCACGTTGCGATTATAGGTCTTTAAACGCAAGGAACCATCCCGATTCATGAACCATTCCAATGCCCAATCCCCCAGCAACAACTGTGGACTTGTCTGATTTCGAGCGTCCGTAAATCCACCACTCCGCGTAATGCGCAGTCGGTCATTGACATTATACGATGCCCGCAATTGTAAATTCGATAAAATATCCTGATTCAAAATTCCGCCACCCAAATACACATCCACATTTAAATCTTTATCTATTTTAGAGGCCAAATTACTCAACTGATTCGACAACATTTCTGTGAAATTCCCCATCAAATTACTGATCGCAATACCTGATCCACCAAAAGGGGAAACCAATTGGCCAAACAACAAGACATTACTAACTTGACGCGTCAACTCCTGCTCATCTGTTTTGATACGATTGGCGAAAGCCGTCACAGCACCATTTAAATGTACGTCTTTGGGATAATCCCGAATGCCAATATCAAAGGTGATGTTGGGCGACAACAACCGATTCTGCAAATTAATGGTCACATCGACCGGGTACCGACGTTTAAATTCCGGCATATTACTCTTGTTTGTCGTATCCAATAAAATTGGAAACAAGGACGCATATTGGGTATAGACAGCCTTGATATCCACATTGGCCTCTAAGGGATCCCCTTTCCAAGAAATCTTCGACCCTCGCTGAATCGCAAATTTCTTATTAATCAAGTTCTGCAACGTAAATGTATAATCTCCCTGATCGATGGCGTAATCCCCATTCATCTTAAAATCACCCTGCTTATCCAAAGTCATCTTAATATTCCCCATGCCATACACCCGCATGATGTCCCCTTTCTTCGCATCAAATTGCACCTCCCCATAAGCCTCAGGCGTCAAAGCCAAATTGAGGTCCATGGTAATACCATCTTGCTTCAATTGATTCACCAAAGGCTTTTCATTCAGCTCCGCGGCAGTCGCCAGGGTATGGCTATAAAAAGCATAATCCCCTTGATCCGTTTGTTCATATTCGCGGTCCAATGGAATAAATAATCGCGTCCCGCGATCACTCTTCAAATCTGCCGAAATAACCAGTTGGTCCACATTACCACGAATCGCAAAAGGCCCCGTGGCAAATCCCGTTCCATAATAAATCGACTTGGCTGTTCGTGCCGTATTCAACAATTTATAATGATTCAGATCGGCTTTTATATCTAATTCAAACGGACTGTTTTTCGGGAATGCCAAACGGGCATTCATCCGCGCTGTGTTTCCCTCGGGATCTTTCAACAACCAGTTTTGGCCTACAATCTGTCGCGACTTAAACAGTACCGTATCCGCAAAAAGGATACGCGTATTCAAATAATCAAAGGTCGTTTTTCCATTCCGCACAATGATTTTCCCATCCAAAATGGGTTCCTGAAGTCGCCCTCCTATCCGTAATTCACCGGAAGCATCACCACTCAAATCCGAAAAGATCCCTTTCGTAAAGGGTTCCAAAATCTGCAAATTCGTCTTATTCAATTCGGCACGAACATTCAATTTCTCCGACTCCTCAAAAGGGCGATACGTTCCACTCACAGACAACACCGATTCACCCAAACGGTTCAAATGATAATTCAAATCCATCATTTGCGATGCCGCCTCATAGGTCCCTACGCCTTGAAAATCTCCGATATAAAACTTATCCAAACGCAACGAATCCAATAACAACCAAGAGTCTAAATGGGTATTTTGATACCAATTTTGCAAACTAAATTCGGCATTCATTTCACCTTGAACCTTGGTCGCAAAGAGCGGTGCGAGTGTTCCCAATTGGAACTTATTCACCTTCAATTTCAAGGTTTCCGTCGAGTCCATCGAGATACTCCCTTGCAGGGCGATCGACTGTTTTTTATTCGAAATCAACACATGCTCCGCACGTAAATCCTGCCCTTGAATCCGCACACGATTCTCCGGGTCAATCGACCAGTCCTGCCCTAAAATACGCACATAAGAATCCTTGAATTTCAAAGACAAGCCATCCTTTTCAAATTTCCACAAGCCTCCCAAATGGGCCATATTTTCTTCGCCTTGTTGCTTAAAATCCAAGCCAAAATTGATGCGATCCTGATCCCAAAGCGCATCCAATTTGAAATTTTCCGTAGGCGTTAAAAAGTTCAATTGTTGCTTTCGTGATTGAAAAATCAAGCTGGAGGAAACCTCAGGACCGCCTAAATATTTCGAGCTTTGGAAAGAGAAAACCGATTGATAAAACTTGTAACCACCCAGAATGAGTGTATCAGGATAGGCCTCCAAACTTACCTGAAAACTCCTCCCTTTGGTCACATTTCCAGAAAAAACCGTATTATGAGCAACGCCTAATGTAGGATAAAAGCGCTTCAATAAAGGTGCCGCATCATGGCAAACAATCGTAAAATCGGCCCCATATTTATTATCCGTATCATGCAATTTACCAGCATAATAGGCTTTACGTTCCAGTTCATTTTTTTGAAAATACAATTGATACTCATCCCACAATTGCAGCAATTCCGTTTGCATTTGACTCGGTACAAAATCCCCATTCACTTCCACAGAAACAAAAGGCGAATTCAACACATAATGGCGTTTGGAACCTGCACGATTTTCCGCATTAAACGTCACCATATCCATCGCCAAATCTTCCATATTCGGTTTCTGAATATACACGTCTTGGAAAAATCCGCGACCAGTTAAATCATCCAAATTATTCAATGCCAAATCAATATCAAATGCCGATTTGAGTCGTATGGCTTCTTTCGTAAAATGTAAAGCTGCCAAATCTGCGCGATCCACTTTTCCCTCCAGTTGGTAAGTTGGCTTCGCTTGACGCAAATTGATTTCGCCCGCCATATTAGCCACCAAATGTGAATCCTTAACAGCAACCGTTCCCTTAAACAATTGCTTTTGCAAATTCCCTTTTAAACTCACGCGTTTGTACGCGTAGCGATTAAAATTTATCTCGGAAATCATGCCATCGAAATCGACATTTGCCGATTGATTCGAGAAGCCTGTTCCTTTGATTTTGGCTGCCAAATCGATTGTGCCCAAATAAGATTCTAATGCGAGGAGTTTGCCCAACTTAAACTTCCTTAATGCCACCCGACCGTCATAGCCCGAAAAGGCCATCGAGTCCTTTAAGCGCATCGACACATCCCCTTCCATGTAACCTAAGCCCGTATTCGCCTGACCAGAAGTTCGGAAATTCATATGCGTTCCATTGAACTTCCCAGCAAAGGAAACCGGCCCTAAAATACGCATCTTGTCGGCTGCAGGCTTCGAGATAAAAACCGCTAAATCTTGTGGAATAAACAACGAATTTCGCATGTTGAAATCCATTTGCGTCTTTGGAATTTCAGGCAAACCTTTGAATGAAAAATCGCCACGCAACACGCTTTTTGAGCCAAATCCCAAAGAAAAATTCTTCAGGGCTAATTTTCTAACTGTACCATTTAATTTCCCAGTTACGGTGTAAACCCCTTTGTAAGGGTACATGGCATCGATGAATCGGCCAACATCCAGTGACGACAAGCGCGTTTTGACCAAATTCGCCTGCATATTGGCTTTATCAAACCATTGAGTCAAGTCCTCGATGTGTTTATAATCAACCAAAAATTGGTTCGCCACATAGGACTCATTAACCGCTAAATCCAGCTGATCGAAACGCATTTGCTCGTCGCAAATCATGAAATGGGTATTCATGCGCTTGACTTGTAGGCGCGTAGCCTCATGCCTTGCACGGAAACCAATGGTCTGTAAACCAATCGTATCGCCTTTGGAATAGAACTGTTTTACCTTGGAATTAATGTGGGATATAGCGAAATGCGACAGATCAAAATGAGTGGCAGTACCCGTATTAGGAATCTGCTCATCGTCTAAGATAAATTGCCCATCCACAACCTCTGCCTCCCGGATAATAAACACACTTGAACCCTTGGATGGGCTTGTAGAACTTCGATTTACCCAGGCAATAATTTGATCAATAAAGTGATTTAAATTCACCTGGCCCTTCTTTTTCTCCAAGACCAAATGCACCCTTGGACGCAACAAGCGTGCGTAATCGAGCGTAGGCCGATTCCCTCCCAAGAATAAATCACTAATGCTAAAATTCACATCGAGGTGCTCAATGTAAATCATTTCCTTGCCCCAGGGATCCTGAATGCGTAATCCCGAAAGACTTAATTCATCGAAAAACTTGACTTGAATCCCCTTGATTTCAACGGGATAGCCTAATTCACGCTCAATGGTAGGCGTAAAATAATTGGCTAAAAGCATCTGATTGGCGGGTGCACGAAGCAGTAAAATAAAGGTAAAAATGAGCAAAAAGATTCCTATCAACCCGTACAGGATCGCTTTAGCGAGGATCTTTAAGTATTTTACCATGTTTACTTTTTTTGCCCTATTTTTGCAGACAAATGGTCCTACTAGCAATCGAATCTTCTTGTGACGAAACCTCCGCAGCCGTTATGGTTAACGGAGAATTAAAGTCAAATATTATATCAACCCAACTCATCCATACGGAATGGGGTGGTGTTGTACCCGAGTTAGCTAGCAGAGAACATCAAAAAGCGATCATTCCTGTCGTTCAAGAGGCGCTGCAAAAAGCAAATATAAACAAAAATGACCTGAATGCCATTGCCTTCACGCGTGGCCCAGGTTTATTGGGTGCGCTGCTCGTAGGAACATCTTTTGCAAAGTCTTTAGCCTTATCCTTGGACATTCCATTAATCGAGGTTAATCACATGCAAGCGCACGTTTTGGCCCATTTTATCGAAGAGCCCAAACCGCAATTTCCCTTTCTCTGCCTCACAGTAAGTGGCGGACATACGCAATTAGTCTGGGTCAAAGATGCCCTTCACATGGAGGTCATCGGCGAAACACAAGACGATGCAGTAGGAGAAGCTTTTGATAAAACCGCTAAGCTCATCGGCCTGCCTTATCCAGGCGGACCTTTAATCGACAAATTAGCGCAAGTAGGAAATCCGGATCGCTTTTCGTTTTCATTGGGCGAAATGCCCGGATTGAACTTCTCCTTCTCAGGAATCAAGACGCAAATTCTTTATTTCCTTCATAAGGAAACGCAGAAGAACCCCCAATTTGTGGAAGAAAATAAGGCCGACATCTGTGCCTCCGTTCAAAAAAGTCTCATCGATATGCTTTTGCGTAAAGTGAAGAAGGCGATGAAAGAGAAAAACTGCCAACAAATCGCGATTGCAGGCGGCGTATCTGCAAACTCAGGCCTCCGCAGCCGACTGCAAGAAATGGGCGAAAAAGAAAAATGGGATGTGTTTATCCCCGCCTTTCAATACTGCACAGACAATGCTGGTATGATCGCCATGGCAGGTCATTTCAAATACGAAGCGGGAGAATTTACGGATCAGGATGTGGCGCCTTTGGCGAGGTATTCTTTATGATTTCCCCTTCGGAGAAAATCCTCAGACTAAAGTCTGAGGTTAATAACCCCAGGTTTTAACCTGGGGGCCGATGCGAAGCATCGCTACACCAAAGACTTCAACGAATTCCAAAACGCCATCTTCAAGGCTTTTTCCTCATCCGTCAACGTAGAAATCAAACGCGGGAAATAATAAACCTTACTCGTACCTAGCTGCTGAATCTGATTAGCCTGCAAACCTGCAAGACTATGTTCGCCCAAGAAAATATAACGAGTTGGGGCTGTTTTTGACACAAATTCCTCCAAAGAAACCTGAATTTGATCCACATCGATAATGGACCAGTCTCCTTGCGGCAATGTCAAAGGTGGCGCAGAAAAGATTAATTGCAAACGGGATTTTTCCGCTTCGGTGATGGCACCTATGACCAACCACGGACTAGCGATGGAAGGAACACCAACCTCAACAACTTCCTCTGCAGGTAAAACAGGAGCTTGATCTAGCTGCTCCAATGGACGTTCCGACGTGACCCAATAGATCACCTCGTTCTCATACAAAGCAGCTAAATCAATTCCCTCTGTCATCTTATGCTAAAGAACCGCGCAACACACAAGCCTCACGATCTGGGCCTGTTGAAATAAAGTTGATCGGTAAATCTAAATGCTTCTCTAAAAATTTAATGTAAGCCGAAAGCTCAGCAGGCAATTCCTCAAAACGACGCATGCCTTCTAATGAGCAATTCCACCCTTTCAAAGTTTCGTATACCGGCTTCACTTTGATGTCTGTAATTTCAAATGGGATTTGGTCTGTAATCGTACCATCCGGCATTTCATAACCTGTACAAACCTGAATCTCTTCAAAAATATTCAAGACATCCGCCTTCATCATAATCAATTGAGTCACCCCATTAATCATCATCGCATATTTTAACGCTGGTAAATCGATCCAACCACAACGACGTGGACGACCGGTTGTTGAGCCAAACTCACGACCCTCTTGGCGCATACGCTCACCTACTTCATCTTCTAATTCCGTAGGGAATGGACCTGAACCCACCCGAGTTGCATAGGCCTTAAAAATACCAAATACCTCACCAATGTTCTTTGGCGCCACACCTAAACCTGTACATGCTCCCGCAGTAATGGTGTTCGATGACGTAACGAATGGATATGAACCAAAATCAACGTCCAATAAAGAACCTTGCGCTCCTTCTGCCAAAATCGTTCTACCCGCCTGAATCGCATGATTCACCGAATATTCCGAATCGACCAAATGAAACTCCTTCATAAACGCAACCGCCTCAAAGAACTCCTTCTCTGCCGCAGCTAAATCATATTCAAATTTATAGACATCCAAAATCGCCTTGTGACGATCCACCAATGCATTGTATTTCGCCGTAAAATCCGGTGAGATCATATCCCCCACACGCAATCCTTGACGTGAAATTTTATCTGTGTACGTAGGTCCAATTCCTTTCAATGTTGAACCAATCTTCGCATCTCCTTTGGCCTTTTCGTATGCTGCGTCCAATAAACGGTGTGTAGGCAAAATGATGGAAGCCTTCTTCGAAATCTCTAAATTCTTACGTAAATCCAAGTTGAAATGCGCCAACCCATCAATCTCCTTTTTGAAGATAATCGGATCTAATACCACCCCATTTCCAATAATATTCTGAACTTCTTGACGGAAAATTCCCGATGGGATTTGATGCAAAACGTGCTTAAAACCATCAAATTCAAGCGTATGACCCGCATTCGGTCCACCTTGAAAACGCGCAACTACCTGGTAACGAGGTGCCAAAACATCCACAATCTTTCCTTTTCCCTCATCGCCCCACTGTAAGCCTAATAATACATCAACTGCCATAATATGAATATAAATGATAAATAATTACTCGGGTGATTGAGCCTGGTATTGATCCCGAAACTCACAATTTTTCTTCGTACACGATCCATAAAAAATCAAGGAATGATGCATCACATTAAACTCAAGCATCTCCCCCACCAAACTCTGAATCGTCTGAACACGCGGATCACAAAACTCTGTCACCTTGTGACAATCCGTACAGATTAAATGATCATGCTGCCGACGGCCATAGGACTTCTCAAACTGCGCCTGATTACGCCCAAATTGATGTTTGACCACCAAATCGCACTCAACCAACACATCTAAGGTATTGTATACCGTCGCACGCGACACCTGATATTTCTTGTTTTTCATGGAGATATATAACTCCTCCACATCAAAATGATCATCGCGCAAATAAATCTCTTCCAGAATAGCAAAACGCTCCGGCGTCTTCCGCAGACCCTTATTTTCTAAATAAGCTGTGAAAATCTTTTTAACCGAATCGAACTTCTCTATTGCTGCAGACATTATTGAAAAAAAACAACGTAAAATAAGCAAAAAAAACGGAAAAATGCTACTTAATCTTCCCGTGCAACCTCAATAACTCCGGCGACCATTTCCAACTCAGAAACCAAATTTTCCAAATGCGACGTATCCTGAATCATCAAGGAAATCTTACCTTCAAATAATCCATCTTTCACCCCAATTGAAAGGGCAGTAATGTTCACCTTCAACTCATCCGAAATCACACGTGTCACATCATTCACCAACCCAACGCGGTCAATGCCTCGTATAATCAAATCGACCACAAAGGACATCTGAATCTGACTAGTCCACTGCGCTTTAATCACGCGATCGCCATGCCGAGACAATAATTCAGGCGAATTAGGACAAGTTGTCCGGTGTATTTTTATCCCCTCATTAATCGTCACAAATCCAAACACCTCATCACCGGAAATCGGATTGCAACACTTCGCCAAGGTATAATCCACCTTGTCCATGTCCTCGCCAATCAACAAAATATCCGATTCCTTGCGCCCCTCCTCTACCTGTTGCATGCCCTTCTTAAAGGATTTGCTATCCACAATCGGTGCCTTAATGGCCTTCTCCGCCTGCTTCCGCTCATGCATTTCTTTGTCGGACTTCCAGTGCTTCAACTGGTCAACCGAAATATAGGCTTTCCCAAAACGATAGAACAAATCATTGGCATCCTTCGCATTGAAATAGGCCCGCAATTGATTGGTTATTTCCAATGTCAAATTGGGATAGCCCAAATGCTTCAAACGCGCCTCCACCACATCTCTTCCCTGAATCAAATAGCCTTTATTGTCCTCTTTGATGCAATCCTTGATCCGCGCTTTGGCTTTTGTTGTGGTAACTATGCGCAACCAATCCTCGGACGGCTTTTGCTTGGAGGATGTTAAAATCTCCAACTGGTCTCCATTGCTTAATTTATGCGACAATGGCACCAATTTACCACCCACTTTCGCACCGATGCAATGTGAACCCACCTCTGTATGGATCTCAAACGCAAAATCCAAGGCTGTCGCACCCGCCTGCAATACAACTAATTTTCCCTTAGGCGTGAAGACGAATACTTCCTCGTGATAAAGTGAGTTTTTAATATCGTCAACCAGCTCAACGGCTGATTGGCTTTTGTCATTCATTTCCAACGCCTCACGAACCTGGCTTAACCAAGACTCAAACGCCTGCGAAGTTCGCGTATCTGTCCCCTTGTATTTAAAATGCGCCGCAACCCCCTTCTCTGCAATCTCATCCATACGCTTCGTACGAATTTGTACCTCAACCCAACGACCTTCTTTGTCATTGCCAAAAGGCATACTCATCACCGTCGTATGTAGCGACTCGTAACCATTCGATTTAGGCGTAGAAACCCAATCCTTCAAACGGCTTGGATTAGGACGGTAATGATCCGTCACGATACTATAAACTTCCCAACATTCCCCTTTTTCTCGCTCTAAAGGCACATCCAATACTACCCGAATCGCGAACAAATCGTAGATTTTCTCAAAAGGGGTATTCGACTTTTTAATCTTATTGTAAATGGAATAGATGGATTTCGGTCGGCCCTTGATGGTATATTTCATCCCTCGCTCATCCAAAGATTTCTTGATCGGACGAATAAACTGATCCACAAAATTCTCACGATTTTGCTTATTCTCCATCAATTTATGCGCAATGTCCTTGTAAGCCTCCGTCTCCGTAAACTTCAAGCCCAAATCCTCTAGCTCCGTTTTAATCGCATTCAATCCCAAACGGTGAGCCAAAGGCGCATACAAGTAAATCGTCTCGGATGCGATCTTCAACTGCTTTTCTTTGGCCATGCTTTCCAAGGTCCGCATGTTGTGCAAACGATCGGCTAGCTTGATCAAAATCACTCGAATATCATCCGAAAGCGTCAACAACATCTTCCGGAAATTTTCGGCTTGTTGGGACGTTCCATATTCAAATGTCCCCGCAATCTTTGTCAAGCCATCAATAATCTGTGCAATCTTAGGATTGAACAATTTCTCAATTTCCTGCAAAGTTGTATCTGTATCCTCTACCACATCGTGCAGCAATGCCGCGATGATCGATGTAGGTCCGAGACCAATTTCCTCCACACAAATTTGAGCGACTGCCAATGGATGGTAGATATACGGCTCCCCCGATTTACGGCGCATTTCTTTGTGGGCTTCCGCCGACAATAAAAATGCCTTCTTAATTTCCTTGGCGTCATCGTCTTTTAAATACGGCTTTGCCGTACGCAAAAGCCTGCGATAACGCTTCAATATTTCTAGTCTTTCTGCTTCTAAATCGATCTTCATGACGCTATTGAGCTTGAATTAACGCGACGGCCATCGCCGAAATTCCTTCTTGTCTTCCCACAAAACCTAAGCCTTCCGAGGTCGTTGCTTTGACCGAAATTTGGTCTACATCGAGTGCCATCACCAAAGCCAAATTTTCCTTGATGGACGGTATATGTGGATTTAATTTCGGTTGGTCTAACACCACCGTTACATCCACATTGCCCACTTCCCAGCCCTTTTCGCGAATCATTTCCATGACCTTTTTCAGCAACAAGGTGGAAGCAACGCCTTTCCACATCGGATCTTTATCCGAAAAATGATAACCTATGTTCCGCATATTCGCGGCACCCAATAGCGCATCACACAAAGCATGACAAACTAAATCAGCATCTGAATGACCCAATGGCCCAAAATCACCGGGAATTTCTACGCCACCCAAAATAAATGGTCGGCCTTCTACCCAACGATGTACATCATACCCTTGTCCTACGCGTATTTTCATGATTATCCTTGTTTTAGATAAAGCAATGTATTCTTTTTCCCTTGGACAAACAGCTTATTTGCCCAATCTTGTATTTCTTTCAATTCAACTGCCGCAATGTGAGACGCCTCCGTATTCACAAAATCAACATTGCCCGCATTCGCCGCCATCGCTAAATTCATCGCACGATTCAACACTTCCACCTCACCAAATACCAAAGATGCCTCCGCTTGATTCTTCACACGTTGCAAACCTTCCGCATCTATGCCTGTTTTTACAAAATCTTGAATAGCGTCGAGCAACAATTTTTCTGCATCTGCTACATCTACCCCCTCACAAACTTGACCCGAAACGACCAGTAAACCCGGGTCCATCGAACCCGTCAATGAGGCATGCAGCGAATCGAAAATTCGTTGGTCTTGAACCAAAGCATTGTACAAATACGATGACTCATTCCGACCTAATAAATCGGAGAGCAAGTCAATCGCATGATATCCTGGCTCGTAACGTCCCACAACGGGATAGGCAATATATAACCGATTTGAAGGCACATCGGCCTTGATTTCCATTCGTCGGTCTTCATCCTGAACCGGCTCCACCGGCAAATTCCGCACCGGCTTCACGCCTGCCGGAATCGGCCCAAACCACTTTTCAGCGAGTTCTTTCACCTCCTCAAAATCGACCTTTCCCGCAACGACCAAAATAGCATTGCTGGGCACGTAGTGCTTTTGGAAAAAGGCCTTCACATCTTCTAAAGTGGCCTCCTCGATATGCTTAATCTCTTTACCGATCGTCGCCCAGCGATAAGGATGTTGTTGGTAAATCAAGGGACGAAATTTCAACCAAACATCACCATACGGCTGATTTAAATAACGTTGCTTAAATTCCTCAATCACCACTTTGCGTTGCACTTCCAAAGATTGTGGATTAAATGCGAGCGATAACATGCGGTCGGACTCCAACCAAAACGCCGTCTCCAGATTTTGGTAAGGCAAGGAGATGTAATAATTCGTTAAATCTGGGGTTGTGAAGGCGTTGTTTTCGCCACCCACCGACTGCAAAGGCGAGTCGTAATTAGGAATATTCACCGAGCCACCAAACATCAAATGCTCAAATAAATGCGCAAAACCTGTTCGTTCAGGATCCTCATCCCGTGAACCCACATCATAAATAACATCCATCACGGCAAGCGTCGTGCTGGCATCCTCATGCACAATTACTTGAAGACCATTGGATAAGGTGAATTGTTGGTATGAAATCATGAGGCGTGGGCGAAATTAAAATAGAAACAAAAGTAAAAAATTAGGCCTAAAAACCACAGAGCTTGCCTATTTTTACGCATGCGTTTTTTTATTATTTGCCTTTTCTCGTGCATTAGCTTTATCAGCCCTGCTCAACTCCTGCAGGATCCGCAAGCACGCAATCTCATTGCCCAAGGACTGAATCATTTATATCAATACGATTTCAAAGAATCGACGGAGAACTTTAACGCAATTAAAGCCGCTCACCCCAAACATCCAGCAGGTTATTTACTATCTGCCATGCAATATGAGCAGCAATTTTTCCCCTTGAAAGATCATCCGGCACAAAGCAGAGCCTATTTGGCATTTTTGGAATTAGCTTATAATCTAGCTCAGGAAGCGTTTGACCGGAATAATAATGATCTGGAAGCATCCTTTTTTTGCACAGCATCCTTAGGATTTTTGGCGGCGTATGAGGCCGATAATCAAAATTTTATGAAGGCCGTTTCCTATGCAAGAAAGGCCTATAGTTTCATGAAAATTGGGATTAAGAATACGGAACGCCAACCGGAATTTTTGTATTCTTCAGGCATTTACAATTATTACCGCGTTGCTTACCCGGAACTCCATCCCATCATCAAACCTTTGATGTTCTTTTTTGAAGAGGGAAATAAACGCACAGGTTTGTCTATGCTCGAGGCAGGAACGCGCAAAACGATTTTTGTGCGCAATGAGTCTTTGTTTTATTACAGCTACATTTTCAATAAATACGAAGGAACGCCGCACAAGGGATTGCCTTACAACACGCAATTGATTCAACAATTTCCCAATAACCATTGGTACATTCTCCAACGGGCTGAATTATTGACGCTATCCGGACAATACGAAGCGGCAGATCCGTACATCGACCAATTGGAAAAAATCAATTCCCCCTATTTCAAAGGTGCGGCACATGTGTTTCGGGGCATGCGGGAGGAATTCGGGAACAAGCGCTATGCGGCAGCGGAAGCCTATTATGCCAAAGGCGTGACGCATCCCTGGGAAGAACGATTTACCAAAGACATCCATGGCCTAGCCTTGTTGGGCATTGCCCGACTTGAAATCCGTAAAGGAAATAAATCCAGAGCGATGCATTTCGCGAAAAAGGCGGGGGAATTTGTCGAGTACAAAAACTCGATCGAAGAACAAAAGAGACTGCTTAATCTTCGCTAGCCAAAACCGCTTGCTCATAAGCAAAGGTTTTTTCAAAGGCCTCCGCAATAGGTGTCAATTCAAACGGAATATGTTTGCGCAAAGCTGTTATATCCAAGGAAACTTGTTGGACGTCCGTCGGCATCGCCGCCATAAACTCCACTTGAAAATGGGGTAATCGGTTTTTAACCAAGGCAATAATTTCCAACAATGACATCGTCTGACCCGAGCCAATGTTCAAGGTTTGATTGCTAACCCGAGCCTTAAACAAATCCATGATGGCACGCGAGATGTCCTCAGCGAACAGGTAATCTTTGGCCTGTGAACCATCGCCCCACACAACTAAACTTTCCCCGCGCAATGCCTTGCGAATCGCGATATTGATTACCCCTTGCGTAGTAGACCGATGATGTAAACCAAAAGGATTCGATAAGCGCAAAATCAAGTAATCGATTTGATATAGATTGGCATACAATCGTATGTAATGCTCAACAGCCAATTTAATAATACCATACGAGCTAATCGGTTGGCAGGCCTGCGACTCCTTTTTATGTGTAGGTAATTCATTCCCATACACAGCCCCTCCCGAAGACAAATACAATAAATTCGTACAAGCAAACTTTTTCATCACCTCCATCAATCCGATCGTAGGCAACAAATTGGTCTCCACATCCCGTTGGATGTTTTGGGTAGAAAGCGCCGGAATGATGGAACTCGCGAAATGAAAAACATGCGTAAAACGATGCGTTTCAAACAAATGAGTTAATGTATTCACATCCGAATAATCCCCTTCCACAAATAAAACATCTGGGAAATGAATTGAAGATTCCGGAATCTCCTGTGATAACACGACCATTTCAGGTGCACCATCCAGGACATGTTGCTGCACATAATCCAAGAGATTAAAGCCTAAGAAACCGGCACCGCCAACAACGAGAATTTTATCCATGCGTTTTTAATGTGAAGCAAAAATAGGGTAAATTCGTATAAAATATAGCCCTATTATGAATTTGCTGATTGCCCGATCGAATTTCCATTCTTATTCCGAGACCTTTATCGACGAGCAAATCAAGCAACTGGCCCCTTCGGAGGTGCTTTATGAGGGTTGGTTACCGAGTAGAACCTACAGCGGAAAGTCCATATACCCATTCCCATTATCGCTATTAATCGTTCGTGGAACCTTACGGAATTTATTTCCAGTTTTTTTCAAAAAGATCTATCAGCATTTTTTAATCAAGTTCCTGCGCACGAATCAAATCGATGCATTTCTCGCGAATTACGGTCCTTTGGGCTCGAATATTTACGAGGCCTGTATCGCTGCGAATATCCCTTATTCGATTGTGTTTTTGGGATTTGATGCCAACGAGAAAAAGACACTGACACAATACCATGCTGCATACAAGGCCATGTTGCCGCAAGCTCAAGCGGTTATCGTGGTGGCTCAATCCATGCGGGAAAATCTGGAAGCGATTGCAGGTCCTTTAAATAATTTACACTTCATTCCTTGCGGTGTAGATACAGCGAAATTCAAACCCGCAGGTTCAAAATCGGATACATTCACCTTCATTTCCGTGGCACGTTTTGCGGAGAAAAAAGGACCGATTCATAGCCTTAAAGCATTTACAAAGGTGTTCCAACAAATCCCTAACGCTCGCTTGCTGATGGTTGGCGACGGCCCGATGTGGGAGGAAGCAAAAGCTTATGTAGCTGAAAGCCAGTTAGAAAAACATGTATTCTTTCTAGGTGCTAAATCGCAAGACGAATACTTGCCATTATTGCAGTCGGCGCATGTATTCATCCAACATTCCATCATCACGAAAGCAGGAGATTCCGAAGGAACGCCCGTCGCGATTTTAGAAGCGGCAGCCTGTGGTTTGCCTACGGTTTCTACCCGACATGCGGGAATTCCGGATGCAGTGATCGAGGGAGAAACAGGCATTTTGACCGATGAGCATGACATTGATGCCATGGCGGAAGCCTGTATTTTCTTGGCACAAAATCCTTTGGAAGCAGAAAAAATGGGGATTGCTGCACGCCAGCACGTATCAGAAAAATACGATGTGGTGAAGCTCAGTCAAAAAATCAAAAGTATTTTAAAATAAGTGTATTTTTGTCTCTTATTCGAATAATGCATGGGAATCGTCATACGGCAAAGTCTTAAAGCCTCCATCGTCACCTACTTGGGGACGGCGATCGGGACGTTCAATGTCATTTTTCTCTACAATCAATTTTTAAATCAAGATGAGGTAGGACTAATCGCAGGAGCTTTAGTCAGTATTCCGCTGATTTTTGCATCCTTTACCCAACTCGGAATTCCCCAATTAGCCGTTCGATTCTTTCCGCATTTCGATGATCCGGAAAATGGGCACAATGGTTTTTTTACCTTTTTATTGATATCGCCGCTGGTTGGCTTAAGCCTTTTTACCTTAGGGTATATTGGATTACGTGAAACTTTCCACAGCATCTACGCGGATACTTCGCCATTATTGCCGCGCTATTTTTATTACATCATTCCGCTGACATGCAGTTTTCTTTACATGGCGATATTGGAAGCTTATGCCCGGGTACATTTACGGATTGTTGTCCCTGCCATTATTCGAGAAATATTGTTGAGATTGTCAAATTCAGCGTTGATTTTGGGCTTTGGTTTAGGCTATTTGAATTTAGACCAATTGGTTTTAGGCATTACACTTTCCTATGTTTTTGCGGTCATTGGCTTGTTGATTTACATCAAACAATTGAAGCGTTTTTACACACGCCTCGATTTTTCATTTCTTCGCAAACCGGTATTTAACGAAATGTTGCAATACGGAGGTTGGGTGATATTAGCGGGTGCTAGTTTCACATTGATCCAACATGTGGAGAAAATCATGCTACCTGCTTATGCGGGAGGTTTGGGAACGACAGCCGTTTTTGACATCAATTCCCGCATGGCTTTGATGATAGCCATTCCACGGAATGTGATTGCGGCGATAAGTACGCCCATTTTGGCGCAAGCTTGGAAACGAAATGATCATGCGCAAATCGCGGATATCTATAAAAAATCATCAGCTAACCTGTTATTAGTGGGATGTTTTCTATTCTTAGGCATTTGGTGTAATCTGGATTTTATCTACCAAATCATCCCCAACCATGAGGCTTATGAGGCTGGCAAATGGGTCGTTTTGTTGGTGGGTATTTCAAAAGTCATCGACATGGGCACTGGCTTGAACTCCGAGATTTTAATTAATTCCAAATACTACCGCTACGACCTGATTTTTTACTTGATATTGGCCATCGGAATTGTGATAGGAAATTTGATTTTCATTCCGTTGTATTCGTATAATGGAGCTGCTTTAGCCTCGCTCATTGCGCTAGGCGGCTACAATGCGATCAAGTATTTTTTCCTTTGGAATAAGATGGGCATGCAGCCTTTTGACATGAAAACGCTCGGAATTATTCTGAGCAGTTTGATCATCGCATATGTCGTATTGGCGATTCCGGTGTTTAGCGATCATTGGTTTTTGAATGTGGGGATACGTTCCTCGGCGGTTACGGTATTGTTCTTTTTGGCTTGTTGGGGCTTTAATTTATCCCCCGACATCCGCCAAATGATTGAAAATAAATTAAAGAAATGAAGTTGATGTCCTTGGCGGGAGGTTTGCCGCATTATTACAATTTGGTTTTGAATAAGCTCCAAAAGGAAATGGGCGTTGAGGTTTGTGTGGTCGTTCCATCGGCCAAAGGAGCAACCTTAGGGGCGGGCGTATTTGAGAGCAAAGATGGCATCGAGTTCAAGGTTTTTTACCAGGAAGAATACACGACCTATTATGGGAAGAAATTTTTCAAAGGTTTGAAGGAATTAATCCTGCAGGAAAAACCGGATGTATTGATGGTCAACTGGCCTTATCAAGCCGCCTTTGTCTTTTATCCCGGTTGGTATAATTTCTTGCGCCGAAACAATGTCGCTTTGGTTTCCAAAGAAATTCCTTTCCAGGTCCCGCATTACGATCAAGCAATTTCCTATTATTTAAATGGTGGGGGCGTGACAGAAAATAATCAGGCGCACCAACAAAATAAATCGATTCTGGCTCGATTCAAATTCATGATTGTTCGGGAGACACGTAGACTGTTTAGCAATTTGGTGGATGCGCATATCAACTATTTGGATGAGGCGGTGGCGATGCATGCTTCTTACGGCGTACCTGCGGAGAAGGTATTTGTGACGGCAAATTCGCCGGATACGGATGTGATTTTTGAACACGTCGATGCCTTGAAAGATATCAAATCGAATCCCTTTCGCCTGTTGCATATCGGTCGGCTTGTCAAATGGAAGCAAGTAGACGTGTTAATCGAAGCAGCAATTGCTTTGCAAAAGAAGTACCCACAGACAGAACTCAGCATCGTAGGTGATGGCCCCGAATTGGAGGCCTTAAAAGCGCAAGCGGCAGACTACGATTTTATTAAATTTCATGGAGGAATCTATGATATGCGTGAATTAGGCCAAATCACCTGCGAGGCAGGCATTTATGTCCTGGCCGGCATGGGCGGATTATCCATTAATGAGGCGATGTGTTTTGCCAAACCAGTAATCTGTTCGGTGGCTGATGGCACGGAAAAACGTTTAGTCCGCGAAGGCTACAATGGGTACTTTTTCGAATCAGGTTCCGTAGAAAGCCTCTTTTCGGTCATCGAAAAACTCTTTGCAAATCCGGATCAAATTACAATCATGGGCAAGCGTTCCCAAGAGATCATTCAAACCGAAATCAATATCCATACGGTCTTAGGTAATTACATGGAGGCGTTTAAGTTTGCAATCGCTTCGCGATCGCAAACAGTCGCTAGTCACTAGTCGCTAGCTCTTTGGCAAACCTTTCAGGATTGCCAAAGCTTGAGACGCGGAGCGTCGATTCCATGCGTTTCTAACCCCAGGTTTTAACCAGGGGCTCTACAGGTTTTAACCTGGAGACGTAGAAAATTTCGCCTGACAACCATCCTGCTTTTCAGCCTTCGGCTGACCCCTAGGCTAAAGCCTGGGGTTCTCAATTACTAACCCCAGGTTTTAACCTGGGGCTCTACAGGGTTTAACCTGGGTACATAGAAAATTTCGCCTGACCACCGTCCTGCTTTTCAGCCTTCGGCTGACCCCTAGGCTAAAGCCTAGGGTTGTAAACTTTTTCTCAGGCTAAAGCCTAGGGCTATCAATACAAACTTCTAAACTCTTCACTCTTAGTTCTTAACTCATTTCCCTATCTTTGTCCCTTATTATCCTTACAAAGATTCCCGAATGAAAGTAATTCAAGTCGTAGGCGCCCGTCCCAATTTCATGAAAGTAGCCCCGCTACATCGTGCCATTCAAAATCTTCCGAATTGGACTTCTAAAATTGTTCATACCGGACAGCATTTTGATGCCAAAATGAGCGACGTGTTCTTTACGCAATTGGAATTACCGAAACCCGATTTCTTTTTAGGGATCGGCGGAGGAACGCAATCCGAAGTAACTGCCAAAATCATGTTGGCCTTCGAACCCATTCTACTCGAAGAAAAACCGGATCTAGTCATCGTCGTAGGCGATGTTACCTCGACCCTCGCTTGCACTTTGGTTGCCATTAAATTAGGCATCCCATTAGCGCACGTGGAAGCGGGTTTACGCTCTGGTGATCGCAACATGCCGGAGGAAATCAACCGAATTTTAACGGATTCTGTGGCGAATTACCTATTCGTGACGGAGCAAAGCGGCATCGATCACTTGAAACGCGAAGGTGTTTCCGATGAGAAAGTTTTCTTCACAGGAAATGTGATGATTGACTCGTTAGTTCGCTACCAAGAAAAAGCAAAAAGCAGCACGATCCTCGCCGACTTAGGACTAGCGACTCCGGACTCCGGACTTCGGACTTCAGATTATATCGTCATGACCATGCATCGCCCTGCAAACGTCGACACAGAACTGGGCCTAACTTCTATTTTACGATTAATTGAATTAAGCACCACCCAGACCAAAGTCGTTTTCCCTATCCACCCTCGCACACGTGCGCACATGGAGAAATTTGGTTTACTGGATGCCATTGAAAACAACCCAAATTTAATCTTAACGGAGCCTTTGGGCTATTTGGAATTCATCCAATTGATGAGCCACGCTCAAGCGATCTTGACAGATTCTGGCGGAATTCAGGAGGAAACAACCTACCTAGGCGTACCTTGTTTGACATTTAGAGATTCCACCGAAAGACCGATCACGGTGACGATGGGAACGAATCAGTTGTTGGCCGACTTAGACCCCGATAAAACCTACGAAGCTTTAACGCACATTTTAAAAGGCGAAGTAAAAAAAGGCGAAATTCCACCGCTTTGGGACGGGAAAGCTGCCGAACGCATCGCTGCTAAAATTCAAGAACTCTTCGCATAAACATGCCAAAGCCGCTCAACATCGTCCTCCTCTCCTATCACAACCAAAATGGTGGTGCCGGGATTGCTTGTGGTCGATTGGCAGAAGCGCTAAAAAAAGCGGGACATCAAGTTAGCATCTTGGTACAAGAAAAAACAGGGAATGATAATTCCATCGCGTTGAATACCAACCTATGGTCAAAAACAATGAGCTGGCTGCGATTTATTCTCGAACGTCTCGTATACCTACCCTTTGAAAAAAACAAATCCGACCGCTTTCTTTTTAATCCAGGGAGATTTGGGCAGGATTTAAGCCAACATCCCCTAATCCAACAGGCTGATATCATTCATCTGCATTGGGTGAATTTTGGTATGTTATCCATTCAGAATATCAAACAATTATTGAACACAGGGAAACCCGTGTATTGGACTTTGCACGACATGTGGGCATTCACAGGCGGTTGTCACCACAGCGGCACCTGTTTGAATTTCCAAAATGCCTGCGGGAACTGCGACACATTCATCAAGAATCCGCATACCAACGACTTGAGTCATCAAATTTGGGAAGAAAAAATGCAAGCATTCCAACAACCCAATCTGCACATAATCACATGCAGTGACTGGTTAATGGAACGCGCCAAAAAGAGTAGCATTTTGAAAAATCAGCCCATCGAAAGCATCCCCAATGCCATCGATACGGAACTTTTCAAACCCGGGAATAAAGCTGACGCAAAAAAAACATTAGGACTAGATCCCAGCAAAAAACACATCTTATTTGTTGCCATGCGCGTGAATGCTCCCAAAAAAGGATTTCACTATTTGGAAAATGCATTAGCAAGTTTAGATAAATCAACAACGGAATTGATCGTGGTAGGAAATGCGCAGGATTTACCAGAACTGCCTTTGAAAACGCACAAATTAGGCCACATCAGTTCCCCGGAAAAAATGATTCAAATTTACCAAGCGGCAGATGTGTTTGTCACACCCTCTTTGGAAGAAAACCTACCCAATACGATCATGGAAGCCATGGCTTGCGGAACACCTTGCGTCGGATTTAAGGTTGGTGGAATTCCCGAGATGATTGATCATCAGGTAAATGGCTATGTGGCAGACTATCAATCGACGGAAGACTTAACAGCAGGATTAATTTGGACCTTAGCAAATGTACCCGAACAAGCTGCCCGACAAAAAGCGGAATCATCCTACGCAGAAGCAATTATTGCAGCAAAACATGTAAAATACTACACGCATGTCGGCTAAATTAAGCATCATCACGATCACCTACCAGGCGGAAAAATTCGTGGAGCGCACGATTCAAAGTGTTATTTCACAAGGAAATCGCCCTGAAATCGAATACATCATCATCGATGGAGCTTCCAAAGATGGTACGCTTGCCCTTATAGAAAAATACCGTGCAAACATTGATATCATCGTTTCAGAACCCGACCGCGGTATATACGATGCGATGAATAAAGGGATCCAACAGGCAAAGGGTGATTACCTGATTTTCATGAATGCAGGCGATTGCTTTGCTTCAAACCATACACTAGACTCCCTTTTAGAAGCGATAAACAATCAACCGGACGTCATCGTAGGTGATGCATTATTCGTAGACCTAGCAGGTAAAGAACTGGGACTTCGCAGTGAAGTGACACCACATAAAATTCCGGCAAATTTGTCTTGGAAATCATTTCAATACGGCATGGTCATTTGCCACCAATCCTTCATCGTCAAGCGTTCAATTGCTCCATTGTATGATTTAACTTACCGACTTAGTTCAGATATTGATTGGGAAATTCACTGCTTAAAACGCAGCAAAAAAACCATACAGCTCGCTATCCCGATTTGTCGGTATTTAACCGGCGGAGCCTCTGTTCAAAACCTCAAACGTTCTTGGCAAGAGCGATTCCAAGTCATGGAAAGACACTTTGGCTTTTGGCATACAGTCATCGCACATCTAATAATAGTGACTAGAGGTTTATTTTTCGCACTCCAAAAAGGAGGAAAATATTGGTAATATGCTGTATATTTAACCCTTATGAGAATTACGCTTAGCCTTTTCACGCTTTTATTGTTTAGTCTCACGAGTTTTAGTCAAAAAATTCGTTTTGCATCTAGCATTGGAACAAGTCTGATCCATTGGCATGAAAAACAAACAACCGTTGATTTGGGGGCTCAAATCAGGTATCATAATCCGGGCAAAAAACATTTTTTTTACGTTAAACTAAAAACGTTGGGAAACGTGGAAGCTTCACCTGTGGATCGCCAAACCTATACCTTTGTAGAGACACCGCTCATGCCAAACAACATGCCCTTATCTGCCACGGAACCATTATCTGCACTCTATCGAGGTGGGGAAGCTGAGGTAGGTTTTCAGTGGCTATTGAAATCCGGGTTTTCCCCCATTCTTGCGATTTATAGTAAATCACTAGCTCGCAAAATCACCTCAAATCAAACACAATACATAGAAGAGGAAAAATATGCATTACATGGAATTAGTGTAGGGCTTAATTATGAATGGAAATTTAAAGAGTCAACCATTAATTGGCAAGGACAGCTATTTGAGCCCTTTTATCGCGATGTCACATTATATGGAAGATACATCGGAATTCCATATTCATCCTTAACGACCGACAATTCGATCAACTACAAGAGTAAACTTGATATTCAATTCAAGAAATTTGGTATCGCGTTGAATTATGAAATTTTAAATTTTGGATCTGCGAAAAACCCAAATTCAAAATCAATCGAATCCTCACAAGCACAGCTATTCTCTACCTTATTTACCTATTACTTCTAAGCTATGCTCTTCAACCTAATCGTATCGGCCTGGCTTTTTTGTGTGCCTGATAGTTCGAAAACTTTGACGGAGGTAGAAGTACGTGTGCTAGAACAAAATAGGACCCGATTAGCTAGTCCAGATGCTTTTGGTTTACTGCAAGCCAAAGATATTCATGCCATCCAAAGTAACAGCTTTAGCAGTTCATTAAATGCACAAAGTGGCGTAAGACTAGAGGAAAGAAGTCCCGGTAGTTACCGCATTGCCATCCGAGGTAGTTCGTTACGCGCTCCATTTGGTGTTCGTAATGTCAAAGTTTATTGGAATCAAATCCCCTTCACAGATGCAGGGAATAACACCTATTTGGCGGTGTTAGAACCCGACATGATGGACCAAATCATCCTAACCAAAGGACCCAGCGGAGGATTGTACGGAGCAGGAACGGGAGGCAGCATTTTATTCAATGGTTCTCAAGGGCCCAACAAAATCGAGCACCAGGAAATAGTAAACTCATTAGGCGGCTACAAGCAAATATGGAATATCCAGCATTCCGGCCATCGGGTCTACGCATCTTTCTGGCAACAATCTGGAGCAAGGGATTGGTCGGCCATGAAAAAACAAATCCTTAGCCACGAATACCATCAGAATTTTGACATTAATGGAACCCTCCATGTAACTTCTTATTATGCAGATATCGCCTACCAAACGCCAGGCGGTCTCACAATGGCGCAATTCAAGGCAAATCCCTTTCAAGCTAGACCGGCAGCTGGGGCATTTCTTAGTGCCGCTGATCAGCAAGCGACCTTCCGGTTAAAATCATTTGGGACAGGGATATATATAGCCAACTCCTGGAATGGGAACTGGGGATATAATCTAGCCAATTCCGTTCAGGTAAATAAAGTTGAAAACCCCACCATCCGGAATTATGAAATTCGGCATGAACCGAATGTCAGCAGTCGGGGAGTGATTCACTATAAGCAAAACAAAAATGCTGTAGACTTCGGCTATGAATTCCAAATCGGCCAATTCGATAGCCAAACCTTTGGTAACCGCAAAGGAATCAAAGACACCTTGCAAGTCACGCAAAACACCAACATTCAAAGTGGCAACATCTTTGCGCAATGGGATTATCAAATCAACTCACACTGGAATTCGACCGTTTCGTTGAGTGCCAATGGCTATTGGACACAATACATCGGGAATGAGCAAAATCTAACACCACGTTTCGCCATCGTTCGAAAATTAGGAACTCACCAACGAATCATCGCTAAAATCGCGTCAGGATATTCCCCTCCCAGTATTTCGGAAATTCGCCCTTCCACAGGCATCATCAATACGAATCTAAAATCAGAGAAAGGTTGGAATAAAGAGATCACATGGCGCGGGAAATATGCATTTTTCGACTGGGATATCAGTGCTTACCAATTCGATTTAGATGAAACGATTGTGATCCGTCGGGCACCTGATGGCTCCGATTATTTTGTGAATGCGGGAAAAACGACCCAACAAGGAATTGAATTAAATTATACATTTCGCTTGGGTAAACGCATCAACATCCGAAATTCGGAATCCATTCAAAATTTCCGCTTTTCGGATTATGTATCAGGCACGAAAAATTATTCAGGGAATCGCTTGACAGGTACAAGTCCATTCCAACATGCTAGTCTGGTGCAATGGGAAATTCATCCCCGTCTGACATGGAATGCCCAGTTTTTATTTACGGATTTCATGTACTTGAACGATGCGAATACGGAAATGCTACCGGCCTCGCGTGTTTGGAACAGTAAAATTACCTACCAACAAAAACACTGGGGAGTTTGGTTGACTGCGGAAAATATCTTTGATGAACTATATGTTTCGGGACCTGATTTGAATGCCGCGGGAAACCGCTTTTACAATGCATCGCCCGGTCGCTATTTTCAAGCAGGCCTAAAAATCACGCTTAACTAGGTCGGGTAAAATTCAATTTTTCCATTAATTCCGCAGCATGGGAATCACTAACCGGGATATCAAAGGTCCCAATTTTAATCCGTTGCTGTTTGATTGACTCAATTTTTCTCAAATTGACAATAAACGATTTATGCACACGCATAAAGCCATGCGGCATGACTTTAGCCTCCAACGATTTCATGGTTGTCTTTGTTAATACGGGTCTTCGCTCCCCTTCCAAATAGATTTTCACATAATCCTTCAAGCCTTCGATGTGCGAGATTTGTGGAATGGAAATTCGAACCAAAGAATATTCAACATTGACAAAAAAGAAATCCTCCAAAGCTTCTAGTGGCGCAGCTGCTATAGGGGCAGAAGGTTTCTGCAAATTGAATAATTGATATGCTTTATTAGCCGCCAATGAAAAACGCTCCAAACTCACAGGCTTCATTAAATAATCCACAGCATCCAATTGGTAACTCTCCACTGCATAATTATCATAGGCAGTCACGAAGATGACCAAGGGTTTTTTAGCTAAGGTTTGTATGAACTGCGTCCCCAACATACCGGGCATTTGAATATCCAAAAAAATCAAATCAATGGAATTCGATTGCAATTGCTCCATGGCCTCAAAGGCATTTTTACAAGAGGCTACCAAGTTCAAAAATGGAATTTGGCGAACATTTTCTTCGAGTAATTTACGACCCATATTTTCGTCGTCTACGACGATGCAATTCATCTTTTCCATCTGATTAATGTTGTTGTAAAGTCATTTGTAAATCCACTTCAAATACTTCCTCTGTATCCCGAATCGTCAAGCGATGTTCGTTGGGGTATAATAAATCCAATCGGCGCAATACATTCTTCAATCCAATGCCCGAACTCTCATCTTTGACATCATCTTTCATTTTCCCTTTTTTATTCTTGACTTGAAAATTCAATTGGCCATGGTCAATCGAAAAAATGACATGAATATAGGGTTCCTGGACAAATGAAACACCATGTTTCACGGCATTCTCCACAAAAGGAATGAGTAGCATCGGTTCGATCCGACAGCCCCTTACAGTCCCTTTAACTTCGAAATCGATTGTAACATCCCCTTCAAAACGCATGCGCTGGAGGTCCACATAATTGCGTAAATACTCCAATTCCCGATCCAAGGAAACCATACTTTGGTCTGAATCATACAACATATAGCGCATCAAAGAGGACAAGCGAATCGTCACATCTTCCGCTTGTTTATCGGCCTTTGTCCGAATCAAATACACGATGCTATTAAGAATATTAAAGATAAAATGCGGGCTTATTTGGGAACGCAAAAAAGAAAGCTCCGACTTCAATTGTTCATTGCTACGCTCCTCTTTTTCGGCTTCGAAATTGATAAATTCCAATAAGAGCCCATAGGTAGAGGCAATCCCGGTAATCATAACCAAAGGGAAAATCCCCTGCGGATCAAAGAAACCTTTGTGTTGATCGAAGGGTAGGAAGTATAAGTGATACAGCGTTTGTATACCAAAGAAAATGGCCACAACTCCGAATAAACTCGCGAAGAAAACAAACACACCGAAACGCTTAAACACATGCGGAACAAGCACGAGTGTGATGACATAAAATAAGGGAACAACCGTTAAAAGTTCTAACCAAATATGCTCTGAAAACTCCGGATTAACATGTTCATGCGGATGCTCATTTTCATGCGTTTGATGAACAGGACTTAATAAAGGAAGCCCAATCCACAATCCCCAAAGAATCAGGTTAAATAAGACCTTGAAGGTTAATTTCGTTTTGGGAAGATTCCAAGCGCGCCACATAAGCTTTCATTTTGCCCTACAAAGCTAGGCATTCAAGGCGAAATAGAAAATACAAATGACCAGCCCAACAATCTTGTCGACTAGCGAACAGATCATGCAGATTTAATTATATGAAGGCGTTCGTCAACAAAATCAGTTAACATATCGAATCTCTTGTAAAGGCTCAAAAAAATAATATAGCTTGCAGAGCAATTAAATAAACCCATACATGAACTATTCAATCCGCCTAATCGCATGCAGTTTAGCCTTGTTCGCATCAACACAACTAAACGCCCAACAAACCGTACTGATTAAACAAGACAGTACAAAAAAAATTCAAACCCTGTTCCAAGGAAAAATCAATTCATTCGGACTGTCCGTTTCACCAACCTTTCAGTTTGGTCCCATGGGCCCACAAGCGGGGATGGCTCTGGCCTTACACCTGAATAACAAATGGGAAATTGGCGGATCATTTACCCGTAGTCTTCGTGGAAATCGCGATGATTTTGCGATGGCACCTCAACTAGGTCAGCAATTTCACGCGCTTTCGATCGCATATACAGCGAAGGCAAACAAATTAATTCATTTAAGCTTTCCTTTATTAATTGGCGCTATTACGTCGCGAAATGAAGTAGCACCCATCGGAATCATGGATCCCAATACCCAACCGAATCCAATTATGGGTGGACATGGTGGAATGCGTGATGGCGGCATGTTTTGGGATGGCCCTAAATCATTAGGAATCCAACCCGGTGTACAAGTTGAGTTAAATGTATTGAAGCACTTGCGCGTCTTTACTGGAGCCAATTACCGCTTCGCGGTAGGTGAAAATAGCACCGATGCCATGCGCGGATTTGTAGGCACAGTAGGACTTAAAGTAGGCTTATTTGACCGAAGCTTAAAAACAAAGAAAAAGTAAAATTAGATTGATCTACATAAAAAAGGCTGCCCCGGTTGGAGCAGCCTTTTATTTTGACGTCTAGTCTGATTAAAAATTTCGTTCGCCAGCTTCGCGTTTACCTAATAACACGGCACCCACCATAGCTACAAAGAACAAAATAGAAACTAATTCGAAAGGCAATAGATACTCAGAATAAAGAACCTTTCCTAGATTCTCTACCATACCTGTTTGTGAGGTAAAATTCGCTGTATTTTCAGCCGTAGGCGCTGGCATTGAATTCTTGTGGAAAGCAGCCACTAAAATCACTAATAAAGTTCCAGCAACAACAGAACCCGCTAATTTCACCATTGAACTTTTTGATTCTGGCATATTCTTACGCAAATCCAACATCATGATTACGAAAAGGAATAAAACCATGATAGCCCCCGCGTAAACGATGATATTCACGGCCATCAAAAACTGTGCGTTCAACAACACATAATGACCTGAAATACAGAAGAATGTAAACACCAGATACAAAACGCTGTGAATGGGATTTTTTGCAAAAACGACCATCAGTGCACTCAAAAGTGTCAAGGCTGACAGAAAATACCAAATATTTGTAATCTCCATAATATGATTATTTCCAACCGTCACGCAAGTAGCGCTGGTCCATGTTTTCTACTAATTTATCTTTCCCGTAAATCACTTCGTCGCGAGTACTAAATACAGGTACCATTTTGTCATGACGCAAGAAGATGGCTTCTTTCGGACAAGCCTCCTCACACAAGCCGCAGAAGATGCAACGCAACATATTGATTTCATACACTTTCGCATATTTCTCTTCGCGGTACAAATGCTCCTCCCCTTTCTTACGCTCTTCGGCTACCATCGAAATCGCCTCCGCTGGACAAGCCACCGCACATAAACCACATGCTGTACAACGCTCTGCGCCTTGCTCATCTTTCTTCAAAATGTGATGACCGCGGTAAATCGGACCTAAGTAACGTTGTTGTTCCGGGTAACGAATCGTTACCGGCTTTGAGAAAAAGTGCTTTAGGGTCGTTGCCATACCGCCCACAATCGCAGGAAGATACATGCGCTCAGCCAAGGTCATTTCACCTTGCTCTAACACCTTTGTTTTATTACTTAACTTCATATGCCTAAGCTATTTTTTTCTTTCTTGATAGGGCATCATTCACGATTAAACCCACAAACAAAATAACAATACCACCTATTCCCGCAAGAATCGGTTGGTCAATTAATATACCAAATCCCGTTACCACGACATTGAACATCGACAAAGGAATCAACCCTGTCCAACCTAATCCCATCAATTGGTCATAACGGAAACGAGGCAATGTCCAACGTACCCACATGAATACAAAGACAAATAATAAGGCCTTCCCGATCAATGCACCCATTCCAATGAAGGCAGCCGCGTTAGAACCCAATTGAGCCGCTACAAATGAATATCCTGGATAATCATAACCACCAAAAAACAAAGTTGCCATCACCGCTCCTGAAATAAACATGTTGATATATTCCGCGAACAGATAAAAGCCCAACTTCATCGATGAATATTCCGTGTGATATCCCCCAATCAATTCCGTCTCACACTCAGGTAAGTCGAAAGGCGTACGATTACATTCCGCAAACGCGCAAATCAAGAAGATCACAAAGCCAATCGGTTGTTGTAAGATATTCCAGTGACCGGCTTGTTGGGTTTCTACAATCGCCTTCGTCGACAATGAACCTGAAAGCATCAAAATTGCGATAATCGACATACCCATCGCTAACTCATACGAGATATTCTGTGATGCCGCACGAATGGCTCCCAACAACGAATACTTGTTATTCGAAGCCCAGCCACCTACTAAAATTCCATAAACACCTAAGGATACAATTCCAAAAACCCATAAAATACCGATGTTTACATCGATACCCTGTAAGTCAAAGGTTACACCAGCTACTGTCACGGTATCCCCGAAAGGAACCACAGCAGAAGTCATTAAGGCTGTTAGCATCGACAAACATGGACCTGCGATAAACAACCATTTATTTGAATTTGCGGGGATAAAATCTTCCTTCATGAACATCTTAACTGCATCCGCTAAAGGTTGCAAAATACCGAAAGGCCCTGCACGATCTGGACCAATACGGTCTTGCATGAAAGCGGCAATCTTCCGCTCAAAATACGTTGAATAAGCCGCTACACCCAAGGTAATCGCAAATACGATTCCGATGAAAATGGCTTTGGCCGTAAAAACATCATTCATTAATTCCATATCCTATTTCTTTGCAGGTAAACTTGCTTGATTCGTTAAAAAACTACGGTCACGATCATCATCAATTAATTTGTAATCACGTGCCGCTTGCGCAATTGGGAAGGCAGGACGGATCAAGCCCGCTCCATATTTATTCGCTGAAATCACAGAATGACGCGAAACGTTTGTTGGCCCTTCAATCGTCCAATCGCTCGTTTTCTTGCGATCAAAACGACATGTATTGCAGATAAACTCTTTCAATTCACCCCATTCATTCTTACGACCCGTCACACGAATCACCTCATCACCACGGTACCACAAAGTCACATTACCCGAACATTTGTCGCATGAGCAATGCGCATCCATCGGCTTCGAGAACCAAACACGGCTCTTGAAACGATAAGTCTTATCAGTCAAAGCTCCTACTGGACACACGTCAATCACGTTTCCAGAAAAATCATTATCAATCGCTTTCTCGATGTAGGTACTGATTTCTGCATGATCCCCGCGATGCATCACGCCATGTACCCGACCATCTGTAATCTGGTCAGCCGTGTAAACACAACGGTAGCACAAGATGCAACGGTTCATGTTCAACTTGATATTATCACCTAAATCAACCGGCTCAAATGTATTCCGATCTTCCACGGTGCGCGTAGATGAAACACCATGCTCAAATGAAAAATCTTGTAAATGACATTCACCAGCTTGATCACATACTGGACAATCCAACGGGTGATTCAACAACAAAAATTCTACAATGCCCTTGCGCGTTTCTAAAACTTGCTCATTCACCGTATTCTCTACAATCATCCCATCTTGAACGGCTGTGATACAGGCAGGAACCAATTTGGGCATCGGACGTGGATCTTTTTCAGAACCCGCAGTCACTTTAACCAAACAAGCCCGGCATTTACCACCAGAACCCTTCAATGGTTCATAATAACACATCGCAGGAGGTGCCACCTCAGGACCGATCATACGTGCGGCCTGCATAATGGTGGTTCCCGGTTCTACTTCCAGGGTGATGTTGTCAATCGTTACTTTCATAATCTATCATCTAGCGGGTTAATCCCGGTTATTTGCTTTGTAATTGGGCCCATCGGTCCATAAATAAGGCTGCTGAATACTGAACAGCACGCTCTTTTAAGTTTTGTTGATATCCAGCTAATTGTTCAGGACTTAATTGCAATAGTGAACTAATTTTGTCCACCAAAACATCCACATCCCAACTCTCTACTAATAATTCATCCAATCCTTGTAGGAAATCATTCACTCCTCCACTCGCACGCACACCTACAATCGGCTTTCCTACATGTGCCGCTTCTAACATCACCAAAGGAAATGGATCCTCACGTGACGAAAGAAAAAACACATCCATCGCCTCAAAATACGGCCTACTATCCGAACAAACAGGCAACAAATGCACTTGTTTCTTCGAATCCCAAATGGCCGTATTTGCAATTAAGTCGTCAGAATATTCATTTTCCAACATCCCCAACCAGATAAAATGCACCTTTGGCATCTTAACAATTAATTTCTTCGCTACTTCCAAAAACACGTCAGGCGCTTTTCGCCATTCCGCTAATCCGCAACTAAATACAATTTTCGCATCAACAGGAATGCCTAAATTCTCCCGAATAAACGACTTGTGCGATTGTTCTTGCTCATGAAGTTCAATGATGGGCGGAAGCAGCGCAATTTTATTTGCATCTACAGCTAAATCTGTCTCCAAAACATTTTTTACCATGTTGGATACAGCATATAACCTCTGGATACCCGTTGCTAAAAATGTACGATCCAAAGCAGTTGTATAAGTTGCAATCGAATGGCTTAATTCATGCACATAAACCTCCATAGGAATCTGTAATGAAGCCAATTCGCGTAACAGGCCAACCGATGATACCGTGTTTCCAAGGATACTCGTAAATGCCTCATTTCTCAATGATTTCAAAATACCCAGAACCTTTTGTTCACTGGGTTCATGATTCCAAGCCTGCCGACTTTTTATTTTTGGAATCCTTTGTTTAATCTTAAACCAAAATGGAATATCTGTTTTCCAGACCCAAACTTTGGCCACTTTTTTATATTCTTGTAATAAACTCCCCCCTTCAACCAAAAGCAAAAAATTAGACAATCCTCTCGCTTTGCGTTCTCTTAACCAATGTAAAAGAACCAATTGAGCACCTGCACGATTTGCGTCATGTCCAACAAATAGCTTCTTACGCTCTAACATTTATTTTGTCCAACTCGCCCCCGGACGCATGTAAACAGCACCTGGTTTTGTAGCTTCTTCTGGATGTGTTACATGCCATTCAAATTCATCACTGAAATGACGAATTGCCGCTGCAACTGGCCATGAAGCAGCATCACCCAATGGACAAATCGTATTTCCTTCAATCTTCTTCGCCACATCCACCAATAAATCGATGTCTTCCATGCGACCTTTTCCCGTTTCAATACGTTTGATGACCTTATCCATCCAACCCGTACCTTCCCGACAAGGCGAACATTGTCCACAAGATTCATGGTGATAAAAACGCGCAAATGTCAAGGTATTATGTACAATACAAGTTGTCTCATCCATGACGATAAAACCACCTGAACCCAACATCGTTCCCGTCGCAAATCCTCCTTCAGAAAGTGATTCATACGTCATCAAACGTTTTTCACCCGCTTCCGTTGTTAAAATATTTTCCGCTGATAAAATCGGCACAGAAGAACCTCCAGCCACCACAGCTTTTAATTTATGTCCATCACGAATTCCTCCGCAATACGCATCTGAATAAATAAACTCTTCTACCGTAATTCCCAAAGGAATCTCATATACACCCGGTTTCTTAATGTGTCCAGAGGCCGAAATTAATTTCGTTCCTGTACTACGACCTACTCCAATGGCCGCATAAGCATCTCCTCCATTGTTGACTATCCAAGATGTCGCCGAAATCGACTCCACATTGTTGACCACCGTAGGACTTTGCCACAAACCTTTCACAGCTGGAAAAGGAGGTTTATTACGTGGATTTCCACGTTTTCCTTCTAAAGATTCCAACAAAGCTGTTTCTTCTCCACAGATGTATGCTCCACCACCCGGTTGTACAAAAAGGTCTAAATCATAGCCAGACCCTAAAATATTTTTTCCTAATAAACCTTTGTCGTAAGCCTCTTGAATCGCTTTTTCAAGGATATTGATGACATACATCAACTCACCACGTACATAGATATAAGATGTATTCGCACCCAAAGCAAAGCTGGAAACAATCATTCCTTCGATCAAGGTATGTGGGGTTTTCCACATCAAATAGTGATCCTTGAACGTTCCAGGCTCTGACTCATCCGCATTACAAACCAAATAACGAGGCACACCTTCGGGCTTAGCCAAAAACGACCATTTCATACCCACAGGAAAACCTGCACCTCCACGACCTCGTAATCCCGATTTCTTCACTTCTTCCGTCACCTCATCCGGCGTCATCGTTTTGATCGCTTTCTCCACCGCCTTGTAACCTCCGTTTTTCATAAAAACGTCGATTGTCTCAATTCCTGGTACGTCAATATGTTGCGTTAATATCTTCATCCTCGGCTTATTTGCTTAATTCGTCAATAATCTGATCTACTTTCTCATTCGTCAAATGCATGTAATACTTCTCACGAATTTGGAATACAGGACCCCAACCGCAAGCAGCTAAACATTCAACTTCTTTGATCGTAAACTTACCATCCTTCGTCGTCTCTCCTGTTTGGATTCCCAAACGCTTCTTCAAGTGATCATAAACTTCTACGCCACCCATCAAACAACAAGGACCTGTCCGACAATACTCAATCACATGCTCTCCCACGGGCTCCAAATGGAACATTGTGTAAAAGGTAGCCACTTCATATACCTCAATCGAACTAATGGAAAGCAAAGAAGCTACGTAGTCCATCACCTCTGGTGAACACCATTTCCACTCAGCTTGCGCTAAATGAAGAATAGGCAATAAGGCCGACTTCTGTTTTCCTTCCGGATAACGGGCAATGATTTTTTTAACTAAGTCCAGCGTTTCTGCTGGGAAAACAATGTTGCTCATGTCTTATGTATCTAACTCTCCTGCAATTACGTTCATTGATGACATCGTTACGATCGCATCTGATAAGGTTGTTCCCTTAATCATTTCAGGGAAAGCTTGGTAATAAATATAACCTGGTCGGCGGAATTTCAAACGATATGGCGTCCGGCCACCGTCAGAAACCAAATAGAATCCTAATTCACCGTTTCCACCCTCAACCGAATGGTAAACTTCACCTACAGGAGCATCAATTTCACCCATCACAATTTTAAAGTGATAGATTAATGCCTCCATGTTGTGGTAAACATCTTGTTTGTTTGGCAAATAATAATGTGGCGCATCTGCATGATATGGCCCTTCCGGAAGATTATCGATCGCTTGTTGGATAATGCGTAAACTTTGCCACATCTCCTCTTCACGCACTAAGAAACGATCATAGGTATCACCCTTCGTTCCCACAGGCACATCAAATTCAAAATCTTCATACGAAGAATATGGATTCATGGCACGCACATCATAATCAACACCCGCAGCACGTAAATTCGGACCCGTAAATCCATAATTCAAAGCACGCTCTGCGGAAATACCGCCCACATTTTGTGTACGATCCATGAAAATACGATTACGCATAACCATACCTTCAAATTCCTTCAAAGCCGCTGGTAACTCTTTCAACAATTTATGAATCTTCTCGATGGCAACTGGCGTAAAATCACGCTCCATACCACCAAAACGACCCATATTGGTTGTCAAACGCGCACCGCACATCTCTTCATAAATCTCGTAGATAAACTCGCGCCATTGGTACACATACAAGAAACCTGTCAAGGCTCCCGTGTCCACAGCCAAAATTGAATTACATACAATGTGATCCGTTAAACGAGCAAGTTCCATCATAATCACACGCATATATTGCGCGCGCTTAGGAACTTCAATACCTAATAATTTCTCAACCGTCATGTGCCAGCCCATATTATTAATAGGCGCTGAACAATAGTTCATCCGGTCAGTTAAGGTTGTGATTTGGTAAAAAGGACGACGCTCCGCAATTTTTTCAAACGCACGGTGGATATACCCCACGGTTTGTTCGGCATCCACAATCGTTTCCCCATCCATCGTTAAGATGTTTTGGAAGATACCGTGTGTGGCAGGGTGCGTAGGACCTAAATTAAGCGTGGATAGCTCATTTACATAAGGACCGCCCTTTTGCGTCTTATCTAAACCTACATTTGGATTATTTACTAAGGCTACTTCTGACATGCTTTGTCGCTTTTATCGTCCAAATAATTCATCAATTTTATCATGACGCGTCGCATCCTCTAAAGGATATTCCTTACGCATCGGGTGGTAATCCATCTCGTCCATATTCAAGATACGAGTCAAATTAGGATGACCATCAAACAAGATTCCGTAAAAATCAAATGCCTCACGCTCCATCCAGTTGGCCGCAGCATACAAACCTGTGATCGTTGGGAAATGCGGTGCATCAATCGGCGCATAGGCCTTAATCATCAAACGCACATTGTTTTCCAAACTGTGCACATGATAAATAACACCTAATTCTTGCCCTTTGGCATCTGGAAAATGAATACCTGCCAAATCAGTTAAAAACTGAAATTTAAATTCAGGATGTGCATACAAAAAGTGTAACATCGGAACGATGTTGTCTACCCCTGTTGTAAACTGCAAAATACCATGCGACTCGGTCACACCATACACGGCATCCGCACCAAACTGCGCTTGCAATGCATCTGTTATTTGTTGATTCTCCATTATTGTTATTCTATACCGTAAGATGCCAACAAAGCCTTGTATTCCGGCTCGTTTCTACGGCGTGTCGATTCGTTTTTAGCCAATTCCTGGATTTGCATAAAGCCATCCAAAATTTGCTCAGGACGTGGTGGGCAACCAGGCACATAAACATCCACAGGAATGATTCGATCAATGCCTTGTAAAACGGAATATGTATCAAAAATACCGCCTGAACAAGCACAAGCCCCTACAGACAATACCCAACGTGGCTCAGCCATTTGAAGATACACTTGCTTCACTACAGGTGCCATTTTCTTGGAAATTGTACCCATCACCATCAATACATCTGCCTGACGAGCAGAAAAACTCAAACGCTCAGCACCAAAACGGCCAATATCGTAATGAGATGCCATCGTCGACATAAACTCAATCCCGCAACAAGACGTCGCAAATGGCAATGGCCAAAGCGAATTTGCGCGAGCCAGTCCGACTAAATTATCTAAACTTGTTGCAAAAAAACCTGCTCCCTCTACTCCTGGAGGCGCTTCAGCAACTTGAACCGTTGAATTACTCATATCTTATCTATCTGTTGAATACATAAACTTTGGCTGGGCCAATATGTTTATTTTTCCCACTTTAAAATTCCTTTTTTGATTACGTAGACGAAACCGGCCAACAATAAACCCATAAATACGAGCATATCATAAAAACCATTCCATGACAATTCGCGGAAATTAACCGCCCATGGGTACATAAACACGATTTCAATATCAAAAAGCACGAATAAAATCGCCACTAAGAAATACTTAACTGAAATAGGCGTACGCGCATCTCCAATGGATTCAATCCCACACTCAAAGGTATCATCCTTCTTTGCCGAATGGCGCTTAGGACCCAAGGCATGTGTCGCAAACATCGTTGCGAAAATAAAGGCTAATGCTGCCAATAGCTGAACGAATATCGGCAGAAAATCTTGAGGTTGATAGTTCATGACAAAGGCTTATAAAATGAAGCCGCAATTTACTGTATAAAATCTAAAATTTCAGATTTTTGACGAAAAAATCACAGGCAAAAATCAGCCTATTCGACGAAACAAGTATTTTTTCGGCGAGGTACAAAAAATTCAAAAAAATCCTGTAATTTTGTCCGGCAAATAAGAGTAGTTCTTACACTCCATCAAATTATTTGCCATGCTCGATTCCAACAAATTTCTTTTTGAGGCCTTAACATACGACGACGTATTGTTATTACCTGCTTATTCAGAGGTTTTACCTCGTGAGGTTAGCACACAATCTCGCCTAACACGCAACATCACGTTAAATATTCCGATCGTTTCAGCAGCGATGGATACAGTGACAGAAGCCGACTTAGCTATTGCTCTAGCCCAAGAAGGTGGAATTGGAATCATTCATAAGAACATGACAATCGACCAGCAAGCCGCTCAGGTTCGCAAGGTAAAGCGTTCGGAGTCAGGAATGATCATCGATCCCGTTACGTTAAAAGACAACCAAACTTTAGGCGATGCACAACGCATCATGAAGGAATTCAAAATTGGTGGCATTCCGGTGATTGACGACAAAGGTCATTTGGTCGGGATTTTGACCAACCGCGATTTACGCTTTCAAAAGCAAACATCACGTCCTGTAGCTGAAATCATGACCAAAGACAATTTGATCACGGCCAAAGAAGGCATCAGCATGGAAGAAGCCGAGAGCATTTTGCAAGAATACAAAATCGAGAAATTGCCTATAATTGACAAAAACGGCAAATTAATCGGTTTGATTACTTATAAAGATATTTTAAAACGTAAGTCGCACCCATTGGCATCGAAAGATTCCTTAGGCCGACTACGTGTAGGCGCTGCCGTGGGTGTTACGCCTGATTTATTGGATCGCGTGCAAGCATTAGTGAATGTAGGAGTAGATGTCATTAGTATTGATACGGCTCACGGACATTCCAAAGGAGTTATTGACGCATTGAAGTCGGTGAAGAAATCCTTCCCTAACTTAGACGTCATTGTAGGAAATATTGCAACCGGCGAAGCAGCCGTAGCCTTGGCAAAAGCTGGAGCTGATGCCGTAAAAGTTGGTGTGGGTCCAGGAAGTATTTGCACTACGCGTATCATCGCCGGTGTGGGTATGCCCCAATTGACCGCAGTTTACGAAGCAGCAAAAGCATTACAAGCATTTGACGTTCCTGTCATCGCAGATGGAGGTATTCGTTATTCAGGTGATGTGGCGAAAGCTATCGCTGGGGGCGCAAGCACAGTCATGATGGGTTCGTTACTAGCAGGAACCGACGAAGCTCCAGGTGAAATGATTATTTTGGAAGGACGTAAATTCAAATCCTACCGCGGAATGGGTTCATTGGAGGCAATGGAAGATGGATCGAAAGACCGTTATTTCCAAGATGCGGAAGATGATATCAAAAAATTAGTCCCAGAAGGAATTGTAGGCCGCGTACCGTTCAAAGGTTCTGTAACTGAAATTCTATACCAAATGGTTGGCGGATTAAAAGCCGGTATGGGATATTGCGGAGCTTCTTCAATCGAAGCGATGCAACAAGCTAAATTCGTTAAAATCACTTCAGCAGGTGTGAAAGAAAGTCACCCACATGATGTGAGTATCTCGAAAGAAGCGCCGAACTATTCAGCGAAATAAGTTTATTGAATGAAATTAAAAAGGCCTCGTTTATCGCGAGGCCTTTTTTTATGCTTGATAATTCTGAATCGTATCCACGAAACATTGAACTTTGTCGGGATGAATATCCGGATAAACGCCATGCCCAAGGTTCGCAATATAACGTTGTGTCCCAAAGGCTTTCAACATCGCTTTGGTTTCCGCTTCAACGGTTTTGAAATCTCCATAAAGCGCACAGGGATCTAAATTCCCTTGCAAGGATTTATTGGGGCCAACTAATTTTCGTGATTCAGCGATATCCATGTTCCAGTCCAGGCCGATGGTTGCACAATTTAATTGAGCCATTTCTTCCCGAGCGAAGAAAGCACCTTTGGCGAAAAGTGTCACAGGCACATCTTGAATGGCATCACAAATCTGTTTTAAATAGGGCGTTGAAAAAGCGCTATACTGCACAGGAGATAAAATACCTGCCCAAGAATCAAAAATCTGCAATAAATTCGCACCCGCTGCAACCTGTGCTTTCAAATAAGCAATGGTGGAATCGGTAATCTTCTGCAATAAGGCATGAGCTAATTCTGGCTCTGCGTAGAGCATTTTTTTGGCTTGAGAGAACGTTTTGGAACCTTTCCCTTCTACCATGTAACAAAAGATAGTGAATGGAGCACCGGCAAAACCGATCAAAGGAACGCGTCCTGCAAGTTCTTTTTTAACAATTTTGATGGCATCCAATACATATTTCAAATCCTCTTCAGGATTCGCATCCCGTATTTTCGCTAAATCAGCTTTTGAACGAATGACATCAGGAAAAACAGGACCTTTTTGCTCTTCCATTAAGTAAGGTAAACCCATCGCTTCAGGAACAACAAGAATGTCTGAGAATATAATCGCAGCATCTACGCCAAAACGATCAACCGGTTGGATCGTTACCTCCGCCGCCATCTCAGGATTGGTCGCTAAACCTATAAATGAACCTGCTTTCGCACGCACTTCACGGTATTCAGGTAAAATCCTGCCTGCTTGTCGCATCACCCAAACAGGTACTCGTTCCACAGGTAATCCCTGCGCAGCGCGAAGGATGAGGTCGTTTTGTAGTTTTTCCATACGGGGGCAAAGGTAAGAAAAAAAAGTCAGTGGTCAGTTGTCAGTAGACTGTGGTCAGTTAGTTTTTTCGATCTAGCGACTTAGATAAACCGAAAAGCATTTTACCAATTTCATCTACCTCCGTAAAATATTGATGCATCTCCAAATCAGAGAAATAACCTAGTTGAAATCCTAGAAAAAGCATAGATTTGACCTCACTACAAGAGCCTTTGGCAATATATAAAAACCGATTAAAATCTTTAGGAGTAGACCGATCGAATCCTTCGGCAATATTATTTGAGATTGAAACTGACGCTCTTCTAATTTGATTTGAATAGCCAAAATCAGGGTGTTTTTCAAAATGCCGGTAAAGCTTTACTGTGATAACAATTGATTTTTGCCAAACAATTAAATCTTCAAATTTGAGTACTTTCATAGGTAGGATTTTGTGTCACACAAAAAACAAATCAACATTTTAAAACACAAAATCTTCACTTATAATCCAATTAGAATATCAGTATACTAATATGACCGTTGCAATAAATTCTGACCACCGACAACTGGCAACTGACAACCGACCACCGACAACTGGCAACTGACAACCGACCACTGACAACTGACCACTGACAACTGGCAACTGACAACCGACCACTGACAACTGACCACTGACAACTGGCAACTGACCACCGACCACTGACAACTGACAACTGACAACCGACCACTGACAACTGACAACTGACCACTGACAACTGACCACTGACAACTGTCAACTGACAACCGACCACTGACAACTGACAACTTACAACTGACCACCGACAACTGGCAACTGACAACCGACCACCGACAACTGGCAACTGACAACTGACCACTGACAACTGGCAACTGACCACCGACCACTGACAACTGTCAACTGTCAACTGACAACCGACCACTGACAACTGTCAACTGACAACCGACCACTGACAACTGTCAACTGACAACCGACCACTGACAACTGACAACTGACCACTGACAACTGACCACTGACAACTGACAACTATTTTCCCTACCTTTGCCTTTCATTAACATTCGCCCGATGGCCCAGATTAACGCAAAATTTGTCACAAGCAACACGGACTTCAAAAATTGTCCGCCAGCAAGATTCCCCGAGTTTGCCTTTATTGGTCGCTCCAACGTAGGAAAGTCATCCCTCATCAATTCCTTGACTTTTCACAAAGGTTTAGCCAAAACATCCCAAACCCCAGGAAAAACCCAATTAATCAACCACTTCATTATTGATGAAAAATGGTATTTGGTCGATTTACCTGGATATGGTTTTGCGAAAGTGAGCAAGGAAAAACGCAAGGAATTCGAAAAAATGATCTTTGATTACCTGATTCACCGCGAAAATCTGACTTGCCTATTCGTGCTTGTAGATATTCGCTTGAAGCCTCAAGCAGTGGATATCGAATTCATGAACCGCATGGTAGAAGACGAAATACCTTTTTACATCGTTTTTACGAAAGCAGATAAATTATCTCAAAAACAAGTCAACGAAAGCGTCGATTTATACAAAAACTTCCTTCTTGAAATGTGGGACGAACTTCCTCCGATTTTCATCACATCGGCAGAAAAACACGTCGGAAGAGAGGATATTTTAAAGAGCATCGAGCAATTAATTCAATCATCCCCTTATAAAATAGGGAAATCTTAATACTTTTGCAGCCATCATTAGCTATAAACACATGGAATTATTAAACGAAGTTGCGCACATTTCAGGTAAACCCGGATTATTTAAAGTGTTAAAACCTACGCGCACAGGAGTAATCGTAGAAACACTCGACGCAGCAAAACAAAAATCAGTCGTAGGCGGCCAAACAAGAATTTCTGTCTTGAAAGACATCTCGCTTTACCTTGCCGACCACCAAGATAGCACTTTGCCTCTTGCCGATTTGTTTTTACAGATCCATGCAAAATTCCAAGGTTCTTTACCTTTGGAGCCTAAAAAAGCAGCTGATGCTGAATTATTCGCAATCATTGCGGATGTAGTTCCTAACTACGATTCAGATCGTGTTTTTGCCTCTGATATCAAGAAAATCTTAAGTTGGTACCTAATTCTTTTCACACACGTTCCTGAACTTTTCCCAGCGAAGGCTGCAAAAGCACCTAAAGCAGAGAAAGTAGAAAAGGAAGAGAAGGAGCCCAAAGCAGCTAAAAAACCAGCAGCAAAAAAAGCAGCTAAATAATCATTTGGCATGGAGCAGGTCATAACGATTCGGCCAATTGAGCCCCAAGACAATGCTGCGCTAGCTGAAATTATCAGAGCTGCGTTGACTGAATTTGGAGCAAATAAGCCGGGTACGGTATACTTCGACCCCACAACAGATGCTCTATTTGAACTATTCAGGACGAAGGGCTCATATTATTTTGTAGCAACCTCTCAGAATAAAGTTCTCGGAGGCTGTGGAATTTTTCCAACCGCTAACCTCCCAGAAGGCACCTGCGAACTTGTCAAACTTTATGTCAATAAAGATGCCCGAGGAACAGGAACAGGGAAAAAACTCATGGAAAAATCCATGGAATGGGCTAAAGAAAACGGCTACACCCAAGTCTACTTGGAATCCATGCCTGAACTGTCCAAAGCCGTTTCCATCTATGAAAAGCAAGGTTTCACCAAGCTTTGTAGCCCTTTAGGAAATAGCGGTCACGATGGATGTGACATTTGGATGACCAAAGCACTATAAAAAAAGACCTCGATGCAAATCGAGGTCTTTTTCATTTTAGTTCAGTTTTGATTATTTCAACGAGATAATATACTTCGCTAATTTAACCGCATCTTCCTTTGGTACATTTGTCATTGGAGCCATTGGAGGATAACCAGGCCAGTTTGATGGCTGTGGCTTCGCAATTAAAGCAACGATCTTATCAACCGAATATTTCTTCTTAGCCACATCTTTGTAAGCAGGGCCTACTAAACGTGCATCCACTTTATGGCATGCAAAGCATGTATACTTTTGCATCAAAGGCTTGATATCAGCCGGAAAATCTTCAGCTTTCGCCTCGAATCCAAACGCAGCCACACCTAGTGCCACGGTCATAATAAATTTAGAGATAGTTTTCATATGTTATTTACGTATATACTTTTGAGGATAAGCCCTATTTGAGAGCAAATTAATGCTTTTTCGGGAAAATTCTATCCCTTCACAACAGAATCTACCGCATTTCTGACACTTCCGTGCTTTTCCAACAAATCGGCAGCTACTTCTTCGCTAACACCTGTAGCCTCACAAACCATGCGTATTGCGCGTAAGACCAACTTATGATTGCTCAATTGCATATCTACCATCTTGTTCCCGCGTACACGACCCAATCGAATCATTACGGCCGTTGAGATCATATTCAAGACTAATTTTTGTGCAGTCCCCGACTTCATGCGCGTACTTCCAGTAACATATTCTGGCCCCACAAGCACTTCGACAGGATATTGAGCTTCCGCCGCAATCGGACTTCCTCCATTGCAAACGATACAGCCCGTTAGAATTCCGCGTGCATTCGCTTCCTTCAAACCTCCTATTACGTAGGGTGTCCGACCTGATGCTGCAATACCAATCACCGTATCCAAAGGACCAATATCATAACGCTCCATATCTTTCCATGCTTGAATGGGATCATCTTCTGCATTCTCAACTGCCTTGCGAATCGCACCATCGCCACCCGCAATAATACCGATCACCATATCAAAAGGTACACCATAGGTTGGTGGACATTCCGAAGCATCAACTACACCCAAACGACCCGATGTTCCTGCTCCAATATAAAACAATCGACCTCCTTGCTCCATACGTGGAACAATTTGATTCACCAAGGCCTCAATATTTGGGATAACTTGCTCCACAGCCAAGGGAACCGTTTTATCTTCGGCATTGATTTGACGCAATAAGGTATCAACCGATTGCTTGTCTAAATCCTCATAACGAGACGCGGATTCTGTAGCCAATAAAGTTAAATTCTCTGCCATCTTATTGGGATAATTTCTTGTAATTCGCGAAAAAATGTGGGATCGTCTCTATCCCCTTATAAAAGTTAAACAAGCCATAATGCTCGTTAGGTGAGTGAATCGCATCCGAATCTAAACCAAAGCCCATCAAAATAGACTTCACACCTAATTCTTTTTCAAACAAAGCGACAATGGGAATACTACCACCACCACGTGTAGGAACGGGTTCTTTTCCAAACGTTTTTGCCAAAGCATCCGAAGCCGCCTGATAAGCAATACTATCCGTTGGCATTAAATATGCTTCTCCACCATGATGTGCCTTAACCGTCACCTTCACGCCTTTGGGCGCAATGGATAAAAAGTGTTCCGTAAATAATCGCGTGATTTCTTCAGAGCGTTGGTTAGGAACCAAACGCATCGATATTTTCGCATAAGCCATCGATGGTAAAACGGTTTTCGCACCTTCCCCAGTATAGCCACCCCAAATACCATTCACATCCAAGGTTGGGCGAATAGATGCCCGCTCAATTGTCGAATAACCTTTTTCTCCATGCACCGACTGGATCCCTAAATCCTTTTGGTATGCATCTAAATCAAAGGGCGTTTGAGCCATCGCAGCACGATCTGACGCACTTAACTCTAACACGCCATCATAAAATCCGGGTATCGTAATGTGATTATATTCATCATGCATGGAAGCTATCATTTGGCATAAAATATTGATCGGATTTGCTACTGATCCTCCATAAACACCTGAATGCAAATCCCGATTAGGGCCTTGAACAGCCACTTCCAAGTAACTTAAGCCGCGTAATCCCACATCAATCGATGGAATATCATTCGCAATAATCGCCGTATCAGAAATCAAAATAACATCTGCCTTCAACAAGTCCTTGTTAGAAGCGACGAATAGACCCAAATTATCAGAACCTACTTCTTCTTCTCCCTCGATCATAAACTTCAAATTGCAGGCCAATTCGCCAGAGGCCAACATCGCCTCAAATGCTTTGACATGCATGAAAACTTGTCCCTTATCGTCGCAAGCGCCACGGGCAAAAATCAAGCCATCTTTAATTACAGGTTCAAACGGCGGATTATCCCATAATTCTAAGGGATCAGCTGGCTGCACATCATAATGCCCGTAGACTAAAACCGTCGGCGCAGAAGGGTCCACCATTTTTTCCCCATAAACAATCGGGAAACCGGCTGTTTCTTCTAGGCGCACATGGTCAGCACCTGCTTTGCGGAGATTATCAGCCACCCATTCAGCTGTTTGGCGAACAGAACCTGCATAGGCAGGATCCGCAGAGATAGAAGGGATACGTAAAAAATCAAGGAGTTCAGCTAAAAAACGATCGCGATTTGCGTCGATATATTGTTGCGTCTGTGTCATATCATGTAGGCGGAATGGTTTAGAATTCCACGAACAAATATAAAAAAATAAACCGAGGCTTTACTTCTTTGACGGAATGAGATACATGCGATTTTCAGTTCCTTTAAAGATCCGAACAATATTCATGCGATGCGTAAATACAACAAGAAAGGCTATGAAATAACCAAAATAGATGAGGGTTGGAATTTCTTCACCAAATACACCAAAAGTCAATAATAACGGAAACACAATCGATGCAACCATAGAACCCAAGGAAACATAATGCGATATGCCAAATACAATTAAGAAAACAACAATACTCACAAGTGCTGCCATGGGATGCAAAGCTAATACCATGCCCAAAGTTGTAGCAACGCCTTTCCCTCCTTTAAAATCACAAAACACAGGAAGCAAATGACCAATAATCGCTAAAAAACCAAAGAAAATCTTAAGCGTAACACATGTTTGCCAATCAATCAAATGTAAGTAAAACAGGACTGCAGCCAAACCCGTTGCCAAAAATCCTTTCAAGGCATCCACAAATAATACGATACTGCCTGCCTTTTTCCCCAACACGCGAAACGTATTCGTTGCCCCCGCATTACCACTGCCCATCGTACGAATATCAATCCCATGATAATGTGTACCATACCAAAGTGCAGTTGGGATTGAACCCAGTAAATAACTTAAAATAGAAAGGCCTGCAATAATAAAAATCATAATTCGTTATAAGGCATTTTTGTTGCCAGTTTTCAAATATAGGCCCGTTCCCACCTAAAATCAAGAAGATTAAAAAAGTTCTTGAAATGTTTAAATTTTCGTCTTAATAATATACCAAAAACATAGATTAGAAAGAGAAGTTGATGGATGCCATCAAGCGGAATCGTTGGGGATTTCCATGATCCAAATAAGTCAAGCGATGAAATGCCTGAATTCGAAACAATTTGAAAATATTATCAATGCCGTAGCCTACCTCAACAAAAGGCTTGTTGGGATCTAAGGAATCAAATGCATATTGATCTAAAAATTTAGATTTCAACGGATTATTCACATCCTTCATTATCTCACGATTCGAATTACGCTGGCTTCCCATCAAGACATTAGAACTCGCAATGAAACGCCATTTTAATTTCTTTATCAATGGAATTCGATTAAACAATAAACCTTCAAAATTATGATTAAACTGTAGTGATGCATATTGATCACTTACAAATTCAAAATAATTCATCGTGGAATAGGCACTGCGCACGAAGAAAAATGTCTCATTTCCCAAATGTGGAAACAACAAAGGTGCTGGTAAATTCGATGGCGTATAACCTGCAGTCAAAGTATAATCCGAACGACCCAATTGGCCCAAGCGGAATGTTTGATACGCTTTCAAGGTAAATCGCTCATAATCAAAATCGCCTCCTAAAAAGCCTTTGATCCCACGCTGGTATTTAAACGTAATAACCGGAATCCGTTTGGTTGCTAATGTAATTCGCTCATTACCATTCATGATATACGTTTCATTGCGGGCAAATCGAGCCTCTAGTGTTACCGACGACTCCTGGTAATAATCCTGAACCGGAGAGGCTATTCCCATCTCAGGCTTCAAGCGGAACTGAAAGCGGAACAAAGGATCAAAGGAACGTGTATTTACCGAACTTGTAATGCTTAATCCTTTGATCAATTCGGTGGTAAAAAAAGCCTCACTTTCCCTACGGAAAAATGCGCCTGAAAACGCTCCCCAACGGGTAAAAGCATAAAATAATTTATTATCCCCAATCAATTCGGGTGTCAAACCTACCCGCTCAATGTCATAGCTATGTCGGATACCCGCCATTGTCCATTTCTTCTTAGAAAATAAATAATCAATCTCAGCAGAATATTTAGGCACTAAATCTTTCGTACCAAATCCAACATTGCCGCGCAAGATCCAATTCTTGTCGAAATTAGCATTCGTTCGAAAACCCAAACGGAAACGTGCTCCCTCAATCTTGTTGATTGCAAAACTCGAAATGTAGGGCCCAACTTCTATGTCATTGAATTTTTTGAAACCACTCACGACAATTTCGGCCACCTCCACATAGGTTCTTACAACTGGCAAATTCTTTACCGAATCAATCAATGACGAGGCAATCAAATCCTGCCTGCTCAATGGCTCATGCCGAGCAAACTTCCAATAATTAGGGTCAGGCTCTTTAGCGTCTTCCGCCACCTCAGAGGCCATGTCATAGAAAGCAAGTGGATGTGGCTTGTTCACCACAAAATCTTTATTTGAAATATACATCTTCAGCAACATCCCCGCTGAATTCTTGGTAATCTCCTCTATATCAATCAAAAAACGTGTCTTTGCAGGCAACCAAGCACCCGTTTCCGTTTGCTCCAATTCCTGCGAAATCTTAATCTTGTCAATAAAATTCAGGTTGGCCGCTTTATCTACAGTTGCTTCAATTTGCACCAAGGCAAATGAGGTAGTATCAACCCACATTTGGCCCGTAAAAACAAGGTCCATTGGATTCTTAGGATCAAAATCCAATTGATAACAAACATGACCATCCACGTTCACCGTGTCACCCAAGTAATATTTATAATTCCCCTTCCAATTATCCCCGATCGGACTAGCAAAATCCTTACCGAAGAAGGATACATAGGATTGATAAAAATTGTAATTCGCCACTAAATTACCCCCCACCAACTGCGAAATCACACTACCATCTTTAACCCCTACCCCTTTGATATTGGTCTTTAAAATGTGTTCGCGCTTCCGTTGGGGTGATTCGCGGTAATAAAACTTACTGATAGATTCCGAGATGTAAGTTGGGATGACTAATTTCCCATCGTCGCCGGCCAACTTCTCAAATTTCTTAACCGCCTCTGAAATGTCCTTCATGATCTTGCGATCCTTAAATTTATCCGAGATATTATCGACATCCAGTTCCATCTTCGAGTAAGATGAGTATTCGTAAGATTCGAGTTTGCTTCGATCGTTCTTCTCCCGATTCTTCAACACATTGCGCAGGATCTTAAAAGCTGGGTTTTCACCTGAATAGACAATCACCTCAGCCATCTCCTTGGTTGCGGATTCCAACTGAAAATCGATTTCAATGGTCTTTAATTTCTTATCAACCCATTTAAGACGTTTTTTATACCCAACAACGGAAGCAAAAAGTGAATCAGTGATGGACTTCGCATGCAAAGTAAATTCCCCTTGAAAATTCGTCGTGGCCCCATAATTCAATCCCAAAACCCCTACAGAAGCAAAGGGAATAGGATCACCGTTGGCAGCATCTGTCACGCGGCCTTTGATAAGCACTTGTGAAAAAGCCGCCTGAGCAATGAATAAAAAGAAAAAGAGAAGCCTAACTCGGCCACATCGTTTGAACATGAACTCAAGGGTATTAAATCAACCAAAAATACAAAATGCGTGGATATATTCCCTAGTTGTCGCTAAAAAATCCTGTTTCGTCGATGAAGCTTTTAAATTTCTGCATCGCACGAGCCCGATGAGCCATTTGATTTTTCTCCTCCATTGTCATTTCTGCAAAGGTCCGATCGAATCCCGCAGGCACAAAAACGGGATCATAACCAAAGCCATGCTCCCCTCGTGGGCTCGATGCAATTTGACCTTGAATTTCCCCCTCAAAACTAAAATATTGCCCTTGATGATGGAAAGTTAAGACTGTCACAAAACGTGCTGAGCGATCCGAAACTCCTTCCAACTCCGACAATAATTTCTGAACATTCGCGGCATCGTCTTTCGGTTCACCCGCATAACGCGCTGAATATACGCCGGGCCTTCCATCTAACGCTTTCACTTCAAGCCCTGAATCATCCGATAAACATGTCACTTGAAAATGCTCCGCGATGTAAGCGGCCTTTTGCATGGAATTTGCTTGAAGCGTATTTCCCGTTTCAGGAATTTCAACCGATAAACCCAATTCAAACACCGTATGAATGGCAAAAAGATCCCCGAGGAGATCTTTTATTTCTTCAATTTTGTGCTGATTTTGAGTCGCTAAATACAAGCGCTGCTTTTCAATCATTATTGTGCCGATATAATTTCAATCTCAAAATACAAAGGAGAATAACCTGGAATGGCTGTATTACCAGCAGTTCCATAGGCTAATTTATATGGCAAAATGATCGATGCCTTTTCGCCAATGCGTAATTTCATCACCGCTTCCTCAAAACCTGCAATCAAATTTCCTGAACCAGCATAATAAGCACTTGAAGCCGACCCAATCGTTCCCGACCCAAAGGTAGGACTGTAAAACCATTTACCAGCTGAATCCTGTTGCAAAACGCCGTAACCGAATTTCCCAACATAGCTCACGACAACATTTTGGCCAACCAAAACCTGTGCGGCACTTGGCTTTTCAACCAATTTTTTGAAAAACATTCCCGATGTAGTCAATTCGGCATTTTCCATGCCATAAGTAACTTTCATGTCGGCTATTTGCTCCGCTTCCGTGCGTATCGCAATAACTGTAATGTCTACACGAATCGTGGAATAAGAAGGAACATTTCCAAACGAACTACCTCCAAAAGCCAAGGAAGCAGGCAGGATAAACACCCCGGATTCCCCCTCTTTCAAATTACTCAACGGCAATGTGAAAATCGTCGCTTTCGTCCCCCAAACCTCAGCTTTAAATTGATTTAAAACACGATTTGTCGAATCAATGAGCGAACCGTCCAACAAAGTCATTTTATAATGAAACTTGATTAAATCCGACGTAGATGCCGTTTTACCTGTTGACCCTTTTGTATCCTTCAAAAAATACATCCCATCCGCAGTCTTTTGCATCGTCAAATTACGAACCTTAATGTATTTCTGAATTTCAGCATCAGCCTGTTCCGTTTGCTGATTAATCTCATTAAAAGCGCAGCCGGACAACAAGCCCAAACTGATGAATAAAAACAAATAAATGGATTTCATTTTATTGAATTTTGGCAACATAAATTTCAAAAGCTAATGGCGTAAAACCTGGAATCGTAGAACCCGAACCTTTTTCTCCGTAACCGATTGGCGAAGGGAAAACCAAAATAGCACGCTCACCTAGACGCATTTTTTCAATACCCGTTTGAAACCCAACGACAGTAGATGTTCCACCGATTGTCACAGAAAAACTATCAGTACGCGCCATATTTCCATCAAAAGCGAAACCATTCAAGAAGCGACCTGTGTATTTCAACTTAACAACTTTTCCTGCGGCAGGAATATCCCCCGTTCCTGGGCTCACACGGATGTAGCGCAATCCATTTGCTAATTGCTCCGTTACGGCTAGTTTTTTCTTCGCTATAAAATCTTCAATTTGATCGTTTTGACTACGAACAATATAATTTTTCACTTGAACTTTCAAGGGAGTATATGCCGGAAGACCTACAAAACTCTGAGAAGTACCCGGAATAGCCATCACAGCTTGTTCGCCGTCTTTGATGTGTGCCATCAACTTAGCATAAACCGGGTTCAAATAGCCGTATTGATATACCAAAGGCGTCTTCGAACTATCCAACACCTCTCCTGTCAATAGGTTTGACAAAACATAATGTACTTTAAGCGTATCTCCTTTGGCAGCTGTTTCTCCCGAAACATTGGGCTTAGTCACATAATAATATGCCCCATCTTCCATGGCAATGGGATTCTGACCTAACTTCGAAAAGTAAGACAAAATTTGAGCCTGACTCTCCTTCGCTTTGGCTTCATCCGCTAACTCAACATTCGACAAACAAGATGTCATGCCTAGCATTATTCCGAATGCAAATACTACTTTTTTCAAACTACTTTGATTTAACATGTATCCCAATTAACCAACGAAATGCTAACGATTAAGGTTAGCATTTCGTATCAATGATCATAAAACTTCAGGAAATTATTTCTTCGAAAGAACTTCCAATTCAAATACTAAAACTGAATTCGCTGGAATCGGTCCACGCGCTTGATCACCATAAGCGATCGGCGATGGAATCACAAAAGTGGCTTTACCACCCGCTTTCATCAACATTAATGCCTCATTAAAACCAGGAATCATTTGTCCCAATGGCATCTCTGCAGCACTTCCTTTATCAAATTCTTTTCCATTCATGAACGTACCTTTGTAGTTCACAACCCAAGTCTCCCCCATTTTAGGTGAAGGACCTGAACCTGGCTTTTCAATTGAATAATTCAAGCCTGAAGCCGTTTTTTGGAAATTTTTACCCGTCTTAGCAATGTAAGCCGCGATTAATGCAGGCTCTTGAGCGATTTGCTTCGCCGCATTTTTCTTCGCTACCGCTGCTTGCGCTTCCATTTCTTTCTCAAATTCACCTTTCGATTGAACTTTCAAAATACGTACTGAATATTTCAAATCCGTTCCTGGCTTCAAGAATGGAGGCAATGGCGCTTGAACCGTCTTGATTAAACTATCAATAGGCACCAAAATTGTTGCAGAGTCACCCACCGACAATAAACGAAGACCATTTTCAAATGTTCCTTTGAATGCTCCTGGAGCGGCTTGTGGCGCCTGAACCATCCCTTTACCTGGTTGGCCTTCTTTGTGCGTATCCTGCAAAACAGAATCAGCTCCGTTACGAATCACCAAATCAAACGTAATGATATCACCATCCTTCAATTTTTGTGCCTTGTCATCGTGTTCGTGAATTTGAATTTTAACTCCTTCAATGACTTCTACTTTGTCTTTGCCACATCCCACTACCATCGCAGCAGCTACAGCTAGTAATCCAATCGATTTACGCATGATTATTTGTTTATTTTTATAAATTTTTAACTCGTTTAATTTCAGAAAGATACAAAGGTAACACTTCCTTTAATTTTTCCTTCGCTTGTTCAATTCCTCCCGCAGAAAATCTTCCTCCCGACGCATTTTTATGCCCTCCACCCTCAAAATAAGTGGACGCAAACGTATTCACCGCAAAAGGCTCAATCGAACGGAAAGACAATTTCACGCCATCCGGTCGCTGTATCATACAAATCGACCAAACTGCACCCTCTAACTGCAATCCATAATTCACCATCCCCTCCGTATCTCCAGCCTGTGAATTAAATTGCTTTTGATCTTCTTCCGTAATCCACATCAAGGCCAAATGGTAATCGGGCAAATATTCCAAACGGTTTGCCAACACATGACCTAAAAAACGTAAACGATGTAAACTCGCCGAATCAAATACCTTGCGATGTACCGCATTCGTATTGACTCCTTTTTTGATCAATTCCGCTACGACCTCATGCACATGCGCCGTCGTGTTTGGATGACGAAACGAACCTGTATCCGTCATGATTCCCGAGTACATGCATTCACCCATTTCCTCGTCAATCAAAGCCTCATCGCCCCATTCGCTGATTAAATCAAAAATCAACTCACAAGTAGATGCTGCAATTGTCCGGTGGTAATAATAATCCGCAAAATCCTCCGGATCCAAATGATGATCAATAACTACCTTCTTACAACGCGCCGACTTCACCCAATTGGCCAAGCCATGCAAACGCTGCATACCCGAAAAATCCAAACAAAAAATCCAATCCGCCACATGAATTTTAGCTTCAATCGTAGACTTATGCAAGATATTTTCAAAGTCGAGCACCGCATCAGCACCCGGCATCCATGTTAGATTACGAGATAAGGCAGAAGGAATAACCACATCCACATGCAAACCCTTCTTAATCAGATACTTCTGCCAAGCTAAACTTGAACCTATCGCATCAGAATCAGGATTGAAGTGCGTCGTTATGACAACGGATTGACCAGGAATTAAAAGGGCGCGTAGCGCGGAAATAGAAGACATAAAAAATCGTATCACCCGACAAATTTGGGCGTTCGCAAAGTTAGAGATAAATTTGTAAAAAAAACGTAATGCCAACAAATAGAACATTTACCATGATTAAGCCCGACGCAGTCTTAGACGGGTTTACAGGGCCTATCATCCAACAAATTGAAGAAGCGGGTTTCCGCATTGTCGCAATTAAAAAAGTACACCTAACACCTGAAGAGGCTGGTAAATTCTACGAAGTCCACAAGGATCGTCCATTTTATGGCGAATTGTGCGAATACATGTCTTCTAATCCCATCATTCCGATGATTTTGGAAAAAGAAAATGCGGTTTCAGATTTCCGAGAATTAATCGGGGCAACTGACCCAGCGAAAGCGGCAGAGGGAACTATTCGTAAGCGTTTCGCGCGCTCATTAAGTTCAAACGCTATCCACGGTTCTGATTCCGATGAAAACGCTGCCATCGAAGGCGCATTCTTCTTCCCGAACGGAAACTAATTCACGTGCTTGTAAAATAGAAAACCATTCTCCTCTTTGATTAATCTCAAATGAGGATGGTACTTAAATCGATCCTCGGCATCCGACTTCATCACAAAATAGGTGGGGCGGTCTGTCGAGGATTGTTTCATTAATGCCTCTCCATCCGGACTAGGCCCCTGCTTTTGAAAGTACAATAAGTGGGCAAAGGATTTAAAGCCGACCGTTTCAATGTAAACCTTTTGGCCCACATGCGACACATAAAAATCAATGGGCGTTGCCTGTGTATAGCCGGCAATTTTAGGCAAAACTACCGCCATAAAACACATCATCACCATGACACTTCCAAGCATCAATCGAATGATGCGTTGGAAACCTAAACTGCTCCCTAGTATAGTCCATAACACTAGCACGATGAATGCTAAACCAATCATCCATTCCCAACCTGACCAATAAACGGGTGCCTGTAAATTTTCTCTAACAAAAGTATCTTGAATATAAATAGATGCCTCTGCGGCATACATCCCGATCAGCGGGACCAAACTTAAAACAATTCCAAAAAGGACACCAACCACTCCTAATGCGATCGAATAAGAACGTTTCCAACTCCATTTGCCCGATTGAAATTCCGTCAACACTTGCGCTGAAAAATAGGTCAAAGGCAACCAACACATCGAGGAATAATGAATGATTTTGGTCTTTACCAAACTAAAAATCACCAAGACCACCCAAAACAATACTTGCATCCAGCGTGTCAAATCGATCGACTCATCCGTTGATTTTCTTCGTAGCAAGCGTGCTCCTGCCCATATCGAAATAGGCAAACAACCCAACAATAAAACCAATACATGATAATAAACGGGTTGGCCATGACCGGCATCCCCCGTCGTCATCAAGCGAATCTGATAGGCCACAAAATCATCCCAAATTCCCCAACCGAACTTCATGATGATCATGGCATACCAAGACGCAAAAAGCAAAACAGCGATAATTCCCGATAAGCTAGCCCCTAAAAGCAGTCGGCCGACAAGCTTTGACTTCCAAACTTGTTGCCAGATTCCATAAACCAATAATGTTGCACCCCATAATAACAAGGCTACTGGCCCTTTGGTCAACATACCCAAACCAATACTTATCCCGGCAACTAGGGCCCAACGAAGCGAATTGTGTTGCACATAAAATTGCGAATAGGCGTAAATCCCCAAAAAAATAAACAAGTTGAACAGCGGATCAATAATCCCTGAACTTGCATACACATGCGGCGTTATGGCTGCTAAATAAGAAAAGGCCCATAAATGCCCAAAATTATCTGAAACATGTTTCTTGCCGATTCGGAACAAAATCAACAGGGTAGCAATTCCTACAAGGGCGTTCGGGAAACGAGCCGCAAACTCCATGGATGTCCATGCGTTTTCCGTAAAAGTTCCAAAGAGCTGAAAGCTTAATACCTGCAACCACATGAAAATAGGAGGCTTCTCCCAAAAGGGCTGAAAATTGATTTGAACGGATAAAAAATCGCCGGTCACCAACATTTCCCGAGCCGATTCTGCGAAATTAATTTCATCCCAATCAAACAATTGAGAGGATCCTAAAAATGGAATGTAGACCAGACAACCTACTAGCGCCCAGAACAAATAAGGATTACGCTGCAATATTTTCATGATAGATATAGTAGAAAATCGATGAACTACTGATGCCAATGAATGCCCCAAAAGCTACATCGACAGGAAAATGTTGAAATAAATAGACGCGTGAAATCCCGACACCGCAAGCTAAGATAGCCATCGCAAAGCCCGCCCATCGTTTATTGATAAACAAAGCAATCCACATAAAACAAAACCAAGCAGCCGCTGTATGTCCCGAAGGAAAGCTGTTATATTCATTCATTTCTACCCCCGGAACCAAATACCAGGGAATATCAACCGCTTTAAAATAAGCGTATGGCCTCAGGGCAGTAGGAAAAACCAAGTGTTTCAAGCCTTGAACGATTAACGTAGAAATAGCATACGAGAACAAAAAGGGTTTCACCCAGGCACGTTTTTTATAGACGAACAGAATTAATACAAGGATGGGGATTAGCAATTCCCCAGCAAACGTGAGTGCCCGAAACAAATAATCCAATTTGAAAGCATGCCAATTATTAATAATCCGCATTTGATCAAAGCGATCAAAGACAGCCATATATCGCCCAACAACGATTTCAAATAGTATAAATACAATTCCGTAGGCAATCCATGCCCCATTCAAACGTTTCATAATTTCAAAGGTCGGAAGATTTTATGAAAAAGGTAAACGCATCACTTGTTGTTTCCAAAAAATTACCTAATTTTGCATTCCTTTTTTCAAGCAAGGTCAACATGAAAGTATTAGAAGCATTTCAGATACCTATTATAGCCTTAGAGGACAAATCGTATCACTACACATTTAGCGGTGACGATGCGTTTTTTGCTGCATTTGAGCAGGATTGGGTGGAAAAAGGACGATTTGAAGTAAGTGTTGACTTAACGAAGTCGGCATTAATGATACAGGTACAGTTGAAGATTTCGGGCTCTATTGAATTGATTTGTGATCGTTCTTTAGAGGTTTTCGATTACCCATTTGAGGTAAATGAGAAACTTATTTATAAGTATTCGGATCATTCAGAGGATTTAGGTGACAACCTGTTTTTATTAGACAGAAAGGAACCAAAACTTGATTTGTCGCAGGATATATTCGATTTCATTGCATTAGTCGTGCCGATGAAAAAGTTACATCCACGCTTTTTGGCGGAAGAAGATGAAGCATCGGAAGATGTATTTATTTATACGACAGAAAGAGCCGATGAAAAACCTGCATCAACCCAAGATGAGGTGATTGACCCACGCTGGGCGGCACTTCAAAAATTAAAAGATTTAAAATAAAATTAATTAACAAATACCATGGCACATCCTAAACGAAGACATTCTACAACACGTCGTGATACTCGTAGAGCACATGATTTCGGAACACCAAAGCAATTGGCAGTAGATAGTCAAACAGGCGAAACGCATTTATTCCACCGTGCTCACGTGCATGAAGGAAACTTATATTACAAAGGTAAAATGATTGTAGAAGGATATTCTACACGTTAATTTTACTAGGCAGGCCAATATTTACGATTTTTTTGAGCTTCGCTGAAAATATCCCGTTAAAATACTATTTTTTGACTAAAATTAATACTATTTTTGTCCTTAGTTTTAGTATTTAAACACCTATTGAATGAACATAGCAATCGACGTGATGGGCGGGGATTATGCCCCAGAAGCAGTAGTTGATGGGATTCTTTTAGCGATTTCAAACTTAGCACCGGAAGAAACTATTCTTGCCGTTGGCCCAGCCGATACAATCAATACATTACTAGCTGATCGTGGATACACGGGCAGTCAGATTCGTGTTATCAACGCGGAACAAGTAATTGAAATGGGAGAACATCCCACCCGAGCATTATCGCAAAAACCCAATTCCAGCATCGGAGTTGGGTTTGCGCTTTTAAAAGAAGGCAAAGCCGACATTTTCGCATCAGCCGGAAATACAGGCGCCATGATGGTCGGCTCTTTATTCTCAGTCAAAACAATCGAAGGCATTCAACGCCCTGCCATTGCAGGCTTTATTCCACAAACGGATGGTACCCATTCGGTGATGTTGGATATCGGTGCGAATGCGGATTGCAAACCTGAAATGCTTGAGCAATGGGCAGTCCTTGGATCAGTTTATGCGGCGGCAACGCGTGGCATTGAGCGTCCACGTGTAGGTTTGTTGAACATCGGTGAAGAGGAACAAAAGGGATCTATTTTGACCCAAGCAACTTATGCTTTACTCAAAGCAAACGATAAACTGAATTTTGTTGGGAACCTAGAAGGAAAAGATGTTTTCCGTGGAAAAGCAGACGTGATTGTTACGGATGGTTTTACGGGAAATATCGTTTTGAAAATGGGGGAATCCATTTACAACATCATGAAGGAGCAAGGAATGGTCAACGAATTTGTGGACCGGACTAATTACGAAAATTACGGCGGAAGCCCAATCATTGGTATAAATGGAAATGTCATCATTGCACACGGCGCTTCAAGCCCAACTGCCATTATGAACATGATTAAATTATGCCAAAACATAGTAAAATCAGAAGTAGCCAATAAAATTAAGGCTGCCTTTGAAAACAACTAAGAACACAACATGTCAAATAAAACAAGCGCAGCCATAACCGGCGTGGCAGGATATGTCCCGGATTATGTGCTTACGAATGAAGAGTTAGAAAAACTCGTTGATACAAACGATGAGTGGATTACCAGCCGTACAGGAATCAAAGAACGTCGTATTTTAAAAGGCGAAGGCCAAGGAACTTCTGTGATGGGAGCCAAAGCCGTAGAAGATTTATTACGTAAGACGAACACAACACCAGACCAAGTTGACCTATTAATTTGTGCAACGGTTACACCAGATTATCTATTTCCTTCAGCATCTAACATGATTTGCAAGGCGGTAGGAATTCGCGAAACGGCATCTTTTGATTTAGCTGCTGCGTGTTCTGGATTCTTAAATGCCTTGGCAGTTGGCTCAGCTTTCATCGAAGCCGGTCGTTACAAAAAGGTCATCATCGTGGGCGCAGATAAAATGTCGGCGATCGTTGATTATACAGACCGCACAACTTGCATCCTTTTTGGAGACGGTGCTGCAGCAGTGATGTTGGAACCGAATACTGAAGGCCTAGGCGTTCAAGACTTCATCTTGAAATCGGACGGCGAAGGTTGCGAAAGTTTGATGCAAAAAGGTGGCGGTAGCGCCTACCCTCCTACGCATGAAACCGTGGAACAAAAATTGCATTACATCCGTCAAGAAGGACAAGCTGTTTATAAATTTGCAGTAACGCGCATGGCGAATGTTTCGGCAGAAATCATGGAGCGTAATCACTTAGTTGGAGATGATATTCGTTTCCTAGTTCCCCACCAGGCCAACAAGCGCATCATTGATGCCACGGCGAGCCGCATGGGTGTGAGTGAAGATAAGGTGATGTTGAACATCCAAAAATATGGTAATACAACAGCCGCAACGATTCCTTTATGTTTATGGGATTATGAAAACCAATTGAAAAAAGGAGATAAATTGATACTAGCTGCCTTCGGGGGTGGCTTTACTTGGGGATCCGCTTATTTAACTTGGGCGTACGATCCCAAATAATTAACAAAACACAATGGCAACTACAGCAGATATTAAAAATGGCATGGTGATTAAATACAATGACGATTTATATTCGATCATTGAATTCCTTCACGTAAAACCAGGAAAAGGTCCAGCGTTTGTTCGGACAAAATTACGTTCATTAACATCGGGCAAAGTAATTGATAATACCTTCAATTCAGGTGTGACGATTTACCCGGTACGTGTTGAGCGCAGAAAATTCCAATTCATTTACAAGGATGAATTTGGCTTCAACTTCATGGACAACGAATCATTTGAGCAAATCCTATTAGGCGAGAACCTATGTGTGATGGCAGATTTGATGAAAGAGGGACAAGAAGTAGAGATTTTGATCAACACCGAAGATGATTCGGCATTATCATGCGAGTTGCCTCCATTTGTGGAATTGAAAGTAACTTACACAGAACCAGGCGTTCGTGGCGATACGGCCAACTCCCCTAAAAAACCAGCAACAGTGGAAACAGGCGCAACCATTACGGTACCTATTTTCATTGAACAAGATGAATTAATCAAAGTAGATACAAGAACTTACTCATACGCAGAGCGCGTTAAGTAATTTCTACTACATTTGTCAAAACTTAGTAAACGGTCAACCTTTATTATATAACCGAAATGGATACGAAAGAAATACAACGATTACTCGATTATATCGCGAAATCACCTCTTGCAGAAGTAAGCATCGAAACGGAAGGCTTAAAAGTTTCCGTGAAAAAAAATAGCGCAGCAGCACCTACGGTTACGGTTGCGGCAGCTCCTGCTCCAGTAGCAGCAGCACCAGTTGCAGCAGCACCAGCAGCTCCAGCGGCGGCACCAGCAGCAGCACCGGTTGCAGATAACCTTTACACGGTGAAGTCACCAATGATCGGAACATTCTACCGTGCAGCGGGTCCAGATAAAGATAACTACGTAGAAGTAGGATCAGAAATCGCACCAGGCAAAACACTTTGCATGATTGAGGCGATGAAATTGTTTAATGAAATCGACTCAGAAGTATCGGGTAAAATCGTTAAAATTTTAGTGGATAATGCAAGCCCAGTGGAGTTTGACCAACCATTATTCTTAGTAGAAAAAGCTTAATTATGAGCCTAGCGCATACCACCTTGGGTTTGAGTATGCGATTAGACAAATCAATTACTATGTTTAAAAAAATACTAATTGCAAACCGTGGAGAAATTGCCTTGCGCATCATCCGTACTTGCAAGGAAATGGGAATAAAAACCGTCGCTGTTTACTCTACGGCTGACCGGGAAAGTTTACACGTGCGCTTTGCGGACGAGGCCGTATGTATCGGACCGCCGCCAAGCCGTGATTCTTATTTGAGCATTCCAGCATTAATTTCAGCTGCAGAAGTAACTGGCGCGGATGCTATCCACCCAGGTTACGGTTTCCTTTCAGAAAATGCAGAATTTTCACGCATCTGTTCAGAACACAGCATCAAGTTTATTGGCGCATCGGCTGAAATGATCAACCAAATGGGTGACAAAGCTACTGCCAAAGATACCATGAAGAAAGCAGGCGTTCCTGTTATCCCGGGTTCAGACGGTTTGCTAGACACGGTTGAAGAAGCCATTGAATTAGCCAAAACAATTGTATATCCTGTTATCATCAAGGCAACTGCCGGCGGTGGGGGACGTGGTATGCGTATCATCCGCGAGGAATCTGAATTCCGTAAATTATGGGATGATGCCAAAATGGAAGCAGCAGCGGCATTTGGCAACGATGGCATGTACATGGAGAAATATGTAGAAGAGCCTCGTCATATTGAGATTCAAGTCGTAGGAGATAAGTTTGGTAAAGTATGTCACCTTTCTGAGCGTGATTGTTCAATCCAACGTCGTCACCAAAAGTTGTGTGAGGAAACGCCATCACCGGCATTGACCGACGAGCTTCGTAGAAAAATGGGCGAAGCAGCAATTGCTGGCGCAACAGCGATCGGATATGAAGGAGCTGGAACGATTGAGTTTTTGGTAGACAAAAACGGAGACTTCTACTTCATGGAAATGAATACACGTATTCAAGTAGAGCATCCGATTACCGAAGAAGTAACGGATTTCGATTTGATCAAGGAGCAAATAAAAGTAGCAGCTGGAATCGCGATTTCAGGTCAAAACTACTTCCCGAAATTATATGCCTTAGAGTGTCGGATTAACGCGGAAGATCCAGCACATGGATTCCGTCCATCACCGGGTAAAATTACCAACTTACACCTTCCGGGTGGACACGGTGTCAGAATTGACTCGCACGTATATTCGGGATATACAATCCCACCGAATTACGATTCGATGATTGCGAAGGTAATCGTGAGTGGCCAAAGCCGCGAAGAGGTTTTACTTCGTATGAAGCGTGCCCTTCAAGAATTCGTTATTGAAGGGGTAAAAACGACTATACCTTTCCACATTAAGTTGATGGATGACCCTGGTTTTCAATCAGGTAAGTTCACAACGGCCTTCATGGAGACATTTGACATGAGTGGAATTTAGGATAAAAAGTGTGTTTAAAGGAAGGAGGCCAAGGCCTCCTTTTTTATTGCCAAATATTTTCCATTAGGTATTGCATATTAGTTCTTGATTTTCTAAATTTGCACTCCCATTTTTCGATTGAATGCCCGTTTGAAAGATAAAATAGGTCATAATCAAATCCTTAAGACAAATTCCGTGGTCTTGGTGGAAATGATTCAACAGTTAAACATTATTAATAGTGGATACTTTAAGTTACAAAACGATCTCTGCCAATAAAGCTACAGTTCAAAAGGACTGGGTGGTAGTAGACGCAGAAAACCAAATTTTAGGTCGTCTTTGCTCTGAAATCGCGAAAATCATTCGTGGTAAGCACAAGGCTTCATACACACCGCACGTAGATTGTGGAGATCAAGTGATCGTCATCAATGCGGACAAAGTTCGTTTGACAGGTAAGAAAATGACTGACAAGGTTTACATCCGTCACACGGGGTATCCAGGTGGTCAACGTTTTGCTACGCCACGTGAGGTTTTAGCTAAAAACCCAAGAGGTGTTGTCGAAGCAGCCGTAAAAGGTATGTTGCCTAAAAATCGTTTAGGACGTGCTTTATTCAACAACTTATTTGTATATGCAGGATCTGAGCATCCACATGCAGCACAACAACCTAAAGAAATCAAGTTTTAACGGACATTACAATGGCAGAAATAACAAGTAAAATCGGAAGAAGAAAGACAGCTATTGCTCGTATTTCAATGACTCCTGGTAAAGGCCAAATCAAAATTAATGGCCGTACATTGACTGATTACTTCCCATCTGAAATTCTTCAGATTGTTGTAAATCAGCCATTCGCTTTAACGAACACAGTAGGTTCATTTGATGTAACAGCTAACGTAGATGGCGGTGGTATCAAAGGACAAGCTGAAGCGCTTCGTTTAGCAATTTCACGTGCACTTCAAACGCAAGATGCAGAATTACGTTCTCCTTTGAAAAAAGAAGGATTCTTAACGCGTGACCCTCGTATGGTTGAGCGTAAGAAACCAGGACGTGCGAAAGCTCGTAAGAGATTCCAGTTCTCTAAGCGTTAAAAAGGGTCCGTGGAAAAGGCTTGTCTGTTGCCGATGCCTTTTCCACTTTTTTATTTTTCACATTCTTAAACAACCAAAATGGCACAATTAAGCTACAACGACTTGCTTGACGCAGGCGTTCACTTCGGTCACTTGACACGTAAGTGGGATCCAAAAATGGCTCCATACATCTTTATGGAGAAAAATGGTATCCACATCATTGATCTTAACAAAACAATTTCTAGCCTTGAAGAAGCTTCGCAAGCAATGCGTGCTATCGTTCGTTCTGGTCGCAAGATCATGTTCGTTGCGACTAAAAAACAAGCGCAAGAAGTAGTAACTGCTGAAGCAGATAAATTAAAGATGCCATACGTAACTGACCGTTGGTTAGGTGGTATGTTGACAAACTTCGCGACTGTACGTAAGTCCATCAAGAAAATGTCAAGCATCGACAAGATGTTAAAAGACGAAGTTATCGTTAAAACCCTTGCGAAACGTGAGCGTTTAATGATGACACGTGAGGAAGAGAAATTAAAGCGTGTGTTAGGTGGTATCACCGACTTGACTCGTCTACCAGCGGCATTGTTCGTGATTGACGTGAAGCGTGAGCACATCGCTGTATCTGAAGCTAAGAAATTGGGTATCCCAGTTTTCGCTATGTGTGATACAAACTCTAATCCTGAATTAGTAGACTTCCCTATCCCTGCTAATGATGATGCGTACAAATCAATCGCTATTATCGTTAAAGCAATCAGCAAAGCAATCGAAGAAGGTTTATCTGAGCGTAAGCAAGATAAAGACGATGCGCGTATCGCTGAAGAGGAAGAAGCAAAACGTGCGGTAGACGCAACAGATGCTCAAGAAGCTGCTAAGGTAGCCGCTAAGTACGAAAAAGAAGCAGAACAAGAATAAACAATATTCATATTATGTCAATTACAGCCGCAGACGTTAATAAATTACGCCAAATGACTGGCGCTGGGATGATGGATTGCAAGAAAGCTTTGACTGAAGCCAATGGTGACTTCGAAGCTGCAGTCGATATCCTTCGCAAAGCAGGTCAAAAAGTAGCAGCAAAACGCGCTGACAACGAAACCAACGAAGGTGTCGTGTTAATCGCAATGAACGCAGATCACTCAAACGGTAAATTAATTGCCCTTGCTTGTGAAACTGAGCCCGTTTCTAAAGTTGATGCATTCAATGATTTAGCTAAAAACATCTTAGATGCTGCCGTGAAATCTCACGCTCCATCTGCACATGATTTATTAGCTGAACCTCTAGCTGATGGCCGTTCTGTAGAAGGACACATCATCGAGCTTACAGGTAAAATTGGTGAGAAAATCACGTTAGCTGCTTACGAGAATATCTCAGCGGAAAAAGTTGTTTCATACATCCACTCTAACAACAAAATCGGTGTTTTAGTCGCATTCGAAAATGTTCAAGGATTTGATGTAGCTGAAGTAGGTAAAGACATCGCGATGCAAATCACTGCGATGAAACCAGTTGCTTTAGACAAAGACGGCGTTGATGCTGAAACGATCGAGCGTGAAATCGAGATCGGAAAAGATCAAGCTCGTCAAGAAGGCAAGCCAGAAGCTATGTTAGAAAAAATCGCTGTAGGTAAATTAGAGAAGTTCTACAAAGAGTCTACTCTTTTGAACCAACAGTTCGTTAAGGATTCTTCGATCACGATTCGTCAATATGTTGAGTCGGCTCAAAAAGGATTAACAATCGCTTCATTCAAGCGTATTGCTTTAGTCTAATCCCTAATTAAGTTTTAAAAAGGTCAGCCCAACAGCTGACCTTTTTTTGTTGGCTAAATTATCCCCACATGCCCCTTCCCCACTTGAATTAATCGGGACAATTTTCTAAATTGTGGTAAAATTTAGTTTTAACATTTTCGAACAAAATAAGCTGCAATGGCCCAGATTGTGATATTAGGTGGAGGTGAAAGTGGTGTAGGCGCTGCCTTATTAGCGCAAGCCCAAGGACATCAAGTCTTTCTCTCCGACCAAGGAGAACTCAAGGCCGCTTATCAATCGGAATTAAGCCAACATCAAATACCCTTCGAGTCAGGCCAACATACCCTCGAGCGTATTTTGCAAGCCGATGAAATTATCATCAGCCCCGGTATTCCTGAAAAATCAGACATCGTTCAAGCGATCAAAAAACAAGGAATATCCCTCGTTTCTGAAATCGAATATGCTGCACGTTATACCGACGCAAAAATTATAGCCATTACCGGTAGTAATGGAAAAACAACGACTACCCTCCTCACCTATCACCTGCTTAAAGAAGCCGGATACCATGTAGGTCTGGCTGGGAACATTGGTCAAAGTTTTGCCAAACAAGTATTGGAAAAGGCCTTCGACTGGTATGTCTTGGAAATTTCCAGCTTCCAACTTGATCGTTGCTTTCAATTTGCGCCCGATATTGCCGTATTGGTTAACATTACCCCCGATCACCTCGATCGCTACGAATATAAATTTGAAAACTACATCCACTCCAAGTTCCGTATTTTCCAAAATGCGAAAGCTGCAACAACTTGCATCTATTGGGGTGATGATGAAGTAATCCAACAATACAAGAACTTAATTCCTGCCAGCACGCAGAAACAAGAGATTCATTTTGCACCAGCTACAGGAAGCGCGACCATCACCGAACAAGAAATTATTTTCGAAGCAGGTCGTATCCAACGCGCATCAGCGCCGATTCAAGGCCCTCACAATGCCATGAACATGTCGGCGGCTATTCTCGCGGCTACAGCAGCCGGAGTCAGCTGGGAATCCATTATCCAACACCTACCCACATTCCAGAATGCACCGCATCGCCTAGAACCTTGCGGAGAATGGAAAGGTGTACGTTTCATCAATGATTCGAAGGCAACGAATGTAGACGCTGTTTACTATGCCTTAAACAGCTTTAATCAGCCTATCATCTTGATCATTGGAGGTGTGGACAAAGGCAATGAATACAAGGTCTTAGATACGCTCGTGAAAGAGAAAGTAAAAGGCATGATTTGCCTGGGGACAGATAATAGCAAATTAGAAAATCATTTTGGGCAAATGCTTGCGCATTTTACCCAAACCGACAAACTTGAAACAGCCGTTCAACAAGCCATGGATTGGGCTAAAGAAGGGGACATTGTTCTCCTTTCTCCCGCTTGTGCAAGTTTCGACTTATTCAAAAATTACGAAGACCGCGGTGACCAATTCAAGGCTACTGTCAAAAAATTGACCCATGGAAGCTAAAATAACGAAATACCTCAAAGAACACTTGGTGGGCGATTACCAAATCTGGTTCATCGTCCTACTGTTGAACATCTTCGGATTGTTGATTCAGTTTTCAACGAAAAGTCGGATGACCATGAGTGGACCCTTTGAGCCCTTAACTTCCATCATCAAAACCATTGCAATCCTGATAGCATCGTTCTACCTGATGTCATGGATATCGCGTCAGAATTACATCAAAATCACCCGATTTAGCAATATTTTCCTCTTCCTCTCTTGGGGCCTTATCTTATTTGCCTATTTCTTCGGAGAAAGTAAAGGGGGCGCCAGTCGGTGGATTAACCTGGGTTTTGTGTCGTTTATGCCTTCGGATATGGCGAAATTGTGCCTGACAGCTAGTTTGGCGAAGATCTTTTCGACCCGACAAGCCGACCAAAGTCAATACAACATTGCGACGGCTATCGTGATTCTGATCTTGATTGGAGTTACTTGTTTCTTAATCATGTTGTCAAATTTCTCGACAAGTATCTTGATTTTCATGACGAGTATCGTCTTGATGTTTTTTGGTCGGGTACCCATCAAATACATCAGCGGCATCGTAGGCATTGTAGCTTTTGTCGCAGTCATGGTGGTTTCCTTGGGAATAGGCCAACGGGCCGCAACGGTTCGTTCTCGTATTGCTACCTTCATCATGCGTGTCAGCGAACACGATAAATCGAAGTTGAAGGAGATGAATAAGAGCGATGAAAACTACCAAATCAACTTAAGTAAATATGCGATTTCCACGGGTGCTCTAATTCCCAAAGGACCCGGAAATAGCCAATATCGTTATCTTTTATCACAAGCTGAATCCGATTTCATTTACGCGATTATCCTGGAAGAATACGGACTTTTTATGGGAATCCTCATCCCACTGTTTTTCCTCTGGTTTATGTGGCGAGGTTCATCCGTGATTCGATACAGTGGCAAACCCCTCGGCGGATTGCTTTCAGCAGGATTAACCTTTTCGATTGTTATTCAGGCCTTCATTAATATGTTGGTTGCCGTAGGTGCAGGACCGGTAACGGGCCAACCTTTGCCCATGATTTCCGCGGGTGGAACTTCATTGGTATTTACAGCGATCAGCATTGGACTTATTTTATCCATCAGCCGCGACAAGGAAATGGAAACTAAAATTTAATTACTTTGAGTATCAAACGTGTTATTATTTCAGGAGGAGGAACAGGAGGTCACATCTACCCGGCTATCGCCATTGCATCTGCTTTAAAAGAAATTGATCCAGAGATCGAATTCCTATTCGTAGGTGCCGAAGGCAAAATGGAAATGGAAAAAGTTCCCAAAGCCGGTTTCAAGATTATCGGCCTACCGATCGTCGGCATAAACCGCGCACATCTCCTGAAAAATCTATTATTTCCTGTAAAATTGGTCAAAAGCCTTTTTAAAGCATTCCAAATATTAGCCGATTTCAAACCCGATGTTGCTATTGGCGTAGGCGGTTATGCCTCTGGACCAATGTTATTAGCCGCTTGGACCAAAGGAGTTCCATTTTATATCCAAGAGCAAAATTCCTATGCGGGAATTACCAATAAGGCCTTGAGCTCAAAAGCCAAGCAAATATTTGTTGCCTATCCGGGCATGGAGAAATTTTTCAGCCCATCTAAATTAATCCTTTCGGGTAATCCAGTTCGGAAAGATTTAATCGATATATCTGGAAAGAAAGCGGCGGCGGCTAAGTTATTTGGCTTATCCCCCGACAAACCTACCATCTTGATTATAGGCGGTAGTCAAGGCGCGCGAAGCATCAATCAAGCGATTTTACATGGATTAGAGGCATTGGCTAATGCAAATGTGCAAATCGTTTGGCAAACAGGCGTAAGTTTTGAGTCGGAGGCCAAAGCAGCCTGCGAGAAATTCCCAGCCTTACCGTCATATGTCTCGGCATTTATTTACGAAATGGATTTGGCGTATGCCATGGCCGACTTAGTTGTATCTCGTGCGGGAGCTTTATCCGTTTCTGAAATTTGTTTGGCAGGAAAACCGAGTGTTTTGGTCCCATTCCCGAATGCGGCAGAAGACCACCAAACGGAAAATGCGAAAAGTCTCGTGCAAGAAAATGCAGCCATTTTAGTGCTGGATTCCCAAGCGAAGGAAAACCTAGTTCCTACCGCGCTTAAAACATTAGCAGACAAAAACCTTTTAGCTACCCTAGCTGAAAATAGTTTTGGTATGGGAAAACCCAAGGCAGCCCAAGAAATTGCAGAAACCATTCTAAAGAATTCCACATGCGCATAGATATCAAATTAGCTGAGCTGAAACAAGTGTACTTTTTAGGAATTGGCGGGATTGGTATGTCGGCGCTCGCGCGTTGGTTCCTGCAAAATGGATTTCCGGTGGCTGGCTATGATAAAACAGAAAGCCCACTCACAAAAACGCTTGTCGAGGAAGGAATGGACATCCATTACAGTGATGATGTTTCTTTGATTCCCTCCATTTGTTTAGAAAACCCAGCGGCTTGCTTATTCATATACACGCCTGCAATTCCTGCTGATCACATCGAGAAAAACTATTTGTTGGGCCAAGGAATTACCTTATGGAAACGTTCGCAGATTCTCGGATGGATGACCGAACAAATCCCAACACTCGCGGTCGCAGGAACGCATGGAAAAACGACTACATCTTCTCTTTTGACGCATTTATTGGTTCATGCGAATAAAAATGTCACGGCCTTTTTAGGGGGGATTACCCAAAACTATGGGACAAATTTCATCCCGAATCACGGGCCAGAAAATATTGTTTCTGTCGTAGAAGCTGACGAATATGATCGTTCCTTTTTAACCTTGTATCCACAAGCAGCTGTTGTTACTTCAACCGATGCGGATCATTTGGATATTTATGGAGCGGCAGAACAAGTGTTGGAATCATTCCAATTATTTGTTGACCAAATTAAACCCGAAGGCTTTTTCATTCAAAAAGCGGGACTAAATTTGAAAGGCCCTGCGGATTCTAAGACTTTTGGAATCGAGCAAGGTGACTATCAAGCACAAAACATTCGCATTGAAAATCACCGCATGGTATTTGATATGCTTTATCCCGGCGGAAGCATCAGCGATATTCCGATGCGAATTCCTGGATTTCATAACATTGAAAATGCCTTGGCTGCGGCAGCTTTGGCTATGTACCACGGACTTACCCCTGATGAGGTAAAAGCGGGTATCGCGAGCTTTAAAGGTGTCAAACGCCGCTTTGAGTACCACGTGGAAACGCCTGAACATGTGCTGATCGACGACTATGCACACCATCCTACGGAAATTACGGCTTGTTTGAAATCGGTGAAGGCTTTGTATCCCAACGAAAAATTGGTCGCCGTTTTTCAACCTCACTTATTTTCGAGAACCCGTGACTTTTTAGCCGACTTTGGCGAAAGCCTAGGATTGGCAGACGAAATCTATTTGTTGGACATATATCCGGCCAGAGAATTACCGATTCCAGGCATTGATTCGAATTTATTATTGGAAAAAATTCCAAGCCAAAACAAGCAAGTAATTAGCAAATCAGCGTTTATTGAGCGCATGAAACTCGACAAGCCTAAACTTTTGGTGACAATGGGAGCCGGAGATATCGACTTGCTTTTGAATGATTTAAAAATGGCCGTAACTTCGTAGGATATTTTACCATGAGTCAGAAAATTCGAATTGATTTCGCGCGTGTCAAAAAGCTAATCACCCTGGTGATATTAGCTGGCTTGGCTATAGGCGCAATTATATTCGCCGAGATGCATTACCGGGAAATCAAATGTACCGGAATCGTTATTAAATTAGACTCAGAGAATGAACGCCCACTTTTAAGCAAGCAGGACATCAACGTCATGGTCACGAATCAGGGAACTGATTATTTCGTCGACAAGCCCTTAGATGAAATTTCCTTACATAAAATCGAACAGCGCGTGAAGAAAATTCCGCTCGTTAAATCTTGTGAGGCGCATCACGATTTCAGTGGGAAAATTATTGTTTCTGTCAAAGAATATCGCCCCATTGCACGTATTCTACATTTTACGTCGGGTGAGTCGAATTACAAGGATCAATATGTCACGCATGAGGGTAAATTCATTGGAACAAGTTCCTTGTTTACGCCGCGCGTGCTGATTGCTTCGGGTCCTTTTTTTACTGGCAAACGCAAAGAATTGTTGGACGAAAGAGGCAAGACCTTAATTCCCTTATTTGAATTCATCAATAACGATGATTTCTGGCGCGCGCAAATTACACAAGTGATCGTTGCAGCAGATGGTGGTGTCGTATTGATTCCAGCCATGGGACAAACGTATATAGACTTTGGTTTACCCATTAAAATTGAGACCAAATTCAAAAAATTAGCCTTGTTTTACAAGAAAATCATTCCTAATAAAGGTTGGAATACTTACCATTGGGTACACCTGAAATATAAGAATCAGGTAATTTGTGATTAATTGCCTAATTTTATATTTTAGTAGAATTCAACATAATTATAGTTCTTATTTTATATGCGAAACGATTTAATCATAGGTCTAGATATTGGTAGTTCATCGGTACGTGCTGTAGCCGGAAAGCAAACAGCAAATGGAACTTTGGAAATTGTCGCTACTGGATCTTCAAATACCTCCGGATACATTTTAAACGGAGAAATCGTTAACATCAATAAGACCTCAACGGCCATTGCTGATGCCATTAATCAAATTGCACAAGCATTACCTGGCAAGTCCAAAGAATATTATTTTTCTTCGAATCTCTCAGGAAGTCACATCAAGGTTACTCCTTTCACGATCTCGAAAACGCGCAAAAACGCATCCGATCCGGTAACGGTTAAGGATATTGTCGATATTACCGAAGAAGCTAAAAAGAACGTCGCGGAGAAAAATCCCTGCGTTTTACATACCCTTCCAATCGGATTTAAAGTTGGGAATTTACCAGAAACCCTAGAACCGATTGGCCAAATTGGCGCTACGATTCAAGGCAATTTCATGGTCATCACTGCCCAACTGGATAAATTTGAACTGTTTAGCCGTACCTTGAAATCAGCGGAATCAGATCATATCAAAGGTGGAAATTTATATTTCAGCCCATTAGCTAGTTCTAGTTCCGTATTAAATGCCGATGAGAAACAACAAGGTGTTGTTTTAGTAGACATCGGCAGTGGTACAACAGAAATTAGCATCTACCAAAACAAACGTTTGAAACATGCAACGGTGTTAAACTGGGGTGGAGATCGCATTACAGAAGATTTACGCATCGGATTAGATGTTACCTCAGAACATGCAGAAGCATTGAAAACGCGCTTCGGAACAGCAGTACATCGTCTAATCGACTTAAATGAAGTGGTTTTAATTCCGGGTATTGCGGGGAGAAAACCAACGCCTATTTCAGTAAAAAACGTTGCGATCATCATTGAGGAGCGCATGAAGGAATTGGCAGCGATCGTGATGGCTGAAATTCAAAAAACGACACAAGCGCAATTACTACGTGGCGGAATTGTGATTTGTGGTGGAGGAGCTCAGCTTCCAGACCTTGATGATTTGTTCCAAAAAGTAACAGGCTTAGAAACGCGTATTGGTTTACCCGACGCAACGGCTGCTTTTGGACTTACAACCGACATTAAAGACCCAGCATTTGCCACATCGATTGGATTGGTGCAAGTATATTTTGATCAAATCAATGCTGCAGAGGAAAGCAATGAGGAAGTTCCTAACATTCCTTCGTCTCAGCCAAGTCAGCCCGACAAAACGAAGCCTAAACCTCCGAGCATCAAGGATATCTTTGGCCGTTTAGTTGACTCCCTTGTAGGTACCGAAGGAGATGATGGCGGAAGCTACTAATCAACATAAAAAAAGGCGCTACGAATAGCGCCTTTTTTGTTATACTTTTGGTGGTCTTTTCTTCCAGACCTTCTTCTTACCTTTAAATCCACCTCCACCACTTGGCTTGAATGTCTTCGCCTCGCCTGGATTGTAAGCAGGCGTTTCGCCAAATTCCTCCGGAACGGGTGATTTCGTTACTTCCTTTTCCAAAAGTCGTTCGATAGCTGCAAATTTACGCTGCTCCGCTTCCGTAATCAAGGTATATGCCGTTCCTTTCGTTTGAGCACGTGCCGTACGGCCTATACGATGAATATAATCCTCCCCGTCGTTCGGCACATCGTAATTGATAACTAATTCGATTTCATCGATGTCAATTCCCCGACTCAAAATATCGGTAGCCACCAAGATTTTCGTTTTCTTATTTCGAAAATCTTGCAATACTTGCTCGCGTACGTCTTGTTCCAAATCGGAATGAATTTCTTCTACCGAGAAACGAGCACGCTTTAAATCAGACGTTAAGGATTTTACATTCTGCTTCCGAGAACAGAATACAATGACGCGGGTATAATCTTGGCGCTTCAATAAATGTTTAACCAACGCACTTTTTTGCTTTTCATACACCACAAAAGCCTCTTGTACGATGGCCTCAGGGGGTTTAGAAACCGCAATCGTTACTTCGACAGGGTCCTGCATTAATTTACGAGCGAGGTCACGCATTTTAGGTGGCATCGTCGCAGAGAATAATAGGTTTTGACGCTCCTTGGGTAAATATCCCGTAATCTTCATCAAATCATCGTGAAAACCCATGTCCAACATGCGATCCGCCTCGTCCAAGACCAAATACTTCACATGCTTCAAGTCGACATAACCCATATTCAAATGGGCAATCATGCGACCTGGTGTACAAACGACCAATTCAACCCCAGAGGTTAAAGCCGTCTTTTCTGTCGTAAAGGAATTTCCATCACCACCGCCATATACGGGCATGCAACTCACATTGGTAAAATAGCCTAAACCCTCCATGTTCCCAGCAATTTGAACAGCTAGTTCACGTGTAGGGACAATGATCAATGCATTAATGTGATTTTCGGAATGTTCTTCCGTCAATAGTTTATGGATAATCGGCAACAAAAATGCCGCCGTTTTTCCCGTACCAGTCTGAGCCGATGCTAGAACATCGCGTCCGGCTAAAATTGGCTTCATCACCTGTTCTTGGACAGGTGTGGCCGTCTTATAGCCCATGGATTCGATCCCCTCTAATAATTTTTCGGCTAAGCCTAGTTCTCTGAATGTCAAAATGTTTTTGTTTGTAGATAGTCGCTAGTCACTAGTCGCTAGTCCATGATTTCTTACTCTTTACTCTTACCTCTTAACTCTTACTTCTTAACTCCCTAATACCCCATCTCCCTCTCTATCAACTGAATCAAAATATGAATCACCTTGATATGAATCTCTTGAATCCGGTCGGCATATCCGAAATGATCAACGCGCACTTCGAAAACATTGTCGAATGCTGCTAATTGGCCTCCGTCTTTGCCCGTAAATAAAACTACCGCCATTCCTTTCGCCTGAGCAGCTTTCACCGCTTCAATAATATTGGCTGAATTACCACTCGTTGATATACCAAAAAGGACATCTCCCGCATTTCCTAAGCCTTCAATAAACCGAGAAAAGACATAATTATAGCCAAAATCATTACTCACACAGGAAATGTGCGAAGGGTCTGATATCGCCATCGCAGCCAATGCTGGACGGTTTTCCCGGTAACGTCCCGATAATTCTTCCGCGAAATGCATCGCGTCGCAATGGCTACCACCATTTCCACAGGCAATAATCTTTTTGCCTTGTTGGAGCGCACCCACTAAACAATTTGCTGCTTTTTCGATGGATTCTATTTTAGCCGGATTGCTAAAAAACTGATCTAAAACCTGTTGGGCTTCCTGAAGATTGGCTTGAATGATATCTTTCAACTGCGTTTAATTTTGCGTAAAGATACGCATAATTTAAAAATCCCCACCGGCTCCGCCTCCACCAAAATCACCACCTCCAAAACCGCCGAAATCAAAGCCTCCACCGCCCGAAGATCCACCCCGGTCATATCCACCGCCTCCTAAGAATATCGGAGGGAAAAACATACCGCCTCCACGGGAACCCGGGCCAGATCCTCCACCCTTATTTTTGATGGCACGAATAATATTGATGAGAACGATAACAAGGAACACAATTACAAAAACAGGTATCCCAGAAGGCTCGTCGGAACCATCCGACTGGAATTGCCCACTGGCCCGCTGCATCATTTCTGTTGTCGCCGCATCCAAACCATTGTAATAATCACCACGTTTGAAATACGGTTTTAGAATTCGATTGATGATTCGTTTGCAAATTGCATCTGGCAATACATCTTCGATCCCACGCCCCGTGACAATCCGAATTTTCCGATTGTCCATGGATACCAGAATCACAACACCGTTGTTCTTGTCTTTTTGGCCTACCCCCCAGCTTTTACCGATCGCCATGGCATAATCGTATGGATCAGTATCGCCCGTGGTAGGAACTAAAACAATCGCAAATTGTGTCGATGTAGAATCTGCATAGCCGCGTAATTTCTGCTCCAATTGTTGGGCTTCATTCGCCTGCAACAAGCCGGCTTGATCAAGCAAATATCCGTTTGGCTTCGCAGGGATATCTTGCCCCCAAAGGGTTGAGGAAAGCAATAAAAATCCAATAATTAACTTCAAGCTATTCCCCATACGACAACTCATCCGATAATTCATTCACATCCTCCCGCTGGTACGGAAAATAAATTGCTAAGGCCTCTCCGATCCGACGAACGCCTAAGGCTAGTCCGGCACCGAATTCTTCCTTCGCTAATAAAGGGCGCATCTCATCGCGAATGGTTTCCCAAAATTCAAGGGGAACGTTGGCATCAATTCCTTTGTCCCCGATGATCGAAAATTTACGATCCTTCACGGCTAAATAAACCAATACCCCATTTTGCAAATCGGTTTTTTGCATGCCTAATTGAAAAAAGAGCACCTTCGATCGCTCGATTGGGTGCCCTTCACAATGACTTTCCACGTGTAAACGAATTTCCCCAGAAGTCTTTTTTTCTGCCTCCTGGATCGCTTGAATAATTTCCGCCTCGTGTGCCGCGCTTAAATGCATCTTATTTCTTCTCGTCAAAATTTACCTCAGGTGCTTTCTCAGAACCTGCCTCCGCTTGGAAGAAACCTTTCTCTGTAAAACCAGAGAACGAAGCGATTAAACTGTTCGGAAATGTTACGATTAAGGAATTATATCCTTTGACCGAATCATTAAAACGATCACGCTCCTCTTTGATACGATTTTCTGTTCCTTCCAATTGCGCTTGAAGCTCAGAGAAATTCTCCGTTGCTTTCAATTGCGGATAGTTTTCAGCTACCACCATCAAACGGGATAATGCGCCTCCTAAGGAAGATTGAGCCGCTTGGTATTTTTGCATATTCTCAGGACTTAAATCCTTTGCATCTAATTTCATTTGTGTCGCAGAAGCACGGGCTTCAATAACCGCTGTCAAGGTAGATTTCTCAAAGTTCGCAACCCCTTGAACGGTTTTTACCAAATTAGGGATCAAATCCGCACGACGCTGATAAGCACTTTGCACATTCGCCCATGAAGCCTTCACTTCTTGGTCACTTGTCGCCATACTGTTACGCGCACCTACACCCCAAAAAATAACTAAAGCAATTACGCCTAATACAATCCAAATTTTCTTGTTCATCGTTTAAAAAATTAAAGGTTTGTTGTCCGGCAAAGGTATAAATAATTCAATATGCCTTGCCAATTTTTACATCAAAATGCATTTTCGAGGATAAACGTTCCTTTTTCCTCCATAAATTTATTTTTAACTTGTATCCATGTTACAAAATCTACCCAATCCGCCAAAAGCAAAGCAAGTTCCCAAAGCATTAACAATACATGGCGACGTCCGACAAGATCCCTATTTTTGGCTAAATAACCCCGAAGACCCCGAAGTCATCGATTACCTAAATCAAGAAAATAGCTATACCGAAAACGTACTCAAACCCACAGAAGCGCTTCAAAACGAATTGTTTGAAGAGATGAAATGGCGCATGGTGGCAGATGAACAATCTGTCCCCTACTTCAATGGCAAGGATTGGTTCTACCACCGCTACGAAACGGGCGGCGAGTACCCCATTTATTGTCGGAGGAAAGGCTATTTGGATACTCCTGAAGAAATTATCCTTCATGGTAACCAATTAGGAAAAGAAGAGGCCTATTTCGCCGTAGGTGGTTTGGCATTATCCGATAACGAACAAATTCTTGCTTATGCAACCGATACGGTGAGTCGGCGGAATTACACCGTTTACTTTAAAAACCTTGCGACGGGCGAATTGCTTCCCGACAAAATTGAAAATACGGAAGGTGGTTCTTATGCCTGGTCGGCAGATTCAACGTACTTCTTCTATCTACTTCGCGATCCACAAACTTTATTGGCCTCTAAAGTATTCCGACATAAACTAGGCACACCGAGCAGCGAAGATGTTTTGGTCTATGAAGAAAAGAACGAAGAATGCTACATGGGTTTGAGTAGAAGCAAGTCGAAGGAATATATTTTCTCGGTTTCTAGCCAACAAGGCATTTATTCGGAATACCGGATTTTGAAAACAAATAACCCGACGGGCAATTTCGAAGTTTTTCAACCGGGAGAACGTGGTTTGGAATATTTCATTGAACATCAAGTAGATCGCTTTTTGATTCGAACAAATCATCAGGATTCGACCAACTTTCAGTTGATGGCTTGTCATGTTGATGGCCCTACAGACAAATCGGCATGGAAAACTGTAGTAGCGCATCGCCCTGATGTTTTTCTGGAGGATTTCGATGCGACGACAGAATGGATTGCTTTGGAAGTTAAAACTAATGGGCTTTCACGAATACAATGGATACAAGGGGAATCGAACGAATTCATCCGCATGGATGAGGAGGTGTTCCAGGTCAATATCGGCATCAATGTGGATTACCGCGCTAAAACCCTTCGTTACAATTATACGTCATTGACCTGCCCAAATTCCGTTTTGGAATACGATGGAACGACAAAAAAATCGACTTTATTAAAGGAGGACCGTGTCCTAGGCGGTTTTGAAAAAAACGAATATCATTCCGAGCGATTATGGGCTACCGCCCGCGATGGAATGAAAGTACCTATTTCATTGGTTTACAAAAAAGGCTACCAAAAAGGCCCCTTATTACTCTATGCCTACGGTTCTTATGGATATAGCATGGATCCTTATTTTTCATCGAGTCGTTTATCGCTATTGAATCGGGGTTTTGCCTTTGCCATTGCGCACATTCGCGGCGGGCAAGAAATGGGGAGACACTGGTATGAGGATGGAAAAATGATGCGAAAAATGAATACGTTCACGGATTTCATCGATTGTGGCAATTATTTGGTCAATACAGGAAAAGTAGAAGCGCATCGCTTATTTGCCCAAGGTGGTTCCGCAGGTGGCATGCTTATGGGTGGAATTATCAACATGGCTCCTAGCCTATTTGCTGGCGTCATCGCGGCTGTTCCTTTTGTAGATGTGGTCACGACGATGTTAGACGAAACGATTCCGTTGACAACGGGCGAATGGGAAGAATGGGGGAATCCAAAAAAGGAGGAACATTACCTCTACATGAAATCTTACTCACCTTATGACAATGTGGTGGCGCAGGATTATCCACATCTGTTCGTAACGACGGGCTTACATGATTCTCAAGTACAATATTGGGAACCTGCCAAATGGGTGGCCAAATTGCGAAAAACAAAGACCGACAATCATATCTTGTTACTGGATTGCGACATGTCGGCAGGACACGGTGGCGCCTCCGGTCGTTACAAACGCTTCAAAGATATTGCGAAGGATTATGCTTTTTTAATAGGGATCAATGAGCTGATTTCTGCGCAATAAGCATGCGGTCATTGCCATGAAAGTCTTTGAGCAATTGAATATTTTTAAAACCTTGTGATTCAGCAAGGGCAACATTTTCTGCACCAAATGCCCGGTTGATTTCAAAACAAAGAAATCCTCCGGGTATTAACCGCTGCTGAGCCATCTCGCCAATCACCCGATAGAAAACAAGCGGATCTTCATCCGACACAAATAAGGCCAAATGCGGTTCGTGATCTAAGACATGAGATTCCATGTCGGCCTTTTCAGCCTCCAACACATAGGGCGGATTGGAGACGATAATATCCCATACTTTTGAATCCTTAACCCAATCAAAAACATCTTGATGCTTGACGTCTACTTTTGCACCTAATTGGTCCGCATTTTCTTGCGCTTTGTTAATCGCTTCTATAGCTACATCCCAAGCGCTAACTTCTGCAAGCGGGGCTTCTAAAGCCAACGAAATGGCAATGCATCCGGAACCCGTTCCAATATCTAACACGCGTTTTTTTTCATTTCCTATGAGATTCAAGACCTGTCTAACCAGCTCCTCCGTTTCCGGTCGGGGAATGAGTGTCGCCGCATTCAAGGAAAAGAGTCGGTCGAAAAAATAAGCCTTCCCTGTCACGTATTGTAGGGGTTCCCCGGCAGCGAGTCGGGATAAATCTTCCGCAAAACCAATAGGCTCTTCAACGGCTTTATCCAGCAAAATATCCAAGGTATTGATAGAACAACGCATGTTCAGATAGGCATGGGAAATGGCCCTAGCTTCGTTTGCAGGGTATTTGGAGGCAATAGCTTGCTGAATTTGTTGAGATAATGCGTTTACTGATACAAGGGACATACGTGTTTTTTCGTTATGCTTAGGGCCTTTAGCTTTGCCAAACCTTAAAGGATTGGCAAAGCTACGGAAAGCAAGGCTGTTTGGCAACGTAAAAAAATATCCTATATTTGACTCGTAAAATCCTATTACCTATGAACATAAACAGACGGGACGCCATACAGCGACTCAGCATTTTAATGGGCGGCATGATTTCCGCACCTGCGATGGCTGGGCTCAACGGCCAAAAATCCCATGCTACTTTTGTGCAATTCTCAGCCGCACAAGAATCTTTAGTTGCTGAAATTGCCGATACCATTATCCCAACAACCGATACTCCTGGCGCGAAAGCTGCAGGCGTTGAAAAATTCATCCTGCGTGTCGTTCAAGATTGTTATCCAGAAGCCAGCCAAAAAGCATTTGCTGAAGGCCTAGCTAAATTGGACTCCGATTGCCAAGCACGTTTTGGCAAAGGTTTCATCGAGGCTTCTAGCACGCAACGAAAAGAAGCTTTAACAACTTGTATGTTGGAATCCGATGCGACTCGAAAAAGCAAAAAAGGGCAGCCTACCTTCTTCTTTATGATCAAAGAATTAACGACGACAGGCTATTTCACTTCGGAAATCGGAGCAACAAAAGCATTAGAATACTTGCCTATTCCGGGCAAATTTGACGGCTGTATGCCATTATCACCATCACAAAAAACTTGGGCACTATGAATCTGAACATTGACGCAATTAAATCCATGACTTATGACGCAATCGTTGTAGGATCTGGCGTTTCGGGTGGATATGCTGCCAAAGAACTAACTGAAAAAGGCCTTCGTGTCCTTGTCCTTGAAAAAGGAAAGAAATTTGACCACGTAACAGCCTACGAACCAAGCTACAAAGATCCTTGGGATTTTAAATACAATGGTTTATTGACCAACGAACAAAAGGCTTCACACCCAAAACTTTCCCGAGATTATCCCTACAATGAGATGACCGAAAAATATTGGATGAATGACTCCGACGCACTTTACAAAGAGGTAAAACGCTTCGACTGGTTCCGTCCTGATATCGTGGGTGGTAAATCCATTATGTGGGGCCGACAAACCTATCGTTTATCGGACATCGACTTTGAAGCAAATCTAAAAGATGGTATCGCGGTGGATTGGCCGATTCGTTACAAGGACATCGCGCCTTGGTATTCTTACGTAGAAAAACACGTAGGTATCTCTGGCGAGGCGTTGGGATTACCTCAATTACCGGATTCTGAGTTTTTGAAGCCGATGGACATGTACTGCGTGGAAAAAGAAGTGCGTCAACGCATCGAAAAGAATTTCCCAGGCCGAAACATGACGATTGGTCGGGTGGCCAACTTATCCGAAGCTAAAGAAGCGCAATTGAAAATTGGTCGCTCTGCATGCCAATACCGTAATAAATGCCGCTTAGGATGTCCTTATGGCGCATATTTCAGTACGCAATCTTGTACCTTACCCCCAGCTGCAAAAACAGGATTATTGACCTTGCGTCCAGATTCTGTTGTTTCGGAAATCTTGTTTGATAATGCCAAACAAAAAGCAACGGGTGTCCGTGTTATCGATACAGTGACCAAAGATGTGCGCGAATACTTTGCAAAAATCATCTTTGTTTGCGGTTCTACCGTAGCTACGACAGCCTTATTATTGAACTCGAAATCATCCCGTTTCCAAAATGGATTAGGAAATGATTCAGGTGAATTAGGACATAACTTGATGGATCACCACTTCCGCGTGGGTGCTGCTGGTACTTGGGAAGGCGGTGAAGATAAATACTACATTGGCCGTCGGGCGAATGGAATTTACATCCCACGTTACCGGAACATTGGTAATGACAAACGTGATTATTTACGTGGATTTGGCTACCAAGGAAGTGGCTCGCGTCAAAGCTGGAATCGCGGCGTGAATGACATGAGCTTCGGCGCGGATTACAAAGATGCGATGACAAAACCAGGCCCATGGACAATGAACTTGGGTGGTTTTGGTGAAACATTACCTTACCACGAAAATAAAATGTATTTGGATCCTACTACAAAAGATAAGTGGGGTATTCCAGTCGTTGTGTTTGACGCAGAATTCAAAGAAAATGAAATGAAAATGCGGAAAGACATGATGGAAGATGCCAAAGAGATGTTGGAAAGTGCTGGCCTGAAAAATGTTCGCGCATTCGACAATGGCTCTTACCCAGGTATGGCGATCCACGAAATGGGAACCGCTCGCATGGGACGCGATCCAAAAACATCCGTGTTAAATGGCAACAACCAGTTGCATGGCGTGAAGAACGTATTCGTGACAGATGGAGCTTGTATGACCTCAACCTCTTGCGTGAACCCATCGTTGACCTATATGGCCTTGACGGCTCGAGCGGCCGACTTTGCCGTGAAAGAAAGTAAAAAGAAACACCTGTAATGAAAATGGGCTTCGGCCCATTTTTTTTGAGCTATGAAAAAAATACTTGAAATAATTGGCCTCATGAGTTTGTCGGTCAGCGCCATGGCACAGTACCAGACCATCGGCAAAATCCATCGCTATGATGCAGGCTTGGATGCTTTGCTGGATACAACAACCAAAATCGAAATTGTAGCCCAGGGATTTACTTGGTCGGAAGGCCCGGTTTGGGTGAAAAAAGAAGGCTATTTGCTTTTCACCGATGTGCCTGAAAACACCATACATAAGTGGTCGGAGTCCAAAGGACTCGAAGTATTCCTCAAACCATCTGGCTACACCGGCACAGGCGTTTATTCCGAAGAACCTGGCGCGAATGGCTTGATCATTAATACAAAAGGGAACCTCGTTTCCTGTGAACATGGGGATCGTCGGATTGCGGAAATGCCCTTGCATCATCCGGATCAGAAAAAAACCTTGGCACATACGTACGAAGGAAAGCAATTTAATAGTCCAAACGATTTGGTTCAGAAAAAATCAGGCGATTATTATTTCACAGATCCACCCTACGGATTACCCGGTCGGGGTAAACCAGAACCCGCAAAAGAACTCGATTTTCAAGGGGTATACCGCATCAACACGAAGGGAGAGTTAAGCCTACAAATCAAGGATTTGGGTCGGCCGAATGGCCTCGCCTTCAATCCAGATGAAAGTATCTTGTATGTGGGCACCTCGGAACCTCCTACCTACATCAATGCCTATCCGGTAGACAAGCAAGGTAACTTGGGAGAAGGACGTGTCTTTTTCGATGCGGCCGAATTAGCTAAGCAAGGCATCCGTGGAGGGTATGACGGCATGAAAGTGGATGCGAAAGGGAATGTATGGACAACGGGACCTGGAGGAGTTCTCATCATCAACGCCGAAGGAAAACTATTAGGTAGAATCGCCACAGGAAATCGAAATTCGAATGTGGCCTTTGGAGGAAACGATGGAAAATACTTATTCATCACCTCCGACATGAATCTATTACGCATTAAACTAAAATAGGGGGCTCGTGCCCCCTATTTCTTTTATAATTCCTTGATCTTAATATTTCGATACCAAACGGGATTTCCATGATCTTGCAAAGCAATGCGCCCTTGCATATTCACACCAAAACCTGGCATCGTTTTGAATTTGGAACCAGCGACCATTGCTTTCCAATTCGCATCATCTGTACGCGTCTCCACGACTTTCGATCCGTTTAAATACAATTGCAACAATCCACGGTTATTAACAATCCGTGCCGTGTTCCATTCGCCTACAGGCTTCGTTACATTCACAGACGATTTGATTAAATCATACAAGTCCCCTGAATTATGCTTATTGATTTTGCCATCTGGATGGCCCGCATCGTCAAGCACTTGCATTTCAGGTCCTGTGTTATAGGTACTGTGATATTTTACGGGATCTTCCGTGACATTGAAAATGATACCACTGTTACCGTTTGGAGAGATTTTCCAATCAACTGAAAAATCATAATTCACATATTCCGCGTCGGTGATTAAATCGCCTCCGTCTTTTTTGGCTAAATCAAAACCAATGATGCCATTTTCGATTGTCCAGGATGCCCCTACTTTTCCGGGTTTTCCGTAGGTATGCCAACCGGCAAACGATTTTCCATCAAACAACAATTTAAACCCGTCTTTCTTTTCTTGCTTGGAAAGTGAGTTTAGTCCTTGTCCAAATGCCATCAAACCTAATGCCATGCAAGCGCAAATCAATATCAATTTTTTCATGTGGATAAATAAGTTTAAGAATTACAATACTAAAAAAAGAATTCAATACTTGTATCCCGCCCGCATGAAATTCCGCCTGAAGCTGCAAATTAATTTGTAAATTGCACGCTTATTCAACATACGCATGAAAACCAAAGTAAGCCCCAAGCCATCCATTAACATCGTTACACTCGGTTGTTCCAAAAACCTAGTGGACTCCGAAGTCCTTTTTACCCAATTAAAAGGTAACGGTTTGGAAGTAAAGCATGAGGCAAAAAAAGACACGGCAAACATTGTTGTGGTAAACACATGCGGGTTTATTGACAATGCCAAACAAGAATCCATCGATACCATTTTGCGTTATGCAGATGCCAAAGAGGCAGGTAAGATTGATAAATTATATGTAACAGGTTGCCTTTCGCACCGCTACAAAGACGATTTAGAGAAAGAAATTCCAATGGTCGATTCGTTCTTTGGAACCAATGAATTACCTCGCTTGCTAAAAGCACTGAAGGCCGACTACAAGCATGAACTTGTAGGTGAGCGATTATTGACAACGCCAGCACATTATGCCTATTTAAAGATTGCGGAAGGTTGCGACCGACCATGCAGTTTCTGTGCGATTCCTTTGATGCGTGGCGGACACGTTTCACGTCCGATGGAGGAATTAGTCAAAGAGGCTAGCTCATTAGCGAAGAAAGGAACCAAAGAATTGATTTTAATCGCCCAAGATTTAACCTTTTACGGTTTGGATTTGAAGGGGGAAGGGAAATCAGGCCGACAACTTAAAGAACTTTTAGAGCGCCTATCTGATGTTCAAGGCATCGAATGGATCCGTTTGCAATACGCTTATCCTGCAGGTTTCCCAATGGAAATTTTGCAAACTATGGCTGAGCGCGATAATATTTGCAAGTATTTGGACATGCCGCTTCAAAGTGGATCTGATGCGATGTTGAAGCACATGCGCCGCGGAATCACCCGTGAAAAAACGGAACAATTAATTACCGACATTCGCGAAAAAGTACCAGGCATAGCCTTGAGAACGACGTTAATTTCGGGTTACCCGGGCGAAACAGATGCCGATTTTGAAGAAACCTATTCGTTCGTAGAACGTATGCGTTTTGACCGATTGGGGATCTTTAATTATTCACACGAGGAAAATACGCATGCCTATTTAGTGCAAGACGATGTTCCTGAAGAGGTGAAGCAAGAGCGTTCGGATGAGATTATGGCACTCCAACAAGGTATTTCGGAAGAATTAAATCAAGCGAAAATTGGCCAAACATTCAAGGTTATGGTGGATCGCAAGGAAAGCGGATTCTTTGTGGGACGTACGGAACATGATTCCCCAGAGGTGGATAATGAAGTCTTAATTCCTGCTGAGCAATTTGCCCGTCAGGGAGATTTTGTTCAAGTGAAAATTAATAAGGCTGAGGAATTCGATTTATACGGCGATATCGTTTCTTAATAACGAGGAATCGAATCATCCACTTCGCGCGACCAGGCATCGATGCCCCCCGCTAAATTGATTAGGTTTTCAAAACCCAGACTATGTAGGTGCTTAATGACAAACATCGAGCGCATGCCGTGGTGACAAACGACCAATCCCGGCACATCCTTCGGGATTAAATCCAATTGTAACTGGTTCATCGACATGCAGATGGATCCTGCAATTTGCGCCTCCTCCCATTCGAAAGGCTCTCGCACATCGAGCACAAACTGAATATTGCCCTTATTGATGGAATCTGCGGCATCAACAGGCTCCATCTCTACAGGAACCCATTCTTTCACAGGAAATATTCGTTCCTCCGCATCCGCCGAACGATCCATCCGAAACTGATGCATGCGCATAGATCGCACATCCCAGCGCAACAAATGATTTTGGGCAGGAGAAGACATTCCTGATAAATAAAATATTGCTTCTTTGGCCTGCATCAATCCCATCATGCCTGGCAAGAAACCTAACACACCCGCTTCATCACAAGTGGGTATTTCCCCCGCCGACGGTTCATCTGGAAATAAACAACGGTAAGTAGGTCCTGTTCCATGGGCATTGCAAACGGCCAATTGGCCTTCCCAAGTATGAATTGCCGCATAAACAAAGGCCTTACCAAATTTGACACAGGCATCATTGATCAAGTATCTCGTGTCAAAGTTATCAGTACAATCAACCACTAAATCAGCCGATTGAACAAGGTGGTAATTCGCCATCGAAAATTTCTCCGACATCGCATCAACCTGCACGTGCGGATTCAATGCCTCCACATAATCTTTGGCCATCAGAACTTTCGACTGACCTACTTGATCATTGCGGTAAATGGTTTGTCGGCCTAAATTGCTCAAATCCACCACATCATGATCGATGAGTGTCAAATGCCCTACCCCCGCAGCCGCTAGGTAAGGAATGACGCTAACGCCCAAGCCACCGGCGCCAACAATAAGTACATGAGCCCGCGAAAGGCATTCTTGCATTTCGAGCGTCCATTCAGGAATGGCCAATTGCTTTTGATATCGGGTAAATTCAGTTGAGCTTAACATGGGCAAATAAAAAAAGCCTCCTTGGTTTCAAGGAGGCTAATTTCGGTAAAAATCTTGATATAATTAGATCGACAATGTACCCTTACGAGCAGATGCGATTAATGTTTTCTCGAAACCGTTTTTGTTGATCGTACGGATTGCTTTCGCAGATACTTTCATGCGAACCCAAACACCTTCAGACTCTAAGAAAAATTTCTTTGTCTGCAAGTTCGGATAAAACTTACGTTTTGTCTTATTGTTCGCGTGTGACACGTTGTTACCTACACGAGTTCTCTTTCCAGTTAATTGACAAACCTTTGCCATAATATGTTGTTTTTAAAATTGAATGCGATTCTAAAATGGTTTCCCTCAAAGGGATTGCAAAAGTAGGAAATATTTTGAAATATCCCAAAGGTCTTTACAAAATTTATAAAATGCCTTGGATTGTGTATCTTTGAGTCATGGCAAAGCGAAAAACCGACGAATCCGTTAGCAAGAAAATCATCTCTTCCTTGATTTGGTTAGGAACCTTGCCTTTGTGCCTTTATACGCTACTGACCTATTTATTAAGCTATTCCCTAGTCATTGACCACTGGCTTGCAGGCTTCATCATGATGACCTTGCCTTATGCCCAAGTGCTCTGTTTTATTTCCTTGATTTATTGGATGTTTCGTCGGGCCAAAAGAGCACTATTACCCCTCGTTGTCCTTGCTCTCGGATATGGATTTATTCCCCGTAGTATCGTTTGGAATACACCAAATCCCACTGCCAAAAAAGATCTTCGCGTCTTGAGTTATAATGTGTATGGGATGTATTCCAATAATTACAGCGGAAACGAGGAGAAGGTAAAGGCTTTAAAAAGTTTCATGCTGGACTACCAAGCGGACGTGAAATGTTTTCAGGAGTTTTATTCGCATGCGGATCGCAAGGCTTATCGCAGCATCAATATGATGAAGGAATCGTATCCGAATTATGCTTTTACCCCTTTGAAGGAAGATTTTTTTGAGGCCAAAGAAAAAATGGGTTTGGCGATTTTCTCGAAATATCCCATCATTCATCAATCAGGCAAGCAATTTGGGAATTCGGCCAATGGCTATTTGTATGCAGATATTGTAGCCAAAGAAGATACGTTTCGCATCATCAATGTGCAATTGTGGTCGATGGGAATCCGCGTAGGACGCGTAACAGGAAAAATACGCGATCAAGATTATGAAGATGCGAAGAAAGAAGGCCGTGGCATCATGAATTCGTTACGAAAAGGATTTATTCATCACAAAGATGAAATGTCGCAGATTAATCGGCTTATTCAGGAAAGCATGTATCCCGTGATTGTCGTGGGAGACTTGAATGAAACTCCCTATGGATGGGCCTATGGAACCCTACGCGAGCGATTGAAAAATTCATTCGAAGAGGCAGGCCGTGGATTTGGATTTACTTTGAATCGAAGCCCCTATTTGGTACGCATCGATAATCAATTTTATTCGAAAGACTTTACGGTAAAACAATTTGTTACGCTACGCAACATCAACTATTCCGATCACTTTCCTATTGCGGCCGATTATGAGCTAAAATAATGCACGGAGTGTGAAAGAGATCATGTGAAAATTTTGACCTCTTTTTATAACCATTTCCATCTTTTTACCCTCCTTTTTACGCAGCATCCGATAGATATCACCCAATCGATATTCACTCGCACGCATTCCATTGATAAACCACAATTCATCGCCCACCTGAATCCCAGCCTCCTCGGCCGGAGAGTTCGCTTGAATGGTTTCGACAATAAATTGCTGATATGTTGAACCCTGCGCACGAAAACTCAATCCCGACATCCCCAAATCAAACTGCCTCTTCCATTGTCGGGCGATCGGCTTCAAAACCACATATTGATCCAGATAATGAAAGGTGATAATGAAGCGACGCAAGAATTCTCCGCCCAAACTCCCATGCAAATCAGCGGACTTTATTTTTTGCTGCGTTGATTGCGCAAAGGTAAATGCCGCGGGGACTTGCTTCCAAGTCCAGGATCCCAAGATCAATTGTGGCACACGTCCCCAATTACCTAAGATGGCTCCGTTAAGCCCCTTCCCCAAATAAACCCGCTTCGCTGAAAAATGAAACATACTCGAATCCACGGCATTCCCATCTAAGAACAGGACATGCCCAGCCCCAGAATCCAATAATAATCGATTGGCCAACGGACTATGTTGATCACTGGTAATTTGGGCCGCGCGTATATAAGGCTTATTGTCGACCATTTCCAAAGGAAAACGAGCTCCTTTTCGTTTGGAATAACGATATTGTTTAGCTCTTCTGAGAATAAGTCGCTGGCGCGCATAATCAATGGTCACGACCGCATTGGCAAATAATTCATAGCCCAAAACGCCTTGAATTTTTGTTCCCACATAATCCGACAAATTCAGTTGATCGCTGGAGACATAAATCAGATTTTGATGAGATGCGGATGCATGACCTACCTGAAGCTTTACATCGATGAGCACCTGAGCCTCGATGGGCTTTTCTTCGCCCAAACCCAACAGGTCAATCTTTCGAATGGATTTTAGTCCGAGGTTGCGGAAGGCAAGACTATCGGTCAACAAGGTGGTCCCAAGGCCTGTGTCAACCAAAAAACGCAGGGTATCCGAGGCATTTAATTTAATCGGGATGACAACAAGGTTCGCATGAAGTTCAAAAGGAATTTCAACCCGTTTTTGCTTTGTGGACCAATGGAAACCGAGCCCATATTCCTGTAAGGAATCGAGCTTGAACTGGTTTCCTTTCGAGGAAAACAACAGCAAGGCAAAAAAGCAAGAAATAAGGCTTGTTCGCATGATGACACAATCTACTCAGGTAAAACGAAAAAATCGTCTATTTTTGTCTTTGCTATGAAGAAAAAATCAAGTAATCAATTGTGGAAGGTGCTGGGCACGAGTTTCGGGGTGGCAGTGACACTCGGCGGAACGGTGGGAACAGGGATTCTTCGTAAGCCCGGCCCTATTGCTGAGCTATTACACAACCCTTCGTTGATTATTGGATTATGGCTTCTTGTTGCTGTTTATGCCCTTTTAGGTGTAAGCTGCGTACTTGAATTAAGTCTTTCCATCCCAAAAGCCGGCGCCTGGTATGGCTATGCCGAACGGGCATTTGGACGCTATATAGGTTTTTTAGTGGGCCTAAGTTCCTGGCTCGGGACTGTTACCGCCTTAGGTTTTGGGTCCTATACCTGTAGTGAATACCTCGCCATTCTTTTTCCTAGCTTACAAGAATACGTATTATATTGTGCCATTTCCATCTTACTTATCTTATGGTTTTTTCACCAAATGGGCGTCGTCCTTGCGGGAAAATCACAAGAATGGCTGAGTGGGATAAAGGCTATGGCCTTAATTGGATTTATCATTATTTGTTTCTTGCATGGGGATGGTGGTACCTGGCACGCTAGCCCTGCAGCTCCGAGCGGTTTACCCTTATGGTCAGGTATTCTGACTGCTTTACTTTCCATTTTCTATGCATTTGACGGTTGGCATACCGCCGCATATTTCACAGAAGAAAATAAAGATCCCGTGAAAAGCATGCCCAAATCCATGTTTATCGGGGTAATCGTGGTTGCGGTCATTTACATACTCATCAACATCGGCATCTTGAATACGCTATCTTGGGCGGAATTAAGTCAAAGCAAACTAGCTGCCGCTGATGCGATGCAAAAGATTCTTGGGGCCCAAACAGGTCGCTGGGTCACAACATTTTTGATGCTAAGTATCTTAGGAATCCTGAATACACAAGTCATGTTTGCTCCTCGGGTTATCTTTTCGATGAGTCGGGATGGATTATTTTTTGCAGGCGCTGGCAAGGTGAATGCCCAAGGTAGTCCGACGGTTGCGACACACATGACGGTGGGTTTGGCATGTTTATTTTTGGTAAGCAGCCAGTCGATCAGCGACCGCTTATCCGACATCGCCACCTTCTTTTTTGTGGCAAGTTATTTAGCGGGCTTTGCTTCCTTGTTGCGCTTGAGAAAAACAGAACCTGAATTGCATCGTCCCTATCAGGTTTGGGCTTATCCCTATTTACCTCTGCTGCTTGTGTTTATTTCGAGCTTATTTTTGGCCGGAACGCTGATTCAAAATACGTCGAGCATTCCATTTGTGATTGGATTTATGGGTATCAGCTACCTCGTGTACCGCTTTGGCTTATCGAAGCGCGTTTAGAATCCACAAAATGTTCATTCGCGTATTTACATTTCCGTGGTTCGCCAGATTTGTCATAATTGAAAATACATATAATTTGCCTTTCGCATCCCGATAAAATCCGGATAAATTATAGGTATTTCCAAAGGAGCCCGACTTCGCATAAAAGCGTGAGCGCGTATCATCCAGCACCATCCTACGAATGGTACCTGTGGAACCTGATTCCGGCAAAAGTTTAAAAAGGCGCTCCTCGGCCACTTCCTCCTTCAATTTCGATAATATATGGACTAAATCTTTAGGGCGCATCAAATTATAGCGAGAAAGTCCTGAACCATCTACCCATTTTATGGGCTTCAACAAGGAATCCTCTTTTGTTAATTTTTCAATAATCTTATTGGTGGGCCCCACCCAATTTTTTTGTGCGGCGATCAGGTACAACATTTGCTCCGCAATTTGATTATCACTGTCATGCAACATCGGAACGAAAAGGCTGTCCACCTTACCTGCATAGGCTAAACGTGATCTCTCATCGAATTTCTTTGGCTGAAGATAAATAGGCTTATTTATTTCATAGCTGAGTAAATCTGCTGTTTGACGAGCAGAAGTAATAAAAGGCATCACTTCAATAAAATCATTTTTAATGCTAGGTACTTCAAACTGATTGGCATGATAGGCACGTTTTGCAAATAAACTCTTTCCAAGACTAACATTTGAGGCAAAATAAGCAGGCGAAACCGTCTTCACCCCTGATTTTTGGGTAATCCGCACTTGATTATTGTACATGGGGATGGAAGAAATTTCGGCGGAATAATCATCCGAATAATCATCCCAGGCCCATCCGCTTCCGAGTGGACGGACATGCTCATCCGAATCCGCTAAAACCAATACTTTATTGGAAGCTTCGAGTTTTTTCAACAGGGCATCGCCATGAATATTAGGGTGCAATAAACTCGGATCTCCAGTCCCCCAGAAATACAATGTATCCGCAGTTTCCAAATATCGATACGATGGAATTGAATCCTTTAAAACCCGATTAGCCTGTAGAAACGTAAGCAATTTGGCATTTGATGCGGGCATGAAATACTGATCAGCATGGTGCTGAAAAACGACCTTTCCGCTCTCCAACTCCTGAATTAAAATCCCAGAGGCTTGTTCATCTAGATGTCCTAATTTAAAAGCTTTCTTGATTCGAGAACTTGTACATGATGTGGCGATGATGCCAACCAACGAAAGGTATGCCAGTAGTTTCATAGCTTAAAGGTAAAAAAAATCTGTATTTTCGTGCTCAAATAGTAAGAATGCTTGTAGGTTTTGTCATCTTTTATTTAGCCTTAAACTTGCTAGTCGGCTGGTTTGCGAGCACCAAAGTGCGCACCACGACCGACTTCGTATTAGCAGGTCGGACTTTGTCATTTGGTTTGGCCACAATGGTAACGTTTGCTACCTGGTTTGGATCAGAAAGTTTATTGGGCGCGCCACGTGAATTTGTTCGAGGTGGACTGTATGCTGTGATTGAAGAACCTTTCGGCGCCGCATTAGGCTTATTCATTGTGGGTGCAATTTATGCCCGAAAACTATATCCACTCCCCGTTTTAACATTTAGTGATTTCTTTCGAATTCGATTTGGGGCTCTGTCGGAAAAAATATCTGCATTAGTCATGATCCCCTCCTATTTTGGGTGGATATCTGCTCAGCTCGTTGCCTTGGGCCTTACTTTACATCTTTTGCTTCCCATCAGTACGGAAATAGGCATTGTAATCGGGGCATTATTAGTCATGACCTATACGCTCATGGGCGGGATGTGGTCGATTTCCATCACCGACTTCCTGCATAACATCATCTTGATTGTGGGCTTGTTAATTTTGGCCTATTTATTAATGGATAAAATTCCTGATTTGGGGGTATTTATTGACCAACAGCCCAAAGGATTTTTCCGGTTTACGCCGCTTAGCTCCGATCCCGTTGAATGGTTGAAATACCTGGGTGCTTGGATGGTGATCGGACTCGGAAGTATTCCACAGCAGGATATTTTCCAACGGGTCATGTCGGCCAAAAGTAGCCCCATTGCCGCCAAAGCGAGCATCGCCGCAGGAACCATGTATCTAAGCATTGCGATGCTGCCCTTATTGATTGGATTAATTGGTGTCCGATTATACCCGAGTCTATTGGCCGACGACACGCTATTAATCCCCCATTTGGTTATGCGTTTTATGCCCTATGGGATTCAAATCTTGTTTTTAGGCGCCTTGCTTTCAGCCTTATTGAGTACGACGAGTGGGGCGATTTTAGCCCCGGCATCTGTATTAGGGGAGAATTTATTGAAACCGATGATGAAGCATCCTTCCGACAAAAAAGTATTGGGTATCATCCGCCTTTCGGTGGTGTTAGTGACAACAGCCTGTATTTGGATGGCCGTCAGTCGGCAGAATATTTTTGAACTCGTGGGAGAGGCGTCTGCATTTAGTTTGGTTTCCTTATTTATTCCGCTGAATTCGGGATTGTGGTGGAAAAAGGCCAGCGCGATGGGCAGTCACCTGAGTATGATTTTGGGACTATTGGTGTGGGCTTATTTTCACTTCATGCATCCTACGGAAATACCCGCCATTTGGTTTGGACTCTTAGCAAGTATGTTCGGATTGTTGGTAGGTACTTATGGATTTCCTATGCCAACCAAGGTTGCTGAATAGTTCCGATGTATTTTCCTTTTTGTTGGGTCAAAATTAGATCCAACAAATTCTCGCCCACATTGGGATACATGATTACTTGTGCGATTTGCTCAATGGGCATCCATAAAACCTCCATGGCACTCGTTTCAGCCGCTTGCAATTCCGGAATACCCGCAAGTAATTCGCCTTCAAAAAGAATATGCAACACATCATCACGTTGCTCGCTTCCGCTAACTTGGCCCATAAGCAGCATATCGCCAACCTCTACATCGATGCCTAATTCTTCCATGCACTCGCGGGCGATCGTTTCACTCAGTAATTCGCTGGGATCTGGATTTCCACCTGGAAGGTTATAGATAAATTGTTCCCCGTACTGATATTTCATCAGGAGTAAATGATTGTTCTCAATTAAGACTAGGGCCGGTCTGCAACGCATAAATTAGGGTAATACATCTTTAAATTAACATTATTTTTCGAATTGTCCTACCTTTGCAATGCTAAAACCTGCCAAATGACCGTTCAAGACGTTTGCAATTCCATGGAAACATGGGCGCCATTAAGTTGGCAAGAATCCTATGACAACGCCGGACTGCTCTGCGGAAGTCGATCACAAGCTGTATCCGGTGTACTCATAAGCTTGGATTGTACGGAAGCCATCGTTCAAGAAGCGATTGCGAAAGGCTGCAACATGATTGTGGCCCACCATCCCATCGTGTTTAAAGGATTAAAATCCTTGACTGGCAAAGATTATGTGGAGCGCACGATGATTTTGGCCATCAAAAACGATGTGGCGATCTATGCAAGTCATACCAATTTAGATCATGCGCCGAAGGGAGTTAGTTACCAATTAGCCCAAACTCTAGGCTTGGTCAATGGACAAGTATTACGCCCATTTAAGCAAGCCTTAAAGCAATTAACCTACTTCGTCCCTAGCGATGCCGCTGAAATGACTCGGACAGCTTTACATGCAGCCGGAGCGGGCAACATTGGTAATTATTCCGACTGCAGTTTTAGTCAAACAGGGATTGGCCGATTTACACCGAATGAAGCTGCGAATCCAACGATTGGGGAAAATAATCAAGCGGAGGCAGTCAAAGAAGATCAGGTACAAATGATTTTTCCGTCACATTTGGAAAACAGTATTTTTCAAGCGTTGAAATCCGCGCATCCCTATGAAGAAGTGGCCTATTTTATTCAAGCCCTAGATAACACTTGGGATGAAGTGGGATCTGGCTATATCGCTGAATTACCTACCGAGATGGACTCAGTTGCGTTCAGTGCTTATTTGAAAGGGCAATTGGGGTTAAAGCATTTCCGACATACAGCCTGGCTGGGCAAATCCATTAAACGCATCGCACTATGCGGAGGCGCGGGAAGTTTTTTACTCAAGGACGCAATTAAAGCAGGCGCAGATGTATTTATCAGTGGGGATTTCAAATATCATGAATTCTTTGATGCGGAAAATCATTGCACCATTTGCGATATAGGCCATTATGAATCTGAAGTCATGATAAAGGATGCAATCCATGCTTATTTATCAAATAATTTTAGTACTTTTGCCGTTCTGAAAAGTATGACCAACAGCAATCCTGTGAGTTATGCTTAATTTTAGAGCGAATTAATAATTCAAACGCAACAAGAAGAATGGCTACAGTTACCGAAACTACAATTGCTCAAAAGTTAGAAGGCTTATTAAAGCTTCAAACCATTGATTCAGCCTTAGACAATATCAAGAAAGTACGAGGTGATTTACCTGAAGAGGTTCGTGATTTAGAGGATGAAATCGCTGGTTTAGAAACTCGTTTATCAAAATTTCAAGCAGAAATCAGTTCATTCGAAGAGCAAATTTCGAATTACAAAATTTCTAAAAAGGACTCTGAGAAGCTTATCATCAAGTACAAAGAGCAACAAATGAATGTTCGCAACAACCGTGAACACGATGCCATTTCAAAAGAAATTGAATTACAAGGCTTAGAAATGGAGATTGCAGATAAGCGTATCAAAGAAATCGATTTCAAAGTATTGAATAAAAACGACGAAATCGCGAGCGCAGAATCTAATTTACATGAGCGTAAAAAGGATCTTGAAATCAAACAAAAAGAATTAGAAGTAATCATCAGCGAAAGCGAAGAAGATGAGCTTAAATTCTCAAAAGATCGCGAGAAAGCGTTGAAGAGCGTTGAAGAACGTTTATTAAAGTCTTACACAAAATTACGCGATAACGCGATCAATGGCCTTGCGGTTGTAATGGTTAAGCGTGGTGCTTGTGGCGGATGTTTCAGCTCAGTACCTCCACAACGTCAAACAGACATCAAAGACAAGAAGAAATTGATCGTTTGTGAGCATTGCGGACGTATTTTGGCAGGTGTCGAGGATCCAATCCCAGCGCCAGAAAAAGAGAAAAAACCACGTGGAAAAGCGGCAACTGCAGCAGCGGCAACAGCTGCAGAATAAGCTTCCTCCCGTAACATAAAAAAAAAAGCCTGAATAATCTTCAGGCTTTTTTTGTGCCCATACAGCAGGCATAAAAAAAGCTCAGCCTTCCGACTGAGCTCTTCATACATAAAGAGATTCTTATTTCTTCAACATCCCTAATAAGGCGCTTAATTTATCCTTCATATCCTTGCGATCAACGATGAAATCCAAGAAGCCATGATCCAAAACGAAATCAGCGCTTTGGAAACCTTTTGGCAAATCTTTACCAATCGTTTCTTTGATGACACGTGGTCCAGCAAAACCAATTAAAGCACCTGGTTCCGCGATGTTAAAATCGCCCAACATCGCAAAGGATGCTGTCACACCACCAGTTGTGGGGTCTGTCAACAAAGAGATATACGGAATTTTTGCTTCAGCTAATAGCGCTAAACGAGCTGAAGTTTTCGCCATTTGCATCAAGGAGAAACCTGCCTCCATCATACGCGCACCACCTGAACGAGAAATCATTAAAAACGGAGTTCCAGTTTTCAACGAATGATCGATGGCACGAGAAATCTTCTCTCCTACTACGGAACCCATCGAACCTCCAATGAAACTAAAATCCATGGCAGCAATCGTAATAGGCATTCCGTTCATGTCACCATAAGCTGCACGGACAGCATCTTTCAATCCTGTTTTGTGCTCCGTTGCTTTTACTCGGTCAGTGTATTTTTTTGTATCTGTAAAGTTCAATGGATCACCTGAACTCAACATTGGATCTAATTCTGTGTAACGCGATTGATCAAAAAGCAATTCGAAATACTCCTGAGAACCAATTTTTTCGTGGTAATTACAGCTTGAGCAGGTAAATGCGAACAAGCGGTGTTCCCGTGTATGTAACGCTTTTTTGCAAGACGGGCATTGATACCAAAGTCCATCGGGTGCTTCACGTTTAAATTCGGTGGGAGTCTGAATCCCTTTATCTTTTCTTGTAAACCAAGACATAATGCTAAATTAAATGTTTGCAAAGATAATTAAAAAGGCATTAGCTTCTCTATTTGACCAAGACAAATCGTTTCAAAACCACTTGATTTTGCACCTGCAATTGCAAGGCGTATGTCCCAGAACCCAAATACGACAAGTCAACTTGTTGGTCAAAGCGATTACCCTGCGTAGCATAATTTTGATTAAATACAGGTCTTCCCTGCAAATCAATCACGCGTAAAGCAATTCCATTCAAATCACTCGCCTGCTCATACACCACCTGCAAAAGACCGGAACTTGGATTAGGGGAAACTTGAAGGCCCTTTGCGATAGATGAAGGTTCAATCGCTAAAATAGGATCCACTTTAGGGGCTTGAATCTTCAAATTATCCACAGCCCAGCCCCAGCCATGCGCACCCACATCTGCATGCAAGCGGAAGCGAATGACCACTTGGTCATTCACGCTGAATTTTCCGGATGCCAACATATCAATTTCGTGGCTTTTTACCAAGGTGCTTGTTGCAATAGCAGTTGAATTTCCATCCGTATCGCTCGCACTATTCCATTTAGATAACCAAGTAGAATAGAGGTTCGAATCCCAACCATTGGCAAAGTTATACCAGGTCTTGCCTTGATCATTCGAGCCTTGTACAATCACATAATCAAAGAAACTACGATTCACTGTACCATCCGCATTTAAGAAAGATTCTCCCGCTTCACCCGGTTCCACCAACACAATTTCATCGAAGGTAATTTTCGGGTTATCGGCAGAAATTTTAATGGGCTTCAACAAAATCGCATCTGAATTCGTGAATTTATCTGTACCGCCAACTCCATCATACGACTCCTCAATTCCATCCGCATAAGGGTGTACGGAATGTAAGGCTCCACTCGAAAAGCCTGCTGCTTGTGTTAAATTAAAACCTTTCAAGAAGAAATCTGCCGAAGGTGTCGTATCAAAGTTCTGCACATAGGATGCCACTGGATCGGCTAAAGCCAAAACTTTAAAGTCGTAATATCCCGATGCAGGGCTATAAACGATGTTGGAAATCTTCGCCGCATCAGCAACCACCACCCGGTAACGGATAACATCCCCAGCCTTCAACTGCCCAGAAGTAAAATTAAAACTGTTGCTATACTTAAACGTTTCACCAGCGATTTTGGTAAAATCTTTCCGAACGAATGCCGCACCATTGATTGAATATTCCATGTAAACCGCGGATATTCCTATATTGTCCGAGGTCAGCAACGTTGGCAAGGTAACAGTCGTCTGCGAATTAAATATATACTTCAACGGGTTCGCATAAATAACCACCGGCTTCACGGTATCCGCACCCACGGTAAAATCAAAATAACTCCCAAAGTTCGTTCCCGCAATCACCGGCGCCTCCGCAGGTGTTGTAAATTTCTTCCCCCCAGCATCATTTGCCGTCCAATAATAATTAATCTTGCGCGTTGTGGAAGATTTTGGCAGGGTGTATGTGTAGGTATTTCCCGACTTGACCAAAGGCATGGAAGTCGCAGACAAAATACTTTTATCAATCGCCATCATCAATTTAACGGAAGATTCATTTATCAAGGTATCCGAATAGACTTTGGCGGTAAAGAGAATGTCTTTCGAAACATCCTCGGTATCATTGTAATTTTCAGCGATGATATTGGAAGAAGACCAACCAAAGTCACTGAAAGCTCCTAACACAATCGGGCCAATATCGCGAGTTACCTCACCGCGTGCAATTTGTGGTGTCATGAGGGCATTCGGGTCGCCAACTTTATATTTCGCTTGGTCGACGTGGTAAATGCTTGAACCATCCGAAAAACTCGTAGGCGCATATAATTTCCCTTTCTCACCATTCAATCGCACGATATTGGGAGAACTAATAAAAAGGCTATTCGAAGAAACTTGCGTTTTCAAAGTGGCTGACGGATTATCAAACTTAGTCGTATCCATTAGGGCCGCACCGGCCGAATTAAACATAAACTGATCAAAAATACCTGGATATCCGTAGGCCGCTTGTGATTTATCAGAGGTCAACCCAACCTGCCCGATAAAGCCTAGCCCATGCCCAAATTCATGCAAAACCACCGAATAAAGGTCGATTTGATTGAGTTTCGGTACACCATCCGTACCCGTATACCAATCTGTAAAGTCGGAATTAAAGGTTGCCACGATATCCGGATTCGTACCATTCAAATTCTTATGCGCCATTTTCTCGGCTAAGGCTACGGGATACCAGGTATTCAGGCGATTGGACCCAACAAAATTCCGAACATTGGTCGATGCCCCCGCGCTTCCCAAAACCCCTGTCGCCAAGGATTTCCATTGCACATAAATATTGATGGTAACGTCTGAATTTAGGGATGTAGCCCAAAGGTTCGCAGCGCGTTCAAAAATCGTCTTGATATCAGCAGGCGGAACGGTTTCATAGGTAACGACAACCTGCGTTCCCGCTTTCACACTTTGTTGCGCTTGCGAGGCGCGCGCATTTCGATTTTGGATTTCCTCCAACATGCGTTGGGAATACCCTTCTGGTAATTCCCGGTGAATACCTGATTTTTCTGGTGTATATTCCTCGACGATTAAGCCCGGCTTGAACTCCATTTTAATTTTTTGCGCCAAGAGATTACTCGTGCTTCCAACTAAAATCAACAACAAATAGCAGTAAAACTTCTTCATAGCACGAATTTAAATGGATTAGGAATTCAATTGTTGTAGCTTTTCAAACAAATCGACGAAATCAGCTGCGACCCATTGTGTATGTGCTAATTCAGTCGCCGTATGTGAAGTCGTAATTCCCACAACCTGCATCCCAGCGTTCAAGCCCGCCGAAATGCCTTGTAGTGAATCTTCAATCACCCAACAATCAGCAGGTGCTACCCCCACCATTTCAGCAGCTTTCAAATATATTTCTGGATCCGGTTTTCCTTTGTGCACTTCCGCCCCACCGATAATCGCGTCGAACTGATCCCGAATACCTAAACCATCCACAATAAAATCTATATTGCCAGGACCGGCTGATGTGGCCAATGCCGTCTTTATTCCATGTGCACGTAAAGTCTTTAAAAACACCAACAATCCAGGAGCTGGCTTCATGTGCGCTTGGTAAAATCCGCGATATAAAATCTCTTTTTCTTCTTCGAGTACTTCGACTTCCGCGCGGGTCATCTCCATTTTATAAAACCATTCAAAGGTATCTTTGGAATTCATGCCATTTAATTCCTTGTAAAACACCTCACGCGTTAATGGAATATTATGTCGTTCACAAAACAATAGCCAGGCGTCTACGTGATAAGGTAAATTATCAACGACCACACCATCCATATCAAAAAGTACAGCTTTCATGATTAAATACTTAGGCTTAGGCCATCATAGGCCAAAAAAACGTTGGGAGGTAATTCTTTTTGGACCGCGTCATGCAATCCCATCATGTGGCTGATATGCGTGATGTAGGCCTGTTCGGGCTGTATTTTAGCAATAACTTCCAATGCCTCATCCAAAGTAAAATGGGAGACGTGCTTCGTCTTGCGCAAAGCATTGATGACAAGTACTTTGGAACCTTTTATCTTTTCCAATTCTTCGTCGGCAATGAAATTCGCATCCGTGATGTAGGTAAAATCCCCAAAACGAAATCCTAACACATCCAAGAAATAATGCTTCACGAAGACAGGGATGACCTGCACGCCTTCAACGGAAAAAGGTTGCCCATCGATTTCATACACATCGATTTCAGGGACACCTGGATATTTATGTTCGTCAAAAGCGTAGGCAAATTCGCGCTTCAATTGATCAATGACCTGGGCTCTTGCATACAAGGGAATAGATGCTTGTTGGGCAAAATTAAACCCCCGAATATCGTCTAAGCCAGCCGTATGATCTTTGTGTTCATGCGTAAAAAGCACTGCATCTACACGCTTAATCCCTGCACGCAAAATTTGTTGGCGAAAATCTGGCCCCGTATCAATGATGAAACTTTTCCCTTGCACCTGAATGTGCATGGAAACGCGCAAGCGCTGATCTCGCGTGTCTTGCGAGGCACACACCTCGCAGGAACAAGCGATCATGGGAATCCCCTGTGATGTTCCAGTCCCTAAAAAGCGTACCTGGATTGGGGACATAAAATTATTCAGTTAATGCTTTCACTTGAGAAACCAAAGCATCAAAATTCAAAGGCTTTGCTAAGAAATCATCAAAACCAACGGCCTTAAAATCTTCCATCGTATAGTTTCTTGCATTTCCTGTAATGGCAATCATCGGAATCGCCGCTTTTTTAGCATCAGACAAAGCACGAACCGCTTTAGCGCAATCCATTCCGTCCATTACTGGCATATTGATGTCCAATAAAAGAATATCAAAATCAGCTTTTGCTAATTCATCCAATACTTGTTGGCCATTTTTTACCGCATGAATTTCAAAATTTTGAAATTCTAAAATCTTACGAGCTAAATTTTGAATGACAGAACTGTCCTCGGCGATTAATACTTTTTTCATAAAATTCGATTTGATATTTTGAGGCTAAACCTCATATTCAAGTAAAAATAGAGAAACAAATGAAATTACGCAATAAAAAAAGCGACTCAATTGAGCCGCTTTTAAAATGAATTCAAATTCCTTATTTCACGTAAATCGAAACAGATGTTTTATCCCAATCGAAGGTGATTTGGCCTGTAGACGAAACTCCTATCGTGAATTTCTCTGTCATTGCATGCTCGCTCACTTTTCCAGTTACGCGTAACACATCTTTTTCTGCCTTGTACGTATAAGCGCCCCATTGTTTTGCATCGCTATTGAAAATAACCGTCCATTCCGTTGGGCCAGGAATCGTAAACAAAGAATATACCCCTTTAGCCAAAGGCTTTCCTTGAACTGTCACGTCCGCAGAAAACTCAATCGTTGTTGCTTCATTCGCACCTGTACGCCAAACTTCCCCATAAGGAGCCAATGCTTTGGCATCTTTCGCACCAAATACCAAACGACCTTTCACCGAAGGTTGCGCATACTTAACCATCACTTCTGTAGTACCTACCTTTTGAATAACCACGGCTGGTGGCGACGCTGGCGCTTTTTGAGCAAATGCTCCGAAAGTCATCACACTGAATAAAATTGCTAAATACTTTTTCATAATTATTTTGTTGTTTAAGATTACAAATTAAGCCAATAATTCAATTTTATCACGATGGCCCGGTTACGAATTTGCATAATCTCAGGGAAATAATTGTCGGTATACACCAAAAACAAATCCGAAGCCGGCTTATACCTCCATTGCAAACGCGCATTTAAATTGACATTTTTCGTTTGTTGGTTCAACTGAAAGAACGTAGCAAAAAACAGTTTATTCGTAAAGGTTATGTCGATTTTTGGTCGGATAATCCAAAACTGCGAAGACACTTTTTTCGCAAGCATTTTATCTGTACCCGGAATTTCCACATCTTGAATATCGTTGTAATCGACGGCCACGGAGACACTACCGTAGGGTTGGAATCGATAACCAATATCAGCTGTTAAACCCGTGCGCCAACCATTTCCAAAATACCCACCAAAACGGGAGGTTAATGCATACGTAAAAAGCTTGATGGGCGATGACCCATAACGTGCATTCACTGCATACCAATCGTGCTCGGTTCCTCTTTTTAAAGCCGTATTTCCCATTCTTGTCGCATCAAAATCATACAATAATTTGACAAAATCATAGGACAGATACAAACCAAATGTTGACCGATCCTTCATCGTTCCGTCATAGGCAACGTAAGTCGTGTTGTCGGTGTAGGTACCCTGATTATTCCAATACGACATGGACATCAACTTCAAACTGGTATAAAACAGATTGGTATTTTTGTTTTTGGGATAAAATATTTTCGCTGCCTCCGGTTGAATTTGGAGGTAATTGATTCGAGGCACATAACCCACTTCCGGGTTGTAATGCTCGCCTACCCATTGCTCCTTAATGGCAAAGGCCCAGTTATTATCTGCATAAGCCAAAGAGGCGGCTTGTGAAAAATCGTTTCCTTCGTTTAACGGACTAATCGTTTTCGAATAAAATAGCGAACCTGTCCAAAAATTATCTTTTGAGGCTAGGTTATATTCAAATCCAACATCCCGGTTGTAGGGTTGATAACCATTGGCTTTCTGTAAATCCGTATCAATAAAAGACTCTTTATTGACCATATACACGCCGATATTGGAACGGGAAAACAACTTTCTTTGCAAAGCAATCATCGAATAATTTTGCGTAGGAACTCCCTTCGCATCAATGCGCTGCGACTGTACATTCAAGGCTCCAATCCGCCAATCCGGATTTAATTTACCACTTACTCGCGCTCCATAGGTAATGGGTGTTTGCTCATAAATTCCGGTTTTGGGATTCAATGCCAAACCTATCCGACGGGAGAAAAAGGGGCGAATATTATCCGTTCCAAAGCCATCAAACAAATCCGAGTTCTCAATAAAAAACTGGCGTTTTTCGGGGTAAAATAATTCAAAACGATCCAAGTTTGTTTGTTGGCGATCCACATCCACCTGCGAAAAATCTGGATTCAACGTCATATCCAAGTTCAAACCTGAATTGATGGCAACTTTGATATCCCCACCTATTTGATTGCGAAAGGCAGCAGGATCCTTCGACTCATAATTTGCCGTAAGTCCCGAAAGACCGTACGGAATAATGGAAATATTCTTTTTTGGAGCAGGTGGTGCCGTTTCCCAAACCAAAACACCCGCATAGGCTAAGGAAGCCGTAGGAAATTGGCGAGGAACGGGTGCCCAGGCCGACTTCTCTTTGGCCTTCAAATCATAACGAGAGAAGTTGATGCCCCAGCGTTTGATATTGTCCTTATAGCGAATGGACTTAAAGGGAATAGCCGCTTCAAAAATCCAAGAATCACGTTTATAGGTCGTGGCAGATTCCCACTTATTGTCCCAGTTGAGGTTAACTTTGGCACCTTCCGACATCTGTCCGTCCCATTGCGCGCCGGCAGCATTCGCGCCAAATGCAAACCCCGTTGTTTTGTCTTCAAAAGTATCAATGAAGACCAAAAAATTATCATTCACCCCAAAAGAGAAATCGCGTTTCATGGATTCCACCACAAAGGCACCGGGTTCCTTTAAAAAACATTCGGCAGAAATGTAGATGTATTTATCGTCGTACGACATTTTCACATCCGTACGCACTTGGGCACACAATGAATCGAAAGGATTACACATCATGAAATCGCTGACAGCCGCGGCGTCAAACCAGGCTTGCTCATTCAAAACACCATCAATCACAACCTTACCGGTCGTTTTTTGAATGTGCATTTGAAATTTGTCATTGATTTTTTGTGCTTGAATTGTTTGAATCAAACAACTCAGGAAACACAGGATGAGAAAAACTCTTTTCATGCTCGTTTAAATAGGTTAACAAACAAAGGTAAGTTATTTTTACCTGGGACTTGTGGGTCTTATAGGGCTTGATTATTTTTGCATCAAAATTTTAAAACCGTTAACGCATGGGAAGAGCATTTGAATTCCGAAAAGCACGTAAATTCAAGAGATGGGGGCAGATGGCCAAGACCTTTACTAAAATTGGTAAAGATATTGTCATTGCTGTAAAAGCTGGAGGTGGAGACCCTTCATCGAATTCACGTTTAAGAGCCATCATTCAGAATGCGAAGGCAGTGAATATGCCAAAAGAAAACGTGGAACGTGCGATTAAACGGGCTACGTCCAAAGATCAAGAGGACTACAAAGAGATTGTTTACGAAGGATATGCCCAACATGGCATCGCCATTTTGGTGGAAACAACAACTGATAACATCAATCGTACGGTAGCCAACATCCGTTCATCATTCACAAAATGTGGCGGTTCATTGGGTACGACGGGAATGTTGGATTTCATCTTTACACGTAAATCCGTTTTCAAAATCGCAGCTAAACCGGAAATCGATTTAGAGGAACTAGAATTGGAATTGATCGATTTAGGTGTGGACGAAGTATTCTTGGACGAAGAAACGAACCAAATCAATATTTATGGGGAGTTCACCGCTTTTGGTGGAATTCAAAAATATTTAGAGGGTCAAGGATATGAGTTGTTGGGTGCCGACTTTGAGCGCATTCCAGACGAAACAAAGGAGTTGACGGACGCACAAGTGGCGGATGTAGAAAAACTCATCGAGCGACTGGAAGAAGACGACGATGTGCAGAACGTCTACCATAATATGGGATAAAGCTAAAGGCCATCCGTCAGCTGACAGATGGCCTTTTTTATTGCATTCTATCCCGAATAGGAAAAATCTCATTTCCCCTTTAGCTTTGGCAAACCTCAAAGGATTGCCAAAGCTTAGAAGCCTGAATCCGAGTCTACGATTTTAGGCGATATAAATAAGGTGCCTTGTGCGCCCCTCCTGTGTACTTCTTCTCTATTCGCTCCAAAATATCCAAGCTCAAAATCTTCCGTTGAAAGTTCGTCCGAACCAAACGTTTGCCCAAGATTGTTTCATATACGACTTGTAATTCCGACATCGTGAACGTGTCACCTAGCAACTCAAAAGCAACCAATTTATCATCCAATCGTTGGCGCAAAGCTTCCAAAGCCTTGATTACGATTCGATTATGATCGAGGAATAATTTGGGCAAGGCTGAAACATCCATCCATTCAGAAGCATCTGATAAACCACTTGGATTAACATGAACCTTTGAATAATCAACTAATGCATAATACCCAATGGTAATGTATCGCTTGGACAACCAAGCAAATTCCTCTTCCGATCTCCCCATCGCGGCATTCACATCCCGATGCTCCTCCGTCGCGCGGTAATTACGAGCTAAATCTCCAAACGTATAAAATTGCTCCAAATAAATATCCGTCAGCCCTGTTCGCTCTTCCAAAACACGCGCAGCCGCCTGATCCACATCTTCCTCCACACCCACAAATCCACCTGCCAAAGCCCAAACAGGACTCTTCAAAAATTTCAAAAGTAATACTTTCAGTTGGTTTTCATGAAATCCAAAAATCACACAATCCACTGAAATACCCGGCAACCATTGCGCTTCTACTCCCATTTACTTGATGTATTTAAGCATAAAATCCTGAATCTGCTTCGCAAAAATCACGTAGCCTTTTTCATTCAAATGCAGTTTATCCGCGACAAAAATATCTTGCATCAAGGTCCCATCGGCTAAATAAAATGGACTATGCATATCGATGAAATAATCACCTTTGGCCTTAATCAAGGCATTTAATTCCTTTTGCTTATCCACGATGGAAACACGTGCTAAACTTGGCCTTGCAGCCACAAAAACCAATTTCGCCCCAGGAACCTGCTTCATTAATCGAGCCTTGAATTCATCGTATTCTGCGGCAATAATTTGAGGACTTTTACCCCGAGCTAAATCATTATCACCTTCGTACATAATCACCCATTTCGGTTGGTATTTCACCACCATCCGATCAAAATAATACAAGGCATCCGCTAAAGTTGACCCACCAAATCCCCGATTAAATGCAGCGGGCATGGCCTTCATGTCGGCATCAAATGACTTCCACAAACGGAAACTTGAACTCCCAATAAACAACACCTGGCCTTTGGCAGGCATTGCTAAAGAATCTTGTTTTTCATAACCCAAAATCTCTTTTTCAAAAGGATTTTGCGCCAACAAATTCGTGCTTACGAAAAGCAATAAAGCAATGATGATCTTATTCATTTGGATATGTTAAGCCGATTTGAGCACGTATTTCATCTAATAATCCCATCAATTCTTGACTGAACTGGTGTGACATCCAAGCATTTTCTGTCCTACCGGCCCACAAATCCTCCTGCACCGCATCCGCCTCATAACTATAACCCCAACCTTTGCGTTCCGTTTCAAATACCGTTTCCTCGCCATCATAAATGGTCAGCGTCATCCCCTTCGTTTCATGGAAACGCGGATGCATGTAAATCTTCCCCTTTGTTCCGTAAACCGTACAAGTTGTATCCGTTTGCGCCGCAAATGTCGAGAACAAACTCGCCGTCGCACCCGAAGCATATTTCGTCGCAATCGAACAATTCATATCCACACCCGAAGGCGCCATCACGCCCGTCGCTTTCATTTCCAGCGGTTGGCCCAACAATAATTTCGAGATAAATAAAGGATAGATACCTATATCCAACAAAGATCCACCTGTCAAATGTGGATTAAACCAACGAGCCTCCTCATCGTATTCGGCTTTGAAACCAAAATCAGCTACAACATGTTTGATATCACCAATCACACCCGACGCAATAATTTCTTGCAATTTGGCCACCGAAGGATGAAAACGCGTCCATAAAGCCTCCATCAAGAAGAGCTTTTTCTCACGCGCTTTGGCAATCATCGCATTAACCTGCTTGCTATTAATCGCAAATGCCTTTTCACACAAAACAGGGACCCCTGCTTCCAAACATAACATCGTATGTTCATAATGCAATCCATGCGGCGAGGCAATGTAAACGACATCAATTTCACCACTAGCCAACATCGCCTCATAAGAGCCATAGGCTTTCACATCAGCGCCGTATTGCGCCGCAAATGCCTCCGCCCGACCTAAATCGCGCGATGAAACTGCCGCTAAATAACCGTGTTTTGCATGAACGAGATCATCCGCAAATTTTGTTGCGATGCCGCCGCACGCCAATATACCCCAACGAATGGGTTTTCCAGTTTGAATCATAGGTTTAGACAATTGTACTTATAAAGACCCTAATGTAGCAATTAATGCTTGTACTTGCTCCTCATTCACGGCAGGAAAATTCGCAATTCGAATTTGCGTCTCCTTCATCTTGCCATAACCTGAGCCCAAAATCATATCCGATTTTGCCTGCACTTGCTTAATGACATCTCCCGCCAATCCTTTGCAATTCAAGACCACAACCGTCGCAGAACGATGGTTCGGATTCTCGACAAAGATTTCGAAATTCGCTGATTTCGAGGCAAAATCGTATAGCGCTTTCGCTTTGCGATCCGTTTCCTTGCGCATCACATCCACACCTATTTTGTTGAAATCTTCCGCCACTTTCCCTAACACATAAATCCCCATCACGTTCGGCGTTTCTGGCGTTTCAAATTTCTTGTAATTTTCCCAAAGACTGGGCAAGGAATGATATGTCCCCACGATGCCTTCGTGCAATTTCATTCGCTCAGATTTCTCAAGCATCTTTTCATTGGCCAACCAAACGCCTAAACCAGCAGGCATTCCAAAGGCTTTTTGTACAGAAAACATCGCTGAGTCAACTAAGTTGAAATCCAAATTCGTATACGGCGCCGATGACACCATATCCACAATCATCAATTTATCTTTGTTGGCCTTCTTGATTTTATGAATCTCGGCCGCCTTCATTTGAACACCCGAACTCGTTTCGTTCGCTGTGCAGCAAATCAATTCTGCGTATTCTGGAACATCCACTTCAGCAGCATCGAAACCCTCGCCAAAAGGCTTGTGCATCGCATGCGCAAACTTGTGAAGTTCTTTAGAGAAATCGTAAAACTTCTTGGAGAATGAACCATTCACTAAGTGAAAACTTTCATGCTCCACCGTATTCATAATTGCACGCTCCCAGATTTCCGTCGCAGAACCTGTGAACAAAACTGCAGTTTCTTTTGGCAAAGAAAACAAAACACGCAATTGCTCATCGGCATGCTGGTAAATCTTACGAAATGCCGCCGAACGATGGGAAATGGAACCGATGTTTTGGCGAAAAGCCTCCGCATAATGTGCCTCCACCGTAGGAAATAAAGCTGCCGGACCTGGGGTAAAAAATGTGCTCATAATTAATATAACATTCTAAATTTGATCGTATTGTCGATCAATTTCAATTCATTCACGATATCCTCCGCGTATTCCTTCGACACATCCGTAATCACATAACCCGTTTTCTCCGTCGTTTTCAAATATTGGCCAATGATGTTAACATGGTATTTTGCAAACACATTGTTAATCTGTGCCAAAATTCCCGGTACATTGTGGTGGATGTGCAATAAACGGTGCGCATTTTCCAAAGGAGGCAATTGCAATTCTGGGAAATTCACTGAACCATAGGTGCTACCATTGTTCATGAATTGCAATAATTTATTTGGCACAAATTCACCAATATTCGCTTGTGCTTCTTCCGTACTTCCACCAATATGTGGAGTCAAAATAACATTCGGCAAGCCTCGTAATTCATTGATAAATTCCTCGTCATTCGTTTTAGGCTCATAAGGGAATACATCGACTGCTGTTCCCCAAACCTTACCCGATTTAATCGCGTCTACCAAGGCTGGAATTTCAACCACGTGACCACGCGAAAGATTCAAGAAAATCACATTGTCCTTCATCCAAGAAAACTCTTCCTTCCCGATGATGTTGGTATTCGATTTACGACCATCTACGTGCAAGCTCACAAAATCAACGGTCGACAATAATTCTTTCATCGAATTACATTTCTTCGCATTACCCAGCGCTAATTTATCGACGATGTCATAGAAATACACTTCCATACCCAACGCCTCCGCGATCACGGAAATCTGTGTACCAATGTTTCCATAACCTACCAAACCGATTTTCTTACCGCGAATTTCAAATGAATTCGTAGCCGATTTATCCCAAACACCTGCGTGCATTTTGGTTGATTTCTCGAAAATGTTACGCGTTAGCATCACCATCAAACCGATAGACAATTCTACTACACTTCGTGTATTGGAATAAGGTGCATTGAAAACAGCGATACCGCGATTCTCACATTCTGCCAAATCGATTTGGTTCGTCCCAATACAAAATGCTCCCACACACATCAAACGCGCTGCATTCGGATGTTCCAATACTTTCTTCGTCAAGTTTGTTTTCGAGCGTAAACCGATGATCGACACATCCTTGATTTTTTCAATCAATTCATCCTCGTCCAAGGCCCCTTTTAACAATTCCACTTGGAAGCCTTCTTTGGTAAACAAAGCGACAGCTGCAGGGTGAACGTTTTCTAATAACAAAACTTTGATCCGTGATTTAGGATAAGACTGCGCACGGCTTAAGCCATTGATGTACAAAAATTCATCCAACGACGGTACGACGAAATCCGCCTTATCAGTCACGGCTTTGCGCGACACGTTTTCCGTAAAGGCAAAGAATTTATTCGCTAAACCCGCCTCACGTAATTCATAATCCGTATAGCCATCCCCAATCACAAAAACCTCCCCTTCTAAAGCCAAGGACTGCAACAAACGCACCTTCCCTTTATCTTGAGACAATAAATTCGTGTGATCATATCCCGTGATATTTCCTTCTCCGTCATACGTAAAGGTATTCGCATGCACGTTTTCAGCAGCGATTCCCATGTCGGCAACAACCGGAACGATAAAGTCCTTAAATCCACTCGAAACAATCAAAATACGATCCGCATGCTCACGAATGAAAGCTTTGTTTCGCTTGAAGGATTCTGATATTTTTCCTTTTAAGAAGGCGATTAATTGATCTACATGCAATTGATTCGCAGGCAATAAAGCCACACGCTCCCGAAGCGAGTCTGCAAATGAATATTCACCCGTCATTCCCTTATCGGTGATTTCGCGAATTTTGCCAACAATCTCTGCTTGTTTGGGATTTCCTTCTAAGGCGATGCGCGCAAGCTCATCCAATCCTTCAACTTTCGTAAATGTGCTGTCAAAATCAATGACAATGGTTAATTGCTCAAGCTCTTTGTTAGACATGTTATTCAATTTTCAATTTCCGTTAAACCATGCAGCGGCTCTTTGCTCAGCCCAAGTTTGTCCCCGATAATTCCTCGGATAAAACCCGCAATGCCCTCCTGAATCGGGTAATTCGATCCGGACAAAATCCGAATCAATTTGCTCAGGCAAGCACTCCTGCGATAAAAATGGATCATTCTTAGCATTCACAATCAAAGTTGGCACCTGAATGTCTGCTAAAAAATACAAAGAACTATTACGTTCATAATATTCCTCCGCATCCTTAAATCCATGCAAGGGACCCGTAATCACATTGTCAAAATCGTACAAACTGCGAATAGAGGTTAACATAGACGGCGTAATATCCATAGGATATCGAGCCGACTTTTCGGTAACTTTTTCTAATAGCGTTTGTAAGAAGCGATGTGTGTAGAGTCTGTTTTCCCAGCGAGTCAATTGCTGACTACTGCTAGAAAGATGCAAAGGTACAGAAAATGCTACAGCTTTTCGAACGAATTGCGATGCTTTTTTGGCATTTTCTCCCAACCATATTAAGCTTAAGTTGCCGCCTAAACTAAAGCCGGCCAAGTAGATATCTTTCACGCCACGCGCAACAGCCTGCTGAATCACAAAGTCCAAATCGTCCGTTGCCCCGCTGTGATAAAATCGCAAATTCCGATTCGGATCCCCCGAACAGCTTCGGTAATTCCAAGCCAAGGCATTGACCTCCGGCATCGCACGAATGAGCCCGGTGACATAATGTCGCCGACTACTCCCCTCCAAGCCATGAGATACAATTAACAAAGGTTTTTCATGCAAAGCTTCTGAACGCATGTGCCAGTCGACATCCAAAAAATCGCCATCAGGCAATTCCATGCGTTCACTGTGCGAATGCGTTAGCGGTATTTTTCGAAATAAAGCCGGATAAATGCTTTGGGTATGTCCATCCGGCAACCAAAGTGGTGCGCGATAAGCTTGCATTAAATAAAGAAATCAGGGATTAAAGATTTAGGATCCACAGAAGCATCTACTTGGTATTGAGCAAAATCTGTCATGCCTGCTTCTGCCAGTACCGCATCATCAATAAAATAATTTCCGGTGCAAACCATGGCATCCCGCTTCAATATCTCAAAACAGGCATCGGCCATAATATCCGGTTTTCGGGCTAATTTCAACATCTCCGCGCTACCTACCGCAAATTCAATTGCCGCCGTCGCGATAATCGTACGAGGCCACAAGGAATTAAAAGCTACTTTCCCCGCAAACTCAGCGGACATACCTAACGTAACCAATGACATCCCGAATTTGGCCATCGAATACGCTACGTGGTGCTTGAACCAACGCGCCTCAAAATTCAAGGGCGGAGATAATGTCAAGACATGTGGATTATTCGACTTCAGTAAATGCGGAAGACATGCGCGAGAAACCAAATAAGTACCCCGGGCATTCACTCCATGCATTAAATCAAAGCGCTTCATTTCGGTTTCGAGGGTACCCGTCAACTGAATGGCAGAGGCATTATTAATCAAAACATCGATTCCTCCGAAGGTCTCAACCGCTTTATTCACCGCTTCTAAAACCTGATTTTCGTCACGAATGTCGACAACACAGGGCAGAACGCGCCCGCCTAATGCTTCAATTTCTGCAGCAGCTGAGAAAATCGTCCCTTGCAATTTGGGATGTGGCTCAGCGGTTTTTGCTGCAATAACAACGTTTGCGCCCTCGGAAGCAAGTTTTTTGGCAATCGCCAAACCAATTCCACGGGAAGCACCCGTGATGAAAACCGTTTTGTTTTTGAAGTCCATGTTGTGCAAATTAAACTTTATCTAAATTACGATTTTATTACAAAGACTTGTCAAATTTTAATTTTTGCGTTGTACTTTTGTAAACTAGTTTAGTCCAAAAACATTAATGATCACACCGTTTAAGTCAGTCAGTATTTCTCATCGCAGTGCGCCGCTCACAATCCGTGAGATGGTTGCCCTTAATGAGGACGAAAGCAAAGCTTTTACCTTGAAATGCAAAGACCTTTTTGGCTTACAAGAATTGTTAATCGTCTCCACTTGTAACCGGACTGAACTCTATTTCACTACACAGGAAGAAATTTCAGACCAATTAATAAAAGCCTTGTTGATCGAAAAAGGATTAACAAACACGGCTGATTATGTAAATTATTTCATCCAAATGAATGAAACCAATGAATCACTCCAACATTTGTTTGAGGTGGCTACGGGTTTACAGTCGAAAGTGGTAGGTGATTTACAAATCCCAAATCAGATTAAAAAAGCGTATCAAATAGCGGCAGACCACAACATGGCAGGTCCCTATTTGCATCGTTTAATGCATACCATATTTTATTCCAATAAACGTGTTGCCCAAGAGACTTCGTTCCGTGATGGAGCGGCTTCCGTTTCTTATGCAACCGTGGCTTTGGCAGAGGAATTATCTCAAGCTTTAGCTGCGCCGAAAGTCCTTATCTTAGGTTTAGGTGAAATTGGAATCGACGTTTGCAAAAACTTCGAAGACAAAGATTTTGCAGAGGTAACGGTCATGAATCGTACGCTGGAAAAGGCTGAACGTATTGCACAAGGAAAAAAATTCCGGGTAGCGCCGTTTGAAGATATGTGCAAGGAAGTTGAGGCTGCTGATATTATCATCTCCTCGGTTCGTACAGATTCACCGATTATCACCCAAGAAAAATTGAAGGCCATGCAATTGCTGTCCTTTAAGTATTTCATTGACCTTTCAGTTCCTCGGAGTATTGAGGATGGGGTAGAAAAAGTATCTGGTGTCTTGTTATATAACATCGATTCCTTGAAAGAACGTGCGGATGAGGCTTTGGCTTTGCGCATGGCTTCGATTCCCGATGTAAAGAAAATCATTACAGAATCCATTGATAGCTTTAATGATTGGTCGAAAGAAATGGAAGTTTCTCCTACCATCCACAAGTTAAAAGGTGCTTTGGAGCAAATCCGTAAGGAGGAAATCAATCGCCACCTAAAAGGACTGAGTGCAGAAGAAGTAGAGAAATTAGAAAAAATTACGGCTTCTTTGGTACAAAAAATCATCAAACAACCGATCATTCATCTGAAAGCCGCTTGCAAACGTGGGGATTCAGATGCGATGGTGGATGTATTGAATGATTTATTCAACCTCGAGCAATTCGAAGAGCAAGAATCCTAATCCATGGACAGCGCATTACTGAATAAATTGGCCCGCTACTGCGCCTATCAGGAACGCTGCATCTCAGAAATCAAACAGAAAATTCACGACTTAGATCCATTGGCTGATTCGGAAATGTACATCCAATGGCTGCAAGAAAATAATTACCTGAATGAAAGTCGGTTCGTAGGACTATTCATCCGATCAAAATTCAACCAGAAGAAATGGGGGCGCAGCAAAATCCAGTTCGAACTACGCAAGAAGGGTATTTCGGACTCCGAAATTCAAGCGCATTGGGATGAAATTGAGGAAGATGACTATTCGGAAGCATTGAAAACCTTATTGAGCAAAAAAGCGGAATCCTTGAAAACTGGGACTTCTACTGAAAAATACCAAAAGTGTTACCGCACTGGTTTATCCAAAGGTTTCGAACCTGGACTTGTTTCCCAAGTATTAAAGGGACTTTTTCCGAAGGGATTTGCATAAAATCATTTTTTTCATACCTTTGGGACATGAATTTCAAATCAGCTACTTATTACGCAGGTTATTATTACGCAGGATATTACGTCTGCGCGTAACCGGTTTGATAGGTTTTTGATGTTAACTTATTTTCGCCGGCCTGTGAGTCGGCATTTTTATTTTATGAGCTTTTCCATTTCACCCGCGTCTCGTTTACAGTCAGTAGAGGAATATTATTTCTCCACAAAACTGAAGCAAATAGCTGCCTTACGCGCCGCTGGCATTCCCGTGATCAACTTGGGCATTGGTAGTCCAGACCTCGCTCCTTCCATGGAGACCATTGAGGCCTTGACTTTATCCGCAGCAAATCCTGCGAATCATGCCTACCAAGGTTATCAAGGAATTCCTGCGTTACGAGAGGCTTTTGCTGCATTTTATGCGAAGCACTACGGAGTGACATTAGATCCTGCGCATGAAATATTACCCCTGATTGGTTCCAAAGAAGGCATCATGCACATTGCCATGGCTTATTTAGAAGCGGGCGATGTCACTTTGATTCCAAACCCAGGCTATCCAACCTACCAAGCAGCTTGTTCGCTGACGGGAGCCACGGTGCAAGCGTATGAATTAACGGAGGCTAATGGCTGGCTACCCGATTTAGATGCGTTGGAGAAACAAGATTTATCGAAAGTGAAAATCATGTGGGTTAATTACCCACACATGCCTACGGGTGCGAAGGCCGATTTGGCATTCTTCACCAAACTACGGGATTTCGCCATTCGCCATTCGATTCTATTGGTGAATGACAATCCTTACAGTTTCATATTGAACGAAAACCCGATCAGTATGTTGGCCGTTCCGGGCATGAAGGAGGTAGCCATCGAATTGAATTCATTGTCCAAATCCCACAACATGGCTGGTTGGCGCATCGGTGCGGCATTCGGTCGGAAGGAATTATTAGATCCTGTGTTGAAATTCAAGTCCAACATGGATTCAGGGATGTTTTTGCCACTGCAAGAAGCGGCGGTGAAGGCTTTGTCGGCAGACGCCCACTGGTTTGCCCAACAAAATAAAATCTATCAATCCCGCCAGAAAAAGGTTTTCGAATTATTGGACCTATTGGATTGCGTGTATGATCCGGCACAAACCGGCATGTTTGTCTGGGCACGCATACCGGCAGATTATGAGTCGGGCTATGCGCTTTCCGACAAAATTTTAGACGAGAATGCGGTATTCATCACGCCAGGGGGGATTTTTGGAACACAAGGAAATGGCTATGTGCGCATTTCTTTATGTGCGAAAGAAGGAGTGTTTCAAACGGCGATAGATCGCATCAAAAATCACAGCAATGGAATCTAAGAAGGTAGGAATTATAGGTATTGGTTTAATTGGAGGTTCCATCGCAAAAGCATTGCGCAGCTCAGGCTGGGCATTTGAACTCATTGGAATTGAAGCGAATCCTGCTCACGCAGTGAAGGCCCTGTCTTTACGTTTGGTGGATGAAATATTACCCTTAGAAGAAGCAATCGAACGCGTTGACGTGTTTGTATGCGCAACGCCAGTGGATATTTTGGTTCAAATTATTCCGAATGTATTAGACCGATTAAAACCCGGCCAAATCGTCATTGAGGTAGGTTCTACCAAAACTCCGGTCTACGAGGCACTTAAAAATCACCCGAAACGGAAGCAATTTGTATCAACCCACCCGATGGCCGGAACGGAATTTTCGGGACCGGAGGCGGCTATTGAAGGCTTGTTTCAAGGAAAGCGTGGCGTGATTTGCGATAAGGAATTGAGTGCTCCGGAAGCCGTTGCGACCATTGAAAGTTTGTACCGGGATGGCTTAGGCATGAATCTGATTTACATGGATTCGATTGACCACGATGTGCACACGGCGTATATCTCGCACATTTCCCACATTTGTTCATTTGCTTTGGCGAATACGGTTTTGGAAAAAGAGAAAAACGAAGAACGTATTTTCGAATTAGCCTCCACGGGTTTTGAATCAACTGTACGTTTGGCCAAATCATCCCCAGAAACCTGGTCGCAAATTTTCCACCAAAATCAAGAAAACTTGATGGACGTTTTGGACGAATACATCAATACGCTATTGAAATATAAAGGCCTGATGTTGTCGGGCAGTTATGATAAACTGAAAGAGGAATTAGCGAAGGCGAACGACATCGGTCGGATCTTGAATAAACATTAAAAAATGCCCCGACTCTCATCGGGGCATTTTTGTTAGTTGCCTTTCGGTGCCTTGTAGGCAATCGGCTTCCACGTATTATTTTTCCCATTGATGTCTGGGAAGACATGGTCTGGATCGATCGTCACTGATTTGATAGGTAAGTTAGTAGCTGTCTTGAATGTCCAAGAACCTCCACGTTGCCAAATCTCCACGGGGAAGTTGAAACGCTCTTTGGCACCACCTGCTAATTCCACTTCCACAATGGCAGGCATGGCCATTTTATCCAAGTTTTCGATCGTGATCAAAGCACCTTTGGCAGGATCTTGATCGATGTAATCCACATCTTTGACAGATTGATCCAACTTCCATAATTCGTAGAACCAAGCTTTCCAGAACCAACCTAAATCCTCACCGGCTCCATCTTCCATTGCACGGAAGAAATCACGTGGCGTAGGGTGTTTGAATGCCCAGTTTTTGATGTAATGACGGAAAGCATAATCGAAACGATCAGCACCTAAAATATGCTCACGCAAAATACGCAGACCAAATCCTGGTTTGTTATACGCTTCCCAACCTAAGTTACGGGCTTGAATGACATCTGGAATAGACATGATCGGATCAGCCTCCGCACGGAACATGCGTGGAGCGAGTTGATGCATATCAAACTTTTGATTCTTGTATTCACCTTTATTGAAGGCATCTGTCGAATAGAAATTGATGAACGTATTAAAACCTTCATCCATCCAAGCAAATTTACGCTCGTTATTTCCAACGATCATTGGGAACCAGTTATGGCCAAATTCGTGATCTGTCACGCCCCATAAAGAAGCGGTTTGATCGCGGAAGCCACAGAAAATGATTCCTGGGTATTCCATTCCAGATACGATACCTGCCACATTGGTTGCCACAGGATAGGTGTACTCATATAACCAATTTGAATAATGCTCAATGGATGCTTTCACATATTCTGTGGAACGAGCCCATGCTTTTTCGCCGTCCGATTCAATCGGATAAACGGAAACTGCTGTTGCTTTTTTACCGCTAGGCAAATTGATCATCGCCGCATCTTGAATGAAGGCTTTCGACGTGGCGAAGGCTACATCGCGTGCATTTTTACAAGCAAATTTCCATGTCAAACGATCCTTGGCTGGTCGAGACGCCGCATCTGTCACCTCAGCCGCCGAACGGATAATGACTGTTTTTTCGGACGTTTTAGCTGCAGCCCAACGTTTCATTTGTTCTGCCGTGTACACTTCTGAAGGATTCAATAATTCACCCGAACCTACGACAATGTGTGACGCAGGCACGTTGATGGAATATTCGAAATTTCCATATTCCAAATAGAACTCACCTGCACCTAAATAAGGTAACACGTTCCATCCCTCGATGTCGTCATAAACACACATGCGTGGAAACCACTGAGCCACTGTGTAGATATCCCCGTTCTTCGTTTCTTGGATACCCATGCGGTCAGAACCGTTTTTAGGAGAAGTGAACGAATAAACGATTTTGATTTTTGCGATACCCGCTTTCTCAGCTAGCGGAGAAGCCAAGCGAATCTGCATCCGTGTGTCTTCGACAATAAAATTGGCCGGCTTGCCATCCACCGAAACACTTTCAATTTTATATCCTCCATCAAAAGCCACATTCCCAAAACGTCCGCCTAATACAGGTGTTGTTTTACCTCCACGCGATTGCGTATTGAAGGAGTTTTGGTCTAATTGTAACCAAAGGAAAGGTAATTTATCTGGGGAGTAATTCTTGTAGGTAATTTCTACATCGCCAGAAATCTTGCGATTCGTATCATCCAAAGAGGCTGATATTTTATAATCAGCAACATTTTGCCAGTAGTTGGGACCCGGCACACCTGCCGCAGAACGTGCAGGTGAAACTGGACCATAATTCCACAAAGGATGAAATAATTCGTAGGCATTGTATTGGGCCATGGCTTGCAAAGAGCAAAACATAAATCCAATGGCGAAAAGCTTTTTAAGCATCGTGATGAAGTTTAAGTCTATAATTATTCAAAAATGGTTAAAATCTCGTCATCAAGCAAACGTTTTGTTAATCCCAAAGCCTTTGGCACCTCATAATGGTAGAAAAACTTCATCGTATGAATCTTGTCTTGGTAAAACGATTTCTCCGCCGAATCTATATTTTTAGCGGCCACATTTCCCTGTTTCAGCCATTGCCATGCCACCACGATCAAGCCAAACAATTCCATGTACAGCGTTGAATCGGCTAAGAACACGTCGGGCTGTCCCGCTTTGCTCAATTTATGCAGAGTTACTTTATTGAGGCTAGCTAATTCATTCGCCAAAATCTCCGCATAGGGTTTAGTGATTTCATTCGTCATTCCTTGGGCAATATCCGCTTGAATCAATTTAACTAAAGCTTGAACCGCTTTTCCTTGTTCGCTTGGAATACCACGGCCTAATAAAGTCAATCCATGAATTCCGGTAGTTCCTTCGTAAATGGACATAATCCGGACATCGCGTGCCATTTGTTCCAATGGAAAATCTTCTGTATAGCCATAGCCACCTAATACCTGCATCCCTTGATTCACGGCCAAAATTCCTTGCTCTGCTGGGTACGTTTTCGCTACAGGCGTCATTAAATCCAAGAGCATTTGAGCTTCTTTTTGTTCATCACCTGTCAGGCATTTGGATAAATCTTCCCAAAGAAAACATTGGAATAATAAGCCCATGGCGCCTTCTACGATCGATTTTTGGTAATACAACATGCGTTGTACATCGGGGTGATTTTGAATGAGGGTCGGCGGAGTCTCTGGATCTTTATTCGTTAATTTTCTACCTTGGCTACGCTCAGACGCATATTGTTTGGAGAAATGATAAGCAGCGGAAGCGATGTAGGCACCACCCATTCCCACACCCAAGCGGGCTTCATTCATCATTTGAAACATGTACATCAACCCTTTGTTGGGCTCACCCACCAAATAACCAATGGAATCGCCTTTATCCCCAAAAGAAAGATGTAAAGCCGGAGTCGCTTTTTGGCCCATTTTATGGTACAGACCCATGGATGTCACCTCATTCGAAACCCATTGCCCGTTTTCTTGTCGGCGCTTAGGAACCACGAAAAGTGAAATCCCTTTCGTCCCTTTGGGAGCGCCTTCCAAACGCGCCAAAACTAAGTGAATAATGTTTTCTGAAAAGTGGTTATCGCCACCCGAGATGAATACTTTTTGACCTTTAATTGAATAGGTCCCGTTGCCTAAATCCTTCGCGCTGGTACTTACATCGTTCAAGGAACTACCCGCTTGAGGTTCCGTCAAACACATAGTACCTGTCCATTTTCCGGCAAGCATGTTGGGAACAAATACCTGCTTCAACACTTCTGAACCAAAGCTGGCAATTAAATGTGCCGCACCATTACTCAATCCCGTAAACATGACGATGGAGTTGTTGGCCGCACCGCGAATAAATTCATGCGCACCACCCACGATGGATGGCATTTGTTGGCCCCCTTTCTCAAACGAAAACGTGGCTCCAATCATCCCAGCATCGCCCATTTCTTTCACATAGGCTTCCACGGAATGATGTACCTGCACAGTCCCATCAATTAATTCAGCTTGTTTGCGATCCGCATCCACAAAATGAGGGCGTAAATGACGTTCCGCGATTTGTTCGGCAGAATCCAAGACCATGTCAAACATGTCAGGTGCATAATCCGCATAACGGGGATATTGACACAAAGAACCATAATTGAATACCTCTTTCAGAATGAAGTCGAGGTTGCGGCGGTCGTATTCTCTCGGCATAATTTTTCAGTTTAGATGGAAGCAAATTTGCAGAGAAAAAAACTATTATGCAAGCATACTATATTGGGTCTCGACCAACTACCTTTGGCAAACCTTGGAGGATTGCCAAAGGTAAGGGAGGAACACGAGATTTTTGATCAGTAAACTGGTAAATTCAAGCCCACATTGTAGGGAATCCAAGCGGCTTTCCGACAATCCCAGAGAGGATAGTTCTTGTAGCGGATGTTGTTGAATTCTACGTAATTCACCAACTTATTATACGTCTCATAGGGAATGCCATTGTAGCGATCAACCTTAAGACGCGTTTTCGATTTTCCAGCTACCATGAAATACCCTAAAACCTGTTGGTCAGGATTATTCAAGCAAGTCAAGTTCCCTAGGATCTGTGCAGGAACCTTATCAAAAATTCCTCCACCTAAAGTCCGTTGGTCTTCTTGCCGCTGCCAATAGGTATGCGTCGCCCGATCCACCGAATAAACTTCCAGTTGCACTACCCAATCCGTAAAATCCCGGAAATTAACCGACCCCAAGGGGAGTTTTATTTTCGAACCATCAACTAAGAAATCCGTCAATAAAATCGGTTGGGTATTTTGAGGAGCTTGCCAACATTTACAATCACATGCAGGAACAGGCTGTGGTGGTGGTGGTGGCTCCGGACAGGTAGTCAAGAACTGAATGAAATCTTGGCGTTTGATGAAATAATAATTTTCGACTTGCTTCTGATCAGGTAAATAGCCCGATAAATCAAAGCGCATATTTTCAACCTTTTCCGCTGTGACAAATTGGGAATTCAAACCCTCTGGCGCTACAGGGGCAGTCAAGGTTTGCCAAGCTGAGGCAATGTCCTGCCCGGCTTTGGTCATGATCTTCAACTGGTATTTTTTCCCTACAACTCCAATAAAGGAAGCTGGGGTTTGGTAAACACCTTTGGAAGTTTCCTTCATTGTCATGGCAGCCCCCGTTTCATCTACAATGCGAACATCCGCACCTTGAATCACTTGGCCCTGAAATTCCTTAACATCAAAAGGCGAATAGCCTGAGGTATAATTCAAGCGAACGGTATAGGGCCCTGCCATGTTGGACATCTCCCCATAAACGACAATCGCATTGCTTAAATTTTGCGTCTTAAAATCCGTAATTTCTGTTTCACAGGCCATCAACAACAGCATCCATGAAAATAGTAAGAGTCTTTTCATTAGAATTTGAAGTTATAGGTGATGGATGGAATCGCAGCTCCCAAAACAGAAAGCTGATAGGTACGTGCCTGATTAATCAAACCCGTAGAAGAACGGAAGAAAATCGAATAGGCGTTTTGGCGAGACAGCAAATTGTAGATGGAGAAATTCCAACTACCCTGCCAGCGTTTTCCCTCTTTGGGTTCAATCGTAAAGCCTACATCCAAACGCATGTAAAATGGAATTCGCTCTTCATTACGCAAGGTAAAACTCGGCGAGGAATAGCCATCCAAAACGGGTGCAATCGTCGTCCCACTTAGATACGTAAAGGTTGAACCATTGTACTGATAGGTTGTAGGCAAATAACCAGCTCTCGGATAAATCCCCGATGCATATTCAAAATCATATAAATCATTGTAAGCATATACCTTGTAACGGGCGTTCGGATAGGTAATCGGTCGGCCGGAGGTATAAGTAAAATTCGCATTAAACGAAATTCGCTTTGTTAAGCGATTATTCAGCACAAACTTGAAGTTATGTGGCATGTCAAAATTCGCAGGAAACTCTTTGCCAAAATTCGCGGCAATTTGATTTTCATTAGCTTCAATCAAACGGAATGAACGCGCATAGGTATAAGAAACCCAACCAGTCAAACGTGTTCCCCGCGCCTTTTTCAAGAAAAACTCAGCTCCATAGGCTCGACCCTTACCCACCAATAATTGCGTCTCCACCGTTGGGTTCAAATAAAGCGCCGCCCCATCAACGTAATCTATGACGTTGGATAAACGCTTGTAATACAATTCCGCTGATGCCTCAAAAACGGCATTTTGCGCATTGGTAAAATTCTTAAATAAACCGATTGAAAACTGATCCGCCACCTGCTGCGGCAAATAAGGATTTGAATTCTTCCAAATGTCCACCGGAGAAACGGCCATCGTATTCGACAACAAATGCATGAACTGTTGCATACGGTTGAAGCCTAATTTTATCGAGGTATTGGTATCCAATTTCACCGCCAAAGACAAGCGAGGTTCAAAACCGCCATAGGCTTGAATCACATCACCCGCTTGATATTGCAAGGTATCCATGATCGTATTGAATGCGCGCGGAATACCGGGTTTGTATTGATAGAAAGTTTTGGCGCCCACCAACTGATAATAGGTGTAGCGAAGGCCATAATCTAAACTAACACGCTTCCCAAGCGGCAAACTATGACCCACATAAACCGACATTTCGCGCGAATTTTCCGCTTGCATGGGGAATGTATTCACGACTGAATTTTCTGTACTCGGCTTAAACGTTCCCGCATCATTCCGATAGGAATTAAACTCAACACCCAAGTCCAAACGACCACGCGTTTTCAAATCCAAACTCAAGTCTTCGCGGATTGATTTTTGCGTAATAGAAGGTTTCCACGCGAATTCATAGCCTGATTTTAAGCCATCAATGCCATAGGAATAATCACTCACAAAAGCGGTGAAATGATGTGACCAATTTCGCCACAAGGCATGATGTTGAAAATTCAAGGTCTTCGTCTGCCAAGAATACAAGGTATCTGATGCAAATTTGAAGCCATCGTGACTGACATAGCCCGACACAGAAATCCGTTGGTTTTCGCTCAATTTATGCGTCAACTTGAAATTGACATCATAGAAATCCGCTTTACTTTTTTGTAGCGCGGGATTCGGAAAATAACCCAAATAGAAATCGGACATCGAACCACGAGCCCCTAAAATCAACGATGTTTTTCCTTTAACCAAAGGACCATCGAATAAGAGTCGGCTCGACAAAGGCCCCACGCCACCCTGAATAGACCATTTTTCAAAATTCCCTTCTTTCACGCGAACATCCAATACGGAGGATGCTCTGCCACCATACATACTGGGAATTCCACCTTTATACAAACTCAAGTCTTGGACCATGTCGGCATTAAAGCCCGTAAAAAATCCAAATAAATGGGAGGTATTAAATAAGGGGACTCCATCCAATAAGACTAGGTTTTGATCCACATTTCCGCCCCGCACATTAAAACCAGAGGCACCTTCCCCTACCGTGGACACACCCGGCAACAACATAATACTACGAATGACATCGGCCTCCCCCATCAAATTGGGCAGCTTTTTCAGCGTCTTGCTCGACATCTTTTCAACCCCCATAATGGTCCGATTGACATTGGCATCCGACTTCTCTGCCGAGATAACAACCTCATCCAAAATCTGTTCAGATTTCTCAAGAAGTACCGTCATGCTCGCATTCTCCTTTAAGTCGATGCGGCCCGTTTTAAACTTATAGCCTAGACTCCGAAAAACCATTTGATAAGAACGAGCCGGTAAAGTCACTGAAAAATGACCAGTAGAATCCGTACGTGCCCCGATCGACAAACCCGAAAATAAGACAGATGCGCCTTCGATGGGAGCCTTCGTTTCTAGATCCTGAATCGTTCCTGAAAAAATAAAATAGCCTCGTTTTTGGCCTAGCGAAGCAAAGGACAAGAGCAAGCAACACATAAGCAATAACTGCCTCATCGTTTTTTGTTTCGTAAAATTAAAATTCCTTTTGCGGTCTTCCAGGCTGGATCAAATCCGCCAGCAGGGAACTTCGCCACGGCATGACTACCTAACACCACATCTAAATCACCATCTCCCTCAATATCAGCAATGTCCATCACCGACCAGCGTCCCAAATGGTTCACAGGAATGGTCATTTGATTGAAGCCATTACCTGAATTATTAAAATAAATCAATCCTTCCGCGGGACGTTTGGACACGTCGGGGAATAAAGCAATCGATAACATATCTTGATCACCATCCTGATCTAAATCCGCCAACATCACCTTGGTGGCACCATTTTGGGGATAAAATGCATGTTGCTTGAACGTCATCTTGCCTTGATTCGTATAGACATAAACTCCGTGATAAGGCTTTAAAATCGTAGAGAAATCGGCATTATCGCCTGCCGTACAAACGATATCCAAATCGCCATCGCCATCCACATCACCCATATCAAAGGAACTCGTTCCGTAAATGGAAGGAAAACGCAAGAGGCGTGTTTCTTCAAAATTCAAGCCTCCTTTATTCGTATAAAGCATAATTCGCTCATCACCTTGCGCAAATAAAGCCACGATATCCAGTTGGCCATCCCCATTAAAATCCCGCACATCCACATGGGTTGCGCCGGTCTGCGGATTTAAAACTTTCTTAGTCCAGCTCGTTCCATTTTTCTTCCAAACCGACATGCCGCCTTGCATGAATCCAAACTCACTACTGATTAATTCATCTTGACCATCACCATCTAAATCCCTCGCCTTCAATTCAATCGGGCGATTCAGGCTTTTAATCAGCGTACTTGGTGCACCTGAAGCATAAGTTTTAATCGAACCATTCACATCTGGATTCGCCTGTGTCGTTGTCCCAATAAAGGTAAAAAGGTATTGTCCCTTCCATGCTTCAATGTAAGTCAACGCATCTTGATTTTCTAATTGCTGCTTCGGTTTTCCCGCAGCATCCAATACCCAGATAACCCGATTGGATTGATCCCCCGCAATGATCTGATGTTTAACAGGGTCGATCCGAACTGCAGTAAAATTTGGAATCGTTGCATTCGCTTTGGAAACAGCTAAATCTTCAATGGCGAATAATTCATTTTCCTCCGGCAATGCGGGATAATCTACCGCCGCTAATTCCTTCGGGGCCTCGGTCAAGTAATAATCCTTGATTTTCTCCCAATCATCGTCCGGAATCATTTGCGAAGCCGGCCGCATGATGGCATAATCGGAAAGCGGTTTTTCCAATTGGTCGATCTCATGCGAAACGCCCAACATAATTCCCATGTAAGGGAGCGTTGAATATTTCCAAACATTTTGTGGCAACAAAGCCGGACTAGGTAACATGTGACAAGACTCACAGTATTGTTTGGCCAATTGCTCCCCTTCCTTAACATCCCGCTTACAGGATGCAAAAGCAATACTCAGAAATAGCAGCAATCCGAATAGCCTCCGCATTAATTCAGCTTTTTAAAGATTTGAATCGCTGCGGAGTTGCGTGTCACGAAATATAAAGGCCCTTTTGGCGTATGCACAATCTTAATATCGCGAACATCCCCATCTTGCAAGAAACCTGTTTCCGTTGGAATCATCGGACTAAATCCACCCTTGCCATTTCCTTTCAGAATTAGACCAAAGAAGGCATCATAACGAGCTTGATACATAGAGGCTCCATTGAAATTACCCCCTAAAAGCACATCCAAATTTCCGTCTTTGTCTACATCCTCGGTACGCAAGACCATCACTTTTGATACTTGTGCTAATGCCGGCAAGAAATGTAATTCGAATTTCCCTTTACCTTTGTTTTCTACATACACCGACTCGAATGTATTCACCATGCGTTCCGTTGCACCTTTCAATTCATTATCACCAAACAATTCTTCAATTGTATTGCCCGCAAACTCATTGTACTTCGTGTATTTCTTGCTGATGATACTTGGAATTTGTTTCCCCATTTCATCTTTGCTATTGATAGGATACCAATCATCCCCTCGGTTGTAAGAAATTATGTGTTCTTCCGTGTCATTCTTATCAATATCCTTGATCAGCATGCGCAATTTCCCATCCACCTGCTTCCGCAATTTGGTGTTTGTACCCAAGTTACCTACGACAAAATCCATGTCGCCATCCTTATCAAAATCGCCAGCAGTTAAACCACCCCAGAAACCAGTAAATTCTTCTAAGCCATTTTCAATAAGACTTAATTTACCCCCACGGTTTTCGAAAGATTTAATCGGCATCCAATCCCCTACGACTGTTAAATCTTGATCACCATCTCGGTCAAAATCCGCCCAAATCGCTTCAGTCAACATCCCCGCTTCACGAAGATCAGGCGCTAACGCCTGTGTGCGATCTACAAATTGTCCACGACCATTATTGACCAATAAATAAGATTTCGGCGAATAGCCATAATGATAGCCTACCACACGACCACCTACAAACAAATCGATATCTCCATCACGATCAAAATCGCAAGGGCGAACAACCGATTTATTGTCATACATCGCTGGCAATGCTTTGGCATCACGCGTAAAATTACCTTTCCCGTCGTTTTTATAAAGTCGGTCAAATTGCTCCGGCATTTTATCAAAAAACTCATTCCCACCAGACACCACATATAAATCCAAATCCTTATCGCCATCCGCATCAAAGAACAAGGCATCTACATCCTCATATAAACTATCAGCTTTAAAAGATTGCTGTGGAGAGAAAGCAAAGCCATTTGACTTTTGCAGGTACAATTGCCCCGCTTGGTATTTTGCACCTCCTACGTAAAAGTCTTCTAAACCATCTCCATTTACATCCCCCACGGCCATTTTAGGCCCTTCGATGGATACTTTAAACGGAACTAAAAGTTCGCGATTGAAGTCGAAATAGGTGTTTTCTTGATGCAAATAAGGAATATTATAGGTGTTGGTCACTTCCTCGAAAAGAGGGTTGGCTTGTGTAAAGAATTTGAAATCCTTCACTAGCATTTGCGCATTTTTCTGATCAAGCGTCAACAATTCATTGATCTTCGGATGCTTAATGATCTGCATTTTCTCATTCTCCCAAATGACAATCAAAGAATCCACATCGCTAAATTGGCCAATACCGAAAAGCAAAGTTGGCTCCACCGAGCTCATAAACCCACGCGTCGGCATCATTTGCTGTAATTGTTGGCCTTCCTTCGTCTTCAAAATCACCTTTGCCCCGATTCCGAAGGTATTCATGCCTTCGCCCTTGAATTTCACTTTCACGAAATTGTTCTTCAGCAATTCACGTGAATGATTTTCATAGATTCCTGCAGGTTCGTTTAGGTTATTTGAAATCAAATCCAAGTCGCCATCATTATCCAAATCCGCATAGGAGCTACCATTTGAAATCCCTTCTTCTTCAAATCCCCAAACCTTTGATTTATCCTTGAAACGCAGATCTTTGGAACCTTGAAACAAGTAATTATGCACCTTACCACTTGGCATTAAATCAATTGCTTCCTGATCCAATTTATGAGACGTCGGCAAACCATAATGCAACGAATCCCCAATCACGAATTTCAAATAGTCCAAATCATTCGGTCGGCGCAAGATCCCATTCGAAATAAATATATCTTTCAGGCCATCTCCATCGTAATCCGCCATCAAGGTACTCCAGCTCCAATCCGTGGCCGCAACGCCAGAAGAAGCCGCTATGTCAGCAAACTTTTGGCCGCTCATATTTAATTGCAAGCAGTTCCGACTGTACTGGTTGAAATAGCCAAACTGTAATTTATACATGTAGATATCCAAAGGATCTTCACCAACAGATGATTTCTCGACCTTCTCATCCTCCGGATACATATCCAAAGTCATCACGTCTTGGTAACCATCGTTATTGATATCCGCAATATCTGACCCCATTGAGAAGCGGCTCAAATGCTTAAAGTGCTCTTTGATACCCTCTTTATAAGTCCCGTCTTTTTGGTTGATGTAGTAATAATCGTCCTCGTGAAAGTCATTGCTGACATAGATGTCGAGCCAACCGTCATTGTTCAAATCCGCGACTGAAATACCTAATCCATAGCCCATGGCAGCTTGGTAAATCCCTGATTCTGCAGAAATGTCCTTGAATTTGCCTCCATCGTTCCGGTATAAATAATCGCCGGCTTCGTTATCTTTCAGCATCCGAGTATTCACACGATCGTATGAACGCGTATTATGCACCGCATGATTCAACAAATAGCAATCCAAATCGCCATCCTTGTCATAATCAAAAAAGGCTGCCTGTGTAGAGAAACCCGTAAAGTCCAATCCATATTCATTGGCCTTCTCCGTGAAGGTATTATCTCCATTATTGATGTACAATTCGTTGGAACCCTCCATCCCTTTAAAATTACTCACGGCACAAACGTAAATATCCAACAAGCCATCACCATTCACATCCGCCATCGTCACACCCGTTTTCCAGTCGGAGAAACCTGCCACACCCGCCTTTTCTGTGATGTCTTCAAACTCCATATTGCCCTTATTCAGGTACAATTTGTTTTTACCTTGATTGGATGTGAAGAATAAATCTACAAGCCCATCATTGTTGATATCGCCGGAAGCTACCCCTCCACCATTATAGAAATAGAGGTAATCGAGGATGTTAAAATCGGGCGTTTCTTTAATTTGATTGGTAAAATCGATGTGAGTTTTCGACGCAGGTAATTTCTCAAATAATTGCACGTCATCACCTGATTTACATGCGAGAAAACCAATGGATAAAATGAAAAATGCGAGATACTTATTCATAAACTACTTATTATTTAACTTGAAACACTTGTGCTTTGTCATTGTTTTTAGCGAGGACAACAAAATTCCCTCCTTTGGATTTGACGATAGCCATTTTGCGTACTTGGCCACGGGTTTGGAATCCGGTGTCTTTTGAACGCTTCGCCACAAATTTGCCGTGACCTAATCCCTTCAACATCAAACCATACATGGCGTCAAAACGTCCCCATTCAGGCAATGAATCAAAGAAATTACCTGCTAATAGGATATCCACTTTCCCATCATGGTCAAAGTCGGAAACTTCTATACCGCGGATTGGCGAGAATTGCGCTTCATACGGCAAGGCTTGTAGACTGAAGTTCCCTTTTCCATCGTTGATTAAAAATGCGGATTCCGTCGTTGTAATTTGGCGTAATAACATGCCATCTCGTTGGTCATCAGAATACAATTCTTCCACCGTCTTATTTGCATAATCCTTATACTTGATGAATTTCTGTTTAATCGCAGGCGTAGCACGTTGTAATTCCCCTTTCAATACCATTGGATAGGTATTCCCATCTTCCGTTACGCAAGAAATGATTTGTTCCACCGTTCCATTTTTATCAAAATCATTCACCGATAAGGTTGCTGGAAATTCAGCGGAAGCTTTGATTTTTGAATTTAGGCCAAAGTTTCCAGCCACAAAATCTATGTCACCGTCGCCATCAATATCAGCGGGTTTCAAACAGCCCCAAAGGCCTTCTGAACCAGGAACCATTTCTTGTTTCACTAATTTCCGACCACGTTCATTCTTAAATACGACGATTCCGCCCCAGTCTTGCGCCACAACCAAATCGGCATAACCATCTTTATTCACATCGGCCCATTCCGCATCGGTCACCATGCCCAATTCGCCAATTTCCGGAATGAAACGTTTCGAATAGTTTTTGAAACCACCTGTTCCATCATTGATGTAAAGGTTACTACTTGGACTCATGCCATATTTAGTCGATAACATACGGGATCCCACAAATAAGTCTAAATCGCCATCATGATCCATGTCGGCGGCCGTAGCACAAGAACCATTTTCAAAGATAGTTGGGAAGCGTAAATCCCGTTCGAAATTCCCTTTCCCGTCATTCAAATACAATAAATCATGTAATTCAGGGGCATTGATATCAAATTCATTACTTCCAGTTACAACGAATAAATCCAAATCCTTGTCGCCATCAGCATCAAAGAAAAGGGCATCCGTATTTTCCGTAGTTTGATCTAAGCTAAAGTCGGCTTGTGTACTTTCCTTGAATTGTCCTGAAGCCTGCTGAATGAATAATTGCTTTTTCTGTCCAGCGGCACCTCCTAAATATAAATCATCTAAGCCGTCGCCATTCACATCGCCAACGGCCATAGCTGGCCCCTGGGTAGATAGTTTTTGTTTCAATAATACATCGCGATCCCAATCATTGAATAGACTTTCTTGATGCGTATAATTCAATTTAGTCGCCGTAACATCTGCGAATAATTGCTTCGCGACAAAAGGAGTAAATTTGAATTGCTGCGTCGCTTGTGCATAATCCAATGTCAATACCTGATCTGACTTCACAGACTTCAAGGTTTGCATTTTATCATCTGGCCAAATGATTTGCAAAGAATCAATTTGACCATTTTGACCTAAACCAAAAACCATTTGATGGTCACTCGAGGATTGAAAACCACGGTTTGGCATTTGCTGTAACACCTTGATTTTACCTTGTTGGAATAAAGTAACCTTCGCCCCAATCCCATTCAAGTTACGTCCGGTTCCTTTCAAATGAACAGTTAGATAATGATTCTTCAACTTCTCATTTGTCTTGTTTTTGAAGACAGAAAGTGGCGCATTGACATTATTCACGACTAAATCCAAGTCTCCGTCATTGTCCAAGTCCCCATACGCTGAACCATTCGAGAAACCAGGGCCCTCTAATCCCCAAGCCTTCGCTTGATTTGCGAACTTCAAATTCCCTTCATTTTTATATGCGTAGTTGGGAATAGGAACCGAAGAAATCTTATCCGTAAATTCTTTGTAGTCGAACTTCTTCCCGTTCAACATCTGTTGCATCGTATTACGATCGCCTAAGAAATCTACAAAGTCTTGATCTGTTAAATCTTTCGCGATACCATTTGCGACAAAAATGTCCTTTTGGCCATCATTGTCCATGTCGAAAATCAAGGCACCCCAAGACCAGTCGGTGGCATGCACCCCCGCCAATTGCCCTACCTCACTAAACGTTCCGTCGCCATTGTTTAACTGTAAGTTATTGCGCATGTATTGATGCCAAAAACCGCGTTTCAATTTCAAATCAACTAAGTTATAGCCTTCGAAAATAGACGTTGTTTTTAAGCGACGGTCATCGCCCGGAAGCATGTCGGTTACAAAAATATCGAGGTTACCGTCGTCGTTGATATCCGCGATATCAGCTCCCATCGAGCTCAGGGAGATATGCGGCATTTGATTCTCTAAATCTTCTTTAAACGTTCCGTCGTGTTGATTGATGTACAAATAATCACGCTCGTAGAAATCGTTTGATATGTAAATATCGGGCCAGTTGTCATTGTTCACATCCCCGATCGTAATTCCTAAACCAAAACCGATTAAGCTGCCATAGATGCCTGCTTTTTCGGAAACATCCGTAAATCTGATGTTCTTATCTTGACTGTCATTGCGGAACAATTTGTCGCCGCCTAATTTATCGCGCACATCGCGCAGATTCGTATATCCTAATTTATCGATGGGCGTAAAGCTGTTATTCAGCAAATACATATCGAGATCCCCATCGCGATCATAATCAAAAAATGCGGCATGCGTAGAAAGACCGCCATCCTCTAAACCGGCTTCTTTGGCTATTTCCTTGTAAGTAGGAACGCCACTCTTGATTCCTTGATTGATGTATAATTGGTTTCCACGTGCATCGCGAGAACCTGAATTACACACATAAATATCCATTAATCCATCCCCGTTGACATCCGCAAAAGTTACCCCGGTAGACCAGAATTTCTTACCAACAATCCCTGCCTTCACCGTAATGTCTTCGAAATGCATTCCACCTTTATTTAAGTAGAGTTTATTGTCTTCAAAATTAGAGGTTACAAATAGATCAGATAGCCCATCATTATTTACGTCTCCAATCGCTACACCCCCACCGTTATAGAAATTACGGTAATTGAAAATATTGAATTCCTTTTTCTCTAAACTCCGATTAACAAAGTCGATACCTGTTTCGGATGCAGGCAATTCTTCGAAGAGGGTATCTTCTTTGGTGGAACAAGCAAAAGTTAAAAATGCGGCGCTACAAAGGAGTACAAAATGCTTCATGGAAGGTTCAAATATTGGACTGCAAAAATACAAAAAAGGGCTTGTTTATAAAATAAAAAGGCAGAACCAATGGCTCTGCCTTTTTACTAAATTCAGTACGAATTAATACCCAGGGTTTTGTTTCAACAATGGGTTAGCATCGATACGTGGTTGTGGAATTGGGAACAACTCACGAGTCTTATCTAATTTCTTCATGAACTTACGCTCTAAAGAGAATGTACCGAAACGAATCATATCATTACGTCTCCATCCTTCCCAAGCAAACTCACGACCACGCTCAGCTAAGATATCAGCTGCAGTCAAAGTAGTCAATGGATCTACTCCAGAACGCTTACGGATTGTGTTCACGTCAGCTAAAGCTTCAGCAGTTTTTCCTAAACGGAAAGCAGCTTCAGCACGCATCATGATCGCATCAGCCAAACGGAATACTACGTAGTCGTTTGATTGATCCCCGTTCGGGTTGTTCTTTTGGATCTCATATTTTTGAGAACGGATACCAGCAACTTGGAATTCTGGATCTGCATCCGTCATTTGATCCTTGTTGAAGTCAGCGATAAACGCTAATGGAGCACCTTTAGCATCTTTCAATTCAGCACCAGAAGCAGCATATTGCTGACCTTTGATCCACATTGCATTACGTAAATCTTTCGCCTCGAATGAGTTGTAGAAATCCGCTAATGTACAGAAACCGTTCCAAGGAGAGTTACCCAAACCATATGTTTGTTGGTTAGCATAGTGTAACGTTCTCATTTGGAAGTTCATACCACCTGCTTTGAAGCTATCGAAAGGAATAGTCCAGATGTTCTCTCCTGATCCTTCGTTCGCAACGATGAAGTTAGATACAGTAGAAGAAGATAAAGACCAACCGTTTTTCGAGTTGATTACTGCGTTAGCAGCATCATAAGCACCTTGCCAATCAGCAGTACCTGAATAAACAGCAGCGTTCAACTTCAATTTAGCTAACAACATACGTGCAGCATCTTGCGTCATACGAGAATAAGCTTTACCAGCTACCAAGTTAGGAATAGCTGACTCTAACTCAGACTTAATGAAAGCATAAACTTCAGCACGAGTTTTTGTTCCACCTACAGAAGCATTATCTGTTACGATAGGGACGTTTCCAAACGCGTCAATTGCCATGAAGTAATAGAAAGCACGTACTGCACGTAACTCATCTACTGCTTTTTGGTTTGTTTTAACCACTGGGATCAATTGGTTCACCTGAGAGATGTTACCAAAGATGAATCCCCACATTCCGTTGATAGGACCGTGTTGTGGAGTCCAAGTGTGGCGAGAATAAGCCAACCAGTCACCACCATCATACCAGTCACCACCACGTGTAGGAACGATCAATTCATCCGAAGATGCTTCACTTGGATTAAACCAATCCCATGTGATACCACGAAGACCACCGTAAGCAGGTCCTAATGCCGCAGCAATCTGAGCGTCCGTTTTCAAGAATTGATCCGCTGGAATCGCATCATAAACTGGCTCAGTTAAATCTGTACAAGACGATAGGGCTAACGAAGCGAAAACACCTACTGAAAGTACTTTATAGATATATTTTTTCATTTTATTAATAATTTATTTATTCGATTATCTAACTAATTGAATACGATTTTGTTGGATTAGAACGAAAGATTTACACCCGCAGTAATCGCACGAGTTTTGTAGTAAGTCTCACGAACGTCAATACCTGGAGCAGCTGAACCAATTGCTAGGTTTTGGCTAATCTCTGGATCAACACCAGTGTATTTTGTAAATACAGCTAAGTTGTTACCTGCTACGTAGATACGAGCACGCTTGAACACGCCTTTAACTGGCAATGTATAACCAAACGATGCGTTGTTGATACGTAAGAAGTCTCCTGACTCAACATAGTAATCCATTGGGATTGTACGCTCATCATTAATGATTGAAGTCAAAGCAGATTTCAATGCACCAGATTCAGCTAAACGACCATCTTGACGACCTAACAACAAGTTGTTTGTGTTAACAATCTTAGCGCCTAATTGGCTTGTCAATTGGAATTGCAAGTCAAATGCTTTGTAACGGATGTTTGTAGTCAAACCACCAACGAAAGTTGGGTTTGGATTACCAATATACGTACGGTCAGCAGCGTTAGGATCAACAGTACCATCACCATTCAAATCTTGGAATACATATTTTCCATTTGAGATAGAAGCGATTTTAGCACCATAGAATTCACCTACTGGGTGACCTGCTTGTAATACTGAGAAGTTAACAGCAGATGTACCACGGATGAATGAACCTAAAGAAGTAGACAAGAATACTTGGTCTGGAGCTGCGAATGAATCATTTTTCAATGAAACGATTTCGTTTTTGTTGAATGAAGCAGCTAACGTAGTAGCGATGTTCCAATCTTTGTTTTCCAAGATTTGGTAAGTTAATGATAACTCAACCCCTTGGTTTTTCATCGATCCGATGTTAGCCAACATGCTTGAGTATACATAACCTTTCTCCTGTGGTACGTTTACTGTGTATAACAAATCTTTTGTTGTACGCGTGTAAACATCCAAGTTACCAGTCAATTTACCTTTGAATAATGAGAAGTCGATACCACCACCGTAGTTTTCGTTAATCTCCCATTTCAAGTTAGGGTTCGGGTTAGATTGGATTGAGTATGCTGGCAAGAAATCGTTTGCAGCACCATCAAAGTAAGAACCTGAAGCTCCGTAGAACGATTTAGATAACAACGGACGGATACCTTCCGAGTTACCAGTTTGTCCCCAGCTAACACGCAATTTCAAGTTGTCGATTGTTGAATTACCTTTCAAGAAAGCTTCTTCAGATAATGCCCAACCCACTGAAACTGAAGGGAACACACCCCACTTGTTGTTATCACCGAATTTCGTAGAACCGTCACGACGAACGTTAACTGTTGCGAAATATTTGTTCAATAATGAATATTGAGCACGTGCTAAGAATGAAACCAATTTGTATTCATTCTTGTAAGAGAACAATAAGTTTGGATTTGTACGAATACCTAAACCTGAACCTAAGTTGTTCGCTTCGAAAGCATCAGTCAAGAAATTGTTATTTCCTGCACCGAAACCATCAGCAACAACATCTTGGTATGTATAACCAGCCAAAACGTTCAATGTAGAAACATCATTCAACTTCTTAGAGTAGTTTAATGTAGTTTCTAATTGCTTATCCGTAATTGAGTTCAATTGACGGTTAGCAGCGTTACCACCTACTGTAGCTAATAAGTTACCTGGAGTAGATTTCGCGAAGTAAGAACCATCAGCCGTTTGCGTACGCAAAGTTCCTGATACGTTGAATACCAAACCATCTAAGATAGTATAACCAGCAGAAGCATTGAATAAGAAATCGTGCAAACGTTGCTTGTTTGATTTGCTTTCAATAGTAGCCAATGGGTTGAAGTTGGCAAATGTACCTGGGATTTGGAAATAAGTTCCATCCGCGTTGTACACTGGATCTGTTGGACGCATGTTCATTGCGAAACCTACAGCACGGTTATCAGTAAATTGGTTGTTTGTTTGCGAAGCAGACATGTTAACCTTCATCGCTAATTTACCATCTAATGCTTTCGCATCTAAGTTCAAACGACCTGTTAAACGATCTTTACCAGAACCTTTCAATGTACCTGTTTGATCTAAGTAACCAACAGATGCACGGTAAGATACATTTTCAGAACCACCAGACACACCCACGTTGTGGTTTTGTGACATCGCAGTTTGTGTAATTACACCTAACCAATCTGTATTAGCTCCTAAGTCATCAAATTTTTGACCATATTTAGCAGCAGCAGCACGGAATTCAGCACCGTTTAACAATTCTGGACGTTGAGAGATAGACTCAGAACCAACATAAGCTGAATAATCAACTGAAGGAGTACCTGATTTACCACGTTTCGTGTTGATCAAGATAACACCATTCGCTCCACGAGAACCGTAGATTGCAGCTGAAGATGCATCACGTAACACGTCCATTGATAAGATATCTTCTGGAGCAATGTTTTCGATAGGAGCACCAATTACACCGTCAATTACGTATAATGGCTCAGAACCTGCGTTCAATGAACCTGTACCACGTAAACGAACAGTTGGACGAGCATTTGGATCACCAGAAGCCTGTGTGATAACTAAACCTGCAACTTTACCTTGAGCAGCAGCTAATGGGTTTGTTACAACACCGGCGTTGAAATCACGAGAACCTAAGCTAGTTACAGTTCCTGAAATCTCTTTACGCTTTTGTGTACCGTAACCAACAACCACAACTTCTTCCAAAGATTTGTTGTCAGCAGCCAAAGAAACGTTAACAACAGATTTAGAACCTACTGCAACTTCTTTAGAAGCATAACCTACAAAAGAGAATACTAAAGTCGCGTTCGACCCAGCATTAACTTTATAAGTACCGTTTGCATCTGTCTGAGCACCACGAGTAGTACCTTTAACAGCTACAGAAACACCTGGGATACCTGAGCCATCAGCAGCGTCAGTTACTTTTCCCGTTACCACATCTTGAGCAAAAGCACCCAAGGAAATTAACAGTGCAACAGCAACACTAAAAGCTTGTTTGAAGCCTAGGTTACTTACACTTGATCGCACAAGGCGACCCACTCTTTTGTAAGAATGAATCATAAGTGAAAAATTAAGGGTTAAAAATGATTAATGATTCTTTGTGATTTTGTTTCAGCCAAAAACAGCTATGTAAACGTTTAGAGTCCATGGCTAATTTCAAAACCAAGGCAAAAAAAAGAATAATAAATTGAATAAAAAAATGATTTTAATTAATGAATCAAGGATTATGCCTGTGTAAATTGTACATAATATAGAAATTCTTGAAAAGTAGCACAGTGTAGTACAGGTTCTCGAAATAATCTAATTTATACCTATATATATGCTGTTCGATATATTTACGATACAAAGTAGTTCAAAATGGCCCAAAAGCGATTGTATTTTTTCAATAGAATTTTTTTTTGAAAAAAATCAAATTATTTATCGGCAATGAATTACCATTCGATAAATTAATCCAAAACGGAATAATCCAATTAATTGTATATTTTGGACAGTGCTATTCTGTATCCCGAAATTAAGGCAACGGATCATAGCCACTTCCTCCCCAAGGATGGCAGGATGAAATTCGTTTGACGGCCAATCGAAATCCCTTCAAAAATCCGTATTTGACGAATGCCTGTTTGGCATATTCGGAGCAGGTGGGCTGGTACCGACAAGCATTTGGCAAAAAAGGAGAGATGAGACCTTGGTATAAACGTATTAAGAAAATGAAGATGTATTTCATAGGGATTTCCAATTCAATGTCCGAAAGTAATCAAACAAGCTAAATAAAGATGAATGCCCGCTTGATTAAAAACACGAATTGCATTAAATTGCTTTGAAATGAACCGCTTGATCGAATACATGTTGAAATTACCCAAAGGCCCTAAGATTATTGGTGCACTAACCATTTGCACACTTATTGGATTATTAATCTCTTCGCATCCCACGAAAAGTTTTTTTCATGTTAAAACAAACATTGAAAAACGCAATGATAGCCTGGCTAATTTGTTCAACCCTGAAATTGCCAAACAAAAATCAATCAAGCTCGACACCTTCTTCTCCAAACTGCAAGCAAAATCCGGATTCAATGGAGCCGTGCTTGTTGCCCAATTCGGAAAAATCATCTACAAGAAAGGTTTTGGCTATGCCAATTACTTTACCAAAAGCAATATTAATACGCATACCCACTTTCAATTAGCCTCGGTTTCCAAACAGTTCACCGCCGTTGCCATCATGCAATTACATGAAAAGGGTTTATTGAATTACGATGATGCGATCTACAAACATATCCCTGGTTTTCCTTACGATTCTAGCTTAACCATCCGCAGCTTATTGACGCACCGCTCAGGCTTGTCGGACTACGCCTACAACATGGACAAGGTTTATGACAAGAAAATCCCTTTGACGAATCAAAAGGTCGTAGAAATGATGATTCGCCTGAAGCCGCATATCGACTACCGTCCTAATGCTAAATTCAGCTACAACAATACCAACTATATGTTATTGGCTTACATTGTCGAAAAGCTTAGCGGCATGAATTTCAGAGAATATGCCAAAAAGAATCTCTTCGAACCCGCAGGCATGTCGGAATCTTTCATTTATGACCCCATGCATCCTGAAATGCTAAGAACCGCTGCAACAGGGTATGTCCCTCGTCGCGGAGGACCTGTTGTTTCTGAATTCAACCACTTGGATGGCGTAACTGGCGATAAAGGCATATATTCAACCGTAGAAGACCTTTACCATTGGGACGTCGCATTGAATGAAGAGAAGTTAGTGAAATTTGCTACTCTTGAAGAAGCGTTCACGCCCCAACACACCACCCCGAAAGTATTAGCTAAAAACTATGGCTTCGGCTGGCGACTCGCCCAACTCGATAATGGCGAATGGCTTACCTACCATACAGGCTGGTGGCACGGATTCAAAAACTATTACCTGCATAACCCAAAAGACAATTCGGCCATTATCATTTTAGGAAATATGGCAAACCATGCTTTAGGGCGCGTGAATATTGTTCAATCAATTTTATATCCTGAAAAGTCGAACTTGTTCATGAAGGGAGAACCTTTACCAACTGAATTTGTCTTAGGAGGCAACTAAACAAAAAAGCACATGAAAAAATCAATCACATTAAGCTTTTGCCTGGTATTAATTAGCCTATTTGCATTTGGACAAAGTCCGGATGAGGCAATAAAAGCAACGGTCAATAATTATTTCGAAGGATTAACGACGGGTGACACCGCCAAACTAGGCAAGGCCTTTCATTCATCTGCAATTTTACGTACCGTTAACGCGAGCACAGGTAAGATTCAAGATTTTCCGATCAAAACCTTTATTTCCAAAACTCCAGCAGGTGGCGTAAAAGCTACGACAAAACTGATCAACTATTCGTACGCAGGCATTTCAGGTTTGGCTGCCGCAGAATTGCAATTCGCCGACTTCAAATACATCGACTTATTAAGCTTATTACAAGTCAATGGAGAGTGGAAAATCGTAACCCGCGTTTTCAGTCGGGTCGAATTAGACGTAAACCTCAAAGCAAGCGGAACTGCAAGTCCAAAGGTGGCAACCCCAGCCGCAGCGAAAAAAAGTCCAGCAAATATCAAGCCTAAAAAGGATGATGGTTGGTAGACATTGGACTTTGGACGTTTGACGTCGGAAGAATATAGAGTGGGGATGGCGACTAAATCCCCAGACTGAAGTCTGGGGTTAATAATTTATAACCCCAGGTTTTAACCTGGGGAAAAAGACGCAAAAGCGTCTCTAAAGTCTAACGTCCAACGACTATCTGTGCAACACCGATAACACAATCGAACTAAGTAACATCAATATCCCCAATACAAAAAACACCGTTGGATTCAATACCGGAATCGAGGATTCATTCAACGAAGCCTCATAAGGATTTTCCGTCAAATAACGTACAGGTATCTCCTGCCCAACCTCACAATTTTTCGCTAAACCTTTGTCAGCTTCCCGACGAAACTCACTGCCGTTCACATAATAAGATACAATGGGGAAATAGATAGGAAAGCGACCCGAATGATCATCTCTTGCATAACGCTTCGAAATTTCGACAATCTTGCCATAGGTCATTTTCGAGTGAGCAATCCACTCCTTACGCTTTTGGTAAAGAATAACACCAACCCCAATTAATGCCAAAGCGATAAATGAAAATAACACCAAGAACAAGGTCATCGAACCTTGAAATGTACCCGTAGGTCTTCCCGAAATCAACAAAACTCCAACTAAATTCATACGAAATATAAATGCGGAAGGCTACCTATCCTTCAAATTTTCATCAAAAAACGCACAAATAATACTGAAAATCAAATACTTAGACTTAGCCCTAAAAAGTCAATCAAGTTGCATTTATAAGCCTAGAAATAACAATTTTGTAAAATCCCGAAAAACCTGACATCATTTTGACCCATTCTTCGAAAAAATAGGAGATTTTTCGGAAAACAGCTTTTTAAAATCAAGACCATATGCTCAAAAATATATTTTCTTAAAATTTGATATTTCTTTCAAATTTGTATTTTTGACCCGCAAGAAACCTATAAAATGAAAAATTCGACTAAAATTCAACTCATGACAATGATGTTCCTCATGTTCTTCGGATGGGGAGCCTGGTACGGCCAAATGAGTAAATATTTATTAAGTACGCTACATGCCACAGGAGATCAAGTTGGAAATGCTTACTTAACCTTTGCCCTCGCTTCTTTAGTCGCTCCTTTTTTCGTAGGATTAATTGCCGACCGCTTTTTTGCCGCACAAAAAGTGATGGGGGTTTTAAATATCATTGGGGGAGGAATCTTGTATCTGTTAAGCCAAACGACTGACCCCGAAGTTTTCTTTTGGTATATCTTAGCATATACACTTTGCTTTGCGCCCAACCTAGCCTTATCCAATTCCATTGCCATGAAGCAAATGCAAAATCCCGAAAAGGAATTTGCCAACATCCGAGTTACCGGAACCATCGCATGGATTGTAGTAACGAATATTATTGGATTTTATGCCTTAGGAGACAATGTGGCAATCTTTCACATCGCCATGTACAACTCATTTGTATTAGGAATTTATGCATTCTTTTTACCCGATACGCCACCTAAAGCCGACAAAAATGCTTCCGTCGCACAGATTGTAGGTTTGGACGCGCTCCAACTATTCAAAGATCGATCTTTTCTCATCTTCTTTATCTCTTCAATTCTTATCTGCATCCCACTTTCATTCTATTATGCGATGGCAAATCCATCGCTCACAGATGCTCACATGAGCAATGTGGAGAACAAAATGTCCTTGGGTCAAGTATCGGAAGTGATTTTCATGTTACTGATCCCTATCGCCTTCGTACGCCTAGGAGTGAAAAAAATGTTGATTATGGGCCTAATTGCCTGGATTATCCGTTTCCTTTGCTTCGGCTATGGAGATGGTATTTCGAGCGAATGGATCCTATTTATTGGGATAATTTTACACGGCGTTTGCTACGATTTCTTCTTCGTGACGGGTCAAATTTATACAGACCAAAAAGCAGGACCTCATATCAAAAATTCTGCCCAAGGGTTAATTACCTTAGCAACCTATGGAATTGGAATGGGAATCGGGTCGAAACTTTCAGGAATCGTCTTGGACATGTACACCACCAATGGAATCCACGATTGGAAATCCGTTTGGATGGTTCCAGCAGGGATTGCATTATTAGTTTTAGCCTTATTTATCTTATTCTTTCAGGACAAAAAACAGGCAGCCTAGGTATTTCTAATTTTACGAAGCATCCAAGGCATGATTTGTGGAGCAATTTGCTTTACGATTAGGCCAAAGCGTTCCAAGGCACCGCCAACAAAAAATTCATTTTTGCCAACGGCAACAGCAGCGACAATTTTAGAAGCTGCCACTGCGGGATCAAGTCCTTTGGCTTGATTAGGATCCATTTTACCATATTTTTCGCCATGCTCATTCATCGCATGTAACGAAATTTCGGTACGTATGTAGCCAGGCAAAATCGTACTAACTTGAATCCCATATTCATGTAATTCCGCACGAACGGAATCAAAAAAGCCAATTAGCGCATGCTTGGAGGCACCATAAGCTGCCCGACGAGGTGTCGAGATTCGCCCCGCAACGGAAGCAATGGGCACAAATACACCGGCATGTTGCTTTTGAAAAACAGGGATAACTTGTTGGACCAAATGCACAATCGAAAAGAAATTGATTTCAAACAGTCGGCGATACACATCAAACTGCGTATCCAGCACAAAAGACCTTTGGCTTACACCTGCATTCAACACTAGAACATCGATGCGACCATAAGTTTTCAATACCGCTTCCACTTGTTGAGCATGCACCGCAGTCTCAACCATATCAAATGGCAAAACCAATACGCTTACGCCGTGCACTTCACAAGAGCGTGCCACCCGCTGCAATTCCGCTTCCCTACGTGCTGATAAGACTAAATTCGAACCTTTAGATGCAAATTCATTGGCTAAAGCCTCCCCGATTCCAGATGACGCTCCAGTGATCCAGACAATTTTGTTTTTGAAATCCATGGGTTAAAGGTAAGAAAAATACTTTCGAACAATCAAAATTCTAACCCCAGGTTTTAACCTGAGAACCCCTAGGCTGAAGCCTAGGGATAAAATAACTCCAAAACAAACATAGAAAATAACATATAATAACCCCAGGTTTTAACCTGGAGACCCCTAGGCTGAAGCCCAGGGATAAAATAACTCCAAAACAAACATAGAAAATAACATATAATAACCCCAGGTTTTAACCTGGGGACCCCTAGGCTGAAGCCCAGGGATAAAATAACTCCAAAACAAACTTGGAAAATAACATATAATAACCCCAGGTTTTAACCTGGAGACCCCTAGGCTGAAGCCCAGGGATAAAATAACTCCAAAACAAACATAGAAAATAACATATAATAACCCCAGGTTTTAACCTGAGGACCCCTAGGCTGAAGCCTAGGGCTATAAAAGCTCCAACTCACGAAAGAACTCCGCCATCGGATTAACTTCAAGCAATTGCAATTTCTGCCATAGGCGAATCGCCTTCGTCATCAAACCACTTTCGATTAAGAATCCATCGTGTCCATATAAGGAATCAATTACTTGAAAGGATGCACCCGGAATATGTTTGGCTAAAAATTCTTGTTCAACAATCGGAAATAAGGCATCCGATTTAATTCCAATCACTAACGTATTGGACTTAATTTGCTTTAAGGCAGGAATAATTCCACCTCGATTCCGACCTACATCCTGGGAATCCATCATTTTGGAAAGGATATAATAAGAATAGGCATTGAAGCGCTGAGCTAATTTTTCGCCTTGATAGCGCTGGTAAGAAACAGCGCGCAAGGTTTTTTCCAAGGAATGATCTTGGCGAGCCTGGGTAATTTGGTATGTTTCGTAATTCCGATAAGAAATTAAGGCCGTGGCACGGGCTGCTTTCATTCCATCGATTCCCGCTTTCGGATGTGACTCACCCCAGGTTTTATCGAGTTCAATCGCCATTCGTTGGGACTCATTAAAAGCCACTCCCCACGGCGAATGCACAGCATTGGTTGCCACCAAGATCAAATTCTGAATTAATTCTGGATTGACAATCCCCCATTCAACGGCTTGTTGGCCCCCCATCGATCCCCCAATGCAGGTCTTAATGCGATGAATTCCTAACTCTTGACGAAGCAATTCAAAAGCATTGACTACATCACGGATTGTTACATCAGGAAACGTATGAAAATAAGGTTCTCCAGTTTGGGGATTCGTAGACAAAGGCCCCGTAGAACCATAATGCGAACCCAAAATATTGGCACAAATAATAAAATTATTCTCTGGATTAAACAATTTACCAGGCCCTACAAGCCCTTGCCACCAGTCGGCGACATCCTGACTCCCCGTAAACGCATGGCAAATCCAAATCACATTATCGCCTGCCGCATTCATTTGGCCCCAAGTTTGGTAAGCCAAATCAATTTCAGGAAGCGACACGCCGCTTTCTAATACAAAAGTATGGGGATAGTGATATTGTCTAAATTCTGCTTGCATCATCAAAGCTTTATATTTCCCTAAACAGGCAATCGCCTGGGGTAGGAATTAGCACCGGGGTCAAATTTTGACGGGTTGCCAGAAGATCAATGAGCCTAGTCTCTCCCTTCTTCTTTATAATTCAATGCTTCACAGCGACTGAATGAGGGCACAAAGTAAATCAGGAAATCAGGATTTTCCAAAATTCTCTTGATATTTGCCACATGAAACAGCTCATTCTATTTTATGCAGGCTTCGCGGCAATACTATATGCCATTCACTTGAGTCCCTGGTCACAGCTCCTACACCCGAATGTGTCTTTCATTTTTGTATTTTTAGCATTTCAGTCCTATTTGACTTTTAGCATTGCACAAATCGGCTTGAAAGATGGAAAAGAAAAATTCATCCAATTTCAGATGATTAATCTAACCATACGCTTCATTTTAAGCCTTTCATTCATCGGTTTCTTCGCCTATTCAGGTACCCCGGAAATATTCTTATTCGTAATCAACTTTTTTGTACTCTATTTATGTAGCGCAAATTTTGAAATAATTGGCTTGCTTCGTAACTTGCGACGTTTTTAGAAAAGCCTGAAGAATTTTTTCTTTTTTTTCTGCCCAAAACACCGCTAATCAACGAATTAGCAAATCATTTGAAAACAAAATAGTAAAAGCAAGAATTACGATGCCGATTAAGACTTTTTTCAAGAAAATGTATTTTTCAAATATAATCCTCGGATTATTGTTCAGTTTTTCAAGCTTTTCGCTGCTGGCTAATGAAGAGGCTGTTGCTCACGATTCAACGCAAGCACATGCTGATACAGCTGCACACGCGGGAGCTCCTGCAGCACACGAAGCAGAATCAACCAAATTTGATCCAGGTAAATTAATCTTGCACCATATCGCGGATGAGCATGATTGGCATTTCTTCACGATTGGCCACTTTCACGCAACATTACCATTGCCTTGCATCGTTTATACAGCGTCTCAAGGGGTACAAGTATTTTCATCTTCCAACTTCAAAAACGAACACCACGAGGAAATCCCTTACAATGGATTCGTTTTAGAGCACGGCAAAATCCATGCAGAGAACGGCGAAAAAGTATATGATTTCTCTATCACGAAGAACGTTGCTTCCTTAATGTTATCTGCGGTTTTATTGTTGACGATCTTCATCGGAATCGGGAAGCGTTACAAAGAAAACCCACACCGTGCACCGAAAGGCATCCAATCGATGTTCGAGCCGATTATCATTTTCGTACGCGATGAGATTGCAAAAAACAACATTGGCGAAAAACACTACCGCCGTTTTATGCCGTATTTGTTGACTGTTTTCTTCTTTATCTGGTTCAACAACATGTTGGGCTTAGTTCCAGGAGGTGCCAACTTAACTGGTAACATCGCTGTAACTTTAGTATTAGCGATTATTGCATTCTTCGTGACGAATTTCAATGGTCGTTCGACGTATTGGACACACATCTTCGCGATGCCAGGTGTACCAAAATGGATGTTAGTTATTTTAACTCCGGTAGAGATTGTAGGTATTTTCATGAAGCCTTTCTCGTTAATGGTTCGTTTGTTCGCAAACATCACAGCGGGTCACATTATTTTATTGAGTTTAGTTTCCTTGATTTTCATTTTTGAAAACGCGGCATTGGGTCTAGCAGTAGTTCCATTCTCGCTTTTCATGAACGTAATTGAGCTGATTGTTGCGTTTATTCAAGCGTTTATCTTTACGATGTTAGTTTCTACGTACATCGGAGCGGCGGTTGAAGAGCATCATCATTAATAATTTGTATTTTTTTTAATTTATATAAACCCAAATCGTATGTCTATTTTATCGATTTTATTAGAAGTTTCTGTAGGTCTTGGTCTTGCAGGTATTGGTGCTGGTTTAGCTGCTTTAGGAGCTGGAATGGGTATCGGTCGTATCGGTGGCTCTGCAATGGAAGCTATCGCTCGTCAACCAGAAGCTTCTGGAAAAATTCAGGGTGCGATGTTGATCGTTGCTGCCTTCGTTGAGGCGGTTGCGTTATTCGCTGCTGTAATTTGTCTATTGGTAACTTTGAAATAAGATACCAATCGAATAAGCCCAAGGGTTAGCCTTGGAATCCTTATTCAAAACATTTGAAACGCAATTTGGAATGCATTAGGCGCCAAATTGCGTTTTCTAAAAAACGAAATACTGTAAATATTTATATATTATGGAGTTAATTACCCCAGACTTTGGACTTATCTTCTGGCAATTACTTGTCTTTGGAATCTTATTTTTCCTTTTAGCCAAATTTGCTTGGAAACCCATCATTCAATCGTTAGCTGAGCGTGAGCAATCCATCGACGAAGCGATCAAATTATCAGAAACAACGCGTGCTGAAATGGCCGAATTGAAAGCTGGTAATGAGCAATTAATAGCATCTGCTCGTGCAGAACGTGATGCATTGATCAAACAAGCGAAAGAAGCATCGGATGCGATGATCGCTCAAGCGAAATTAGATGCACAAACGGCTTCTAATCAAGAAATCGAAAAAGCACGCGTAGCTTTCGAACAAGAAAAAGCGAGTGCTGTAGCAGCTATCCGTAAGGAAGCAGCAACTCTTTCGTTAGACTTAGCAGAGAAAGTGCTAAAAAGCCAATTAAAAGACAAAGCAGCTCAGGAAAAATTAGTAACTGAGTGGATGGCTGACGTTAAATTATCTTAATCGAATAGACCATGTCAGAATTAATTGTAGCTCACCGTTACGCTAAATCCTTACTTGACTTTGCCATTGAAAAAAATGCAGTAGAGGCAGTAGCGAAAGACATGATCGATTTCGCAGAGACTTGCGAAGGAAGTCATGACCTTGTATTAGCGCTTAAGAGCCCAATCATCAAGCATTATACGAAATTAGCTATCCTTGCGAAGCTATTTAAGGATAAATTCAATCCCGTTACTTACGGCATCTTCGTGATTATCACGAACAAGAACCGCGAGAAAATTCTTCCTGCTGTGGCAAAAGAATTCATCTCGATGTACACAGATTACAAAGGAATCCAAAAAGCGACTGTGACAACGGCTTCTAGCTTAACAGCAGATCAAAAAGCAACGGTGTCCAAAATCGTGAAAGATTACACAGGTAAAGAAGTAGAATTGATCGAAAAGATTGATGAAAGCCTAATTGGCGGATTCATCTTGAAAGTAGGCGACCAACAAATCGATGACTCGATTAAGCGGAAGCTGAACGATCTGAAAGTTTCTTTAGCATCTTAATCAAAAGGCCTTGGAAACAAGGCCTTTTTTTATCTCCCCTCCATGAAAAAATTCTCCTTATTTACAGGTTCACTTATTGCAGGAATTTCTGTTGCCTTAGGCGCATTTGGCGCACATGCATGGAAAGATTATTTGCGCGATATTAACCGTTTGGAGACATTTGAAACGGCAGCGCGCTACCAAATGTATGGAGGGATTATCTTATTGATTCTTGGGGTTTGGCAAATGCAAATTTCCAATAAATACCTAAAGGCAGCAGGTTATATCATTTTCGCTGGCGCCATCATTTTTCCAGGATCATTATACCTGATTTGCATCACACAAAATGTACTTTGGGGAGCCGTTGCACCTATCGGCGGTTTGGCCTATATGACTGGCCTTGGTTTGATGGCATACGCCACCCTGAAACAATAATTAGTGTCGCATCACGAGCTCTAAGCTGTTCCAAACGATTTCGCCCATGGTTTTGCAAGCCAAAAAACGATCGTCGTTATAATGCTTCGCTAACTCCGTTTTGAGCTGCACGATGTTTTCTTCCGGTGCAATGTCATCTTTGGACATAACCGTCATCAAATCAGAAACTCGCTGGCTCTCACTCTTCAATCGGCTCGCTATCATCGAGCGCTCCTCGATTTGATATTGCCAAACCGATTCCGGCGTCATGTATTTCATCCCCAACTCAATCAGGGAATTGTTTTGCTTGAAATATTGGGGCATGTAAACCGACTTCTTTCCTTCGTAACATTGTTGGTCAAAGTCTATCGGGCGAATCCGATAATAGATTTCCTCAAAATCCGGATTGGTTATAATCACAAAATTGGCACTGTGCATATCGCCTAATAATTGAACTAAGCAACGTTCATTGAATTTCACGAACTCTTTGGCCAAACGAATAGGCGACTCCAAATCTTTCTCTAAATCCTGCTTCAAGAACGCATCGCCTGGAATTCCAGCAATATGTTCCTCGACCAGTGTATTGTCGTAAGTGACATAATTGATCCGATTAGGGGATAAAATATGCTCCAATTCCAGCCCATACACCCGGGAGGCATCCGCAATTTTGATGTAGAAATAATCAAAATTATCATTCACCCGATTCACAATTCGAATACGGAATGGATGTGTATTTCCATAGGTGCAATAATCCACCCGATCAATCACCAAGTGCTTGATTACCTCTTCATTTCCATCCGTTTTTAAATCGGCATATATCTGTTTCAGCGACTCATAAACCTCCTCCTGATCCGAAGGTGAATAAAATACCGTCTCCCAAAGCGTATCTAGACCATTCTTGTCATACAAGACGATCGCATTCTCATAGCGCAATAAATCCTGGTAGGAAATATTCATCGCATGCTCCCGATTGTATTTATGCAAATATCGACGCAGCTGATTATTAATCCGGAAAGGGGCTTTTTTCTTTGAGATGAGCGCCATTATTCGGTATAGTCTAAGGATTTACCAAAGGTTTCTTTCAATTGGGAAACCGCAAAAATGGCCAAAGCAAAACACAAAATTCCCACATAGGCCGCCGATTGAATCAAACCTACCGAAGGAATTAGGAATTTAAAGAGCAAGGAGATGGGAATCAATGCTCCCCGCACAAAGTTGGGCACCGTCGTCGTCACCGTCATGCGCACATTCGTTCCAAATTGCTCCGAAGAATAGGTTAAAAATACCGCCCAATAGCCTCCAAAGAATCCCAATAAAGTGATCATGCTATTCGCTTGAAGCTTAGAAATTTCAGCCATCCCAAATAAATAATAGGCACAAAGTAATACAGCGATGAACAAATAGGTGAGAACCGCTTTTCCCCGACTCTTCAGCCATTGGCTCAAAGCCCCGGATGCAAAGTCTCCAATGGCTAATCCGAGGTAACAGTACATAATCGCGTCACCCGCCGTTATTTTTCCTTTGAAAATTTCTGGCGCCGAGAAGACTAATATCCCAATGATATACCAAATAGGCAAACCCATAAGAATGCAGTACAAATACTTTTTAAATGTAGGGCCCGATGAAAATAATTGGAAGAAATTCCCTTTTTGAACTCCGGCATCCATGTGCGAATACATGGAAGATTCGAAGGTTCCTAAACGAAGCAGTAACAAAGCTAAGCCCATTCCTCCTCCAATAAAATAACAAGTTCTCCACCATTCCGGATCCGAACTTAAACTCGCAATAATGGGCGCAAAAACAGCACCCGCGGCACCTACCCCCGCAATAATCAAGGTCCCAATACCACGCTTGGACGGAGGCAAGGTTTCGTTTACCAACGTAATTCCTGCACCTAATTCACCCGCTAAACCAATGCCCGCAATGAAACGTAATATGGCATAGGTATTCAAATCCGTAACCCAACCATTTAAGGCATTTGCCAAAGAATACAACAAAATCGATCCAAACAACACGGATTTACGGCCTTTTTTGTCACCATAAATTCCCCATAAAATACCCCCTAAAAGCATACCACCCATTTGGACATTCATCAAGTTTAAACCTTGATTCAGCAGCTCTGGACCTTGTAAACCCAAACTCTTTAAACTCGGGTTGCGCACAACAGAAAATAAGATTAAGTCATACACGTCCACAAAATAACCGAGTGCCGCCACGGCAATTAACATTTTGGCTTTGGAAGAAATTTTTTCGTTTTCCATACTAGCGAGAAAGCATATCCGACCGGTGAGAGTCTAGTTTTAAAAAGATAAACAGTAATATCGTAAAGGACCATAAAGATGAACCTCCATAACTAAAAAAGGGCAAGGGAATTCCCATGATAGGCATCAAACCGATCGTCATTCCAATATTCACCAAAAAGTGAAAGAATAAAATTCCCACGACGCCAAATCCATAGGCTCTTGCAAAGCGGGAACGCTGCAAATCGGCCAAATACATTAGTCTCCACAGGAAGATCATAAACAAAATGATAATACCAGCAACCCCGATAAATCCAAACTCCTCTCCAATCGTGCAAAAGATAAAATCCGTACTCTGCTCAGGCACAAAATCAAATTTGGTCTGCGTACCTCCTAAATAACCTTTCCCCCAGAATCCACCAGATCCAATCGCAATTTTCGACTGCGTCACCTGATATCCTAAGCCCCGCGGATCAAAGTCAGGATCTAACAAAACCTTAATTCGGTTCCGTTGGTGTTCCTTCAACACATTATTCACGACCCATTCCACCAAAATCGCTAGCGACATAATCACAGAAATACCCAAGGCCATTTTTACATAAGTTTGGTACATGCGTTGCAAATAAATAGGCATTAGCAAGACCAAAATCCCGGCCATCACGACCAACAAAATAAAAATGGTTAGAGGTTTTAAGATGAGTGCACTGACAAATAAGAAGATTCCTCCAAGCAATAAACCCGGATATTCACCAGGCAAACCTTCGCGATAGAGTAAAATAATAAATGAAACATAAACTAGTGCTGACCCTGTTTCATTGGAACCAATGATTAACAAAATAGGAACCCCGATAATCAAGGCAGCTTTCCATTGATCGCGAAAACGCGCCAAACTCACTTGGGGGTCATTTAAGTATTTGGCTAGCAATAAGGCAGTCGCCGTTTTCGCGAATTCAGCCGGCTGAATAGTTGCGGTCCCTATTTTAAACCACGAATGTGAACCATTAATTGTCACCCCTAGAAAGGGCACAAGAATCAGCAACAGCAAGAAAAAACCATAAATGACAGGAGCGAATGATTCGAAAAAACGGAAATCAAGCGCAAAAATAAACATGATCAAGACCATACTCGCCCCAATCCAAATAAGCTGTTTCCCGGCATTTGAGGTATAAAAAGCCGCATCAAATATCCCTAAGGGAGCCTCCGGATTATATACCGCAGAATAGATACTCATCCATCCCATCAGGACAAAAAGCGCATACAATCCTACGCTCCACCAGTCTAAGCGACTTGCCATATATCCGGATGATTGACTCATTTTCGTAAACTATCGCTTGTGACTTTTTTGACAGGACGATTATACGTCACATTTGCCAAATAACTCATGTTCATAAACTTTGTCTCAACCGACTTGCGATCTACCCGCCCTTTTAAATATTTTTCAATGATCAAAGAAGCAATCGGAGCAGCTGCAAAACCACCAAAACCCGCATTTTCTACAAACACCGCAATGGCGATTTTGGGATTATCTTTCGGGGCAAAAGCAATAAAAATTGAATGATCTTTCCCTTTTTTATTCTGCGATGTACCCGTCTTTCCGCACATCGTAATATCCGGAATACGGCCGTCCGCTCCAACCGTTCCATGCAAAACGGCATCCTGCATCCCTTGAATAACCACTGGGAAATATTTGGCATCTACTCCAACAGAAACCGGATTCTTATAAAAAGGATCTATCGTCCGCTTCTCCCCTATCCCTTTGACTAAATGCGGTGGAATGTACCAACCCCGATTCGCAATGATGGCCGCAAAATTCGCCATCTTCAAGGGACTTACCACTAACTCCCCTTCCCCAATACTCAAGGAATAAATATTCGAAAACTTCCAGGTATTCTCACCCTTATAAACCTTATTGTAATAATCCACCGAAGGTAAATTACCCTTTTTCTCATTGCTAACATCAACGCCTAATTTCCGACCAAAACCGAAATTTGCCACTAATTCCGACCAACGTTGTAAGCCTTGAGCTGATCGCTCAAAGGTATTTCCGGTTGTGCCATCATACAAAATCTTCCGAAATGCATGGTAAAAATAGGGGTTGCAGGACCACTGAATCGCATTGTGTAAATCGTTGTGTGACGTGTTGTGTGAGTGACATTTAACAGGAGCTCCCGCATGACCAAAAACAGAACCCGCTGAAAGAATTCCTAATTGTTGGCCTACAAGCGCCTGCACCAACTTAAACGTAGAACCAGGGCGGTAATAAGCAGAAGGCGGCCGATTGATCAAAGGCTTCAAAGGATCCAACGCTAATTTCTGATAATACTTAGAAAAATTCCGTCCAGCTAATAAACTAGGGTCATAAGATGGTGCAGAAACCATCGTCAAAATCTCACCTGTAGAAGGTTCAATTGCAACCACACTTCCCACCTTGTGCATCATCAGACTATCCGCATATTCTTGCAATCGTATGTCGATACTCGTGTAGAGGTTTTTCCCGGCAACCGGATTAACATCTAGTTTTCCTTTTTTGTAATCTCCTTTTTCAACCCCATTGCTATTCACCATGCGGTATTTTACCCCCCTTTGGCCACGTAAAACATCTTCATAATAGGACTCAATACCCGAAATCCCTACATAATCGCCTTGTCGGTAATAATCATCTCGCTGATCTTTCAGGGAATTTGGATTGATCTCGGCAACGTAGCCTAGCGCATTCGAAAACGCGATGGACTGATAGGTTCTAAATGCAGTTGTCGTGATGGAAAAGCCCGGATAATCCACCATGGCATCTTGAATTCGAGCAAAGTCTTCTTTGGTCAGATGTTTTAAAAACAGAGAAGGCTTCACACGAGAATAAGCACGAGCTTGTTTCGTCACCGTATCAAAATAACCTCTTGTTACGCCAAACAGCTTGCAAAATCGGTTCGTATCCTGCACCACAGCTTTTCTAGGCGTAATATACACATCATACACAGGGGTATTGTAAACAATCAGTTTTCCATGACGGTCATATACTTCTCCCCGAAAAGGAACTTGAATGATTTTCCGAATCGCATTATTATCCGCCGCCTTTTCATAGGTATCATCGAGCAACTGCAGATAAAACAGCTTCCCGATGAACACCAGCCCGATGCTCAGAAAAACAAGAAATAGAATTAATCGGCGACCTTCGAACACGCTAATGCGAGTTTAACGTAAAAAATAACAGCAATTTACGGAATATTTTGCGAATTATTTGGGGAGACTTTTGATCAATGCAAGCATCGCAAATGCAATGGATCCCAAAGAAAATCCCAGCGTAAACCAAGGTGTAAGTGTGTGGAAATAGGCATCTAAATAGCGACCTAGATAGACCCCTCCCAAAATTGTCACCAACATTTGAAATGCGGCTCCAATAAATCGCTGATATGATTGCATATTTTTAAAAATAATCCTTCGACCACACACTAAATTTATGGCTTTTTCATTTATATATATTGTAAATTTGAAAATTGTATGCGTCACATTTCATGATTCGGATTCTTGCCTTTGTTTTGGTGTTATTGGTTACCTGGAGCTGTTCCCAGCACAGTAGCAAACCTGCTGCCGTAACTTTCCATAATATCAATGCCAAATACAATGCTATTTGGCAGGCCGACCGACTTCTAATCACCTTACACAAACAGCTTGCTGAAGAACGCACGGAAAACTACGCGTCTGAATTACCCATCATTGCTCCGGTTGATTCCACCTTTGGCATCACGCACAAATTGGAAATTGGCAATTTAATCCGAAAGGCCTCTTTGGTCATCGACCGACACCAAAACTCGGCCTATGTAGACGACGCTTATTTACTCATCGCGGAAGGTCGAATGTTGCAGCGGGATTATAAAAATGCTATCGAGACACTAAAATACATCAATACACTAGAGCCCGATAAAAAAACACAAAGCAAAGCCTTGACGCTTTTGTTTCAGATATACCTGATGCAAAACGACTTTGAATCTGCCGAGAAAACAGAAAGCTTTTTGCTCGAAAACGAATTGATTGGTGGAGAATTCCAATTGATGAAGGCCTATGAACACCAACAAAAAAGTGAAATCAACGCCTGCATTTCGCTCTTAAACCAAGTCGCTGATAAGACAAAAAACCGAAGTGATAAAAGTCGACTATATTTCATTTTAGGCCAACTCAATGAGCGAATTAACCAAGGGGGCCTAGCCAAGCAAGCCTACCAAAACAGTATGCGCCAAAAGTCAAATTATGCTTTGACATTGCGTGCTAACATCGCTTACAAATCCTTAGATCAGTCTATCCCTGCGCTCGAAAAACTGTTGGCAGACCCCAAAAACGAAGATCAGAAATCGGAAATTTATGTTGCCATGGGTCGAATTTACATGGAACAAAAGGATTTAAATCAGGCTAAAAACGCCTGGGAAAAAGCGACGCAAAACAATCCAAACAAAGGCGAATTGTATTTCCAATTAGCGAATCTTTTCGCTTATCAAATCCAAGATTATCCAAGAGCATCTGCCTATTTCGACTCCGCGACGATCAGTTTAGCGAGCACCCATCCTTCCTTCACCAAGGCGCAGAAATTAAAAAAAGATTGGAATCAATATATCTTATTGGACAGCAAAATCGTGCAGGAAGATTCATTGCAAAAACTAGCCAAATTGCCCTTAAGCCAACTCGAAAATCTTTACAAGCAGGCTCAATTAAAGAAGAATCAGCGAAGCGATTCGATCCAAAAAAGTCAATCTCAACCGCAGAAAATGCTGGCAACCTTCACACGGAGGCCCGCAACCCCGGAGCAACAAAGCTTTTATTTCTACAATGAACAAGCACGAATCAAAGGCGAGCAAGAGTTCAGCATGAAATGGGGGATTCGTAATTTGGAAGACTTTTGGAATCGGAAAAATAAACAAAGCGCATCCATGATGCCGAACGTAAATCAAGCGATTGAGTTAAGCGATGCCACTAAAATTCCAGACGCGCAGAAGAGTACCGACTCGTTGGGGATCTGGTTAGCGAGCCTTCCTACGACAGATGTAAAATTACTTGCATCCAATAAAATCAAGGAGCAAGCATTATTCGATTTAGGCAAATATTGCAAGACCCAAATGGAAGATAATGCCCTTGCGCGTGTGCCATTGAAACGTCTTTTGACGGAATTCCCCTATACCAGTTATGAGGCGGAAGCCCTTTATTTGAGTTACCTAAGTGCCGAAAACAAACAAGCGAAAACCTATTTTCGGACACAACTATTTGACCGCTTCCCTGATTCAATTTATAAATTAACCATTCTCAAATTAGAGACAGGAGCGCTGACAGACAGCAAAGAACAACAAGCGGAAAAGGCTTATGAAGCAGCCTACCTCCTATTCAAGTCTAATGCATTTTCTGAGGCATTACAGGCGTGCCAACAAATGCGGGTCAATTTTCCAGGTAGTAAATCGGAAGATAAAATCGTATTTTTAAGTGCCTTATGCCAGGCGGGCTTAAAAAACCCAACGGAGTATTTGAAAATATTGAAACAATTTGTTCAACTCTTCCCATTGAGTCCACTCAAAGCGGAAGCGGAAGCACGAATTAATGCCATCCCTAAAAATAATTAAGCATGTTTGAAACTGGGAAATACGAAAAAATCATTCGATTCTTATACCGATTCTTTCTAGGCTCAACCCTAGGAATCATCTTACTCATCGTTGCCGTCAATTACAATTTCTTGTGGTTGTTTGGAGGCATGCCGAGTTTGTATGAATTAGAAAATCCCAAAAGCCAGGTAGCATCGCTCATTATTTCAGAAGATGGCCAAGAAATAGGCAAGTATTTTAGGGAAAATCGAAATCCATTAGAGTTTGAGGAATTACCTGATAACATTGTTCACACGCTTATTTCAACGGAAGATGCGCGATTTACCGCACACTCGGGGATTGATATTCGTTCCATGTTTCGCGTGGTGTTTACCTTAGGAACTTCTGGCGGCGGGAGTACCATTTCACAGCAATTGGCAAAAAATTTGTTTCATACGCGTTCGATGGAATTTGGTGAAGATGATCCCGTGTATATGGGATTATTGATGAAAATTGATGGGGTGAGAACAGTTGTTGCTAAAGTAAAAGAATGGATTTTAGCCATCCGCTTAGAACGTCGCTACACGAAACAAGAAATCATGGCGATGTACTTGAACGAAGTGAGTTTTGGTAACAATGCTTACGGAATTCAAGTTGCCTGTAGAACCTATTTCCAAAAAGAACTCAAGGACGTCAGTCTAACCGAAGCAGCAACGCTGATTGGTTTACTTCAAAACCCTTCCCTGTATGATCCTCGTGTACGGCCCGAACGCACGTTGGAACGACGGAATGTAGTTTTAGGTCAATTGGCCAAATACGAATTCATCACCGAAGAAGATTTACCAAAACTTCAGGCAGAGGACTTGAATTTACATTACCGAGTTGAGAATCAAAACACTGGGGCAGCACCCTATTTCAGAGAAGCGATACGCCAACAGGTTTTGTCGGCCATTAAAGAGTTAAACCAAGATCGGCCGGAAGACCAACAATTAAATCTTTACACGAGCGGATTGCGTATTTACACGAGTATTGATTCTCGTATGCAAAAATATGCAGAGGAATCTGTGCAGGAGCACATGCGCGCGGAGCAGAAGCTATTTTATGATCATTGGCGAGGCAGAAATCCTTGGGTCAACGAGGAGATGAAGGAAATAAAAGGTTTCTTGAAAGATGCGATGAAGCGTACGCAACGTTATCGAGACTTGATGACTGCTTATAACAACGATGAGTTTAAAGTTTGGGAAGAATTAAGACGCCCGATTAAAATGACGGTATTTACTTGGGTTGGCGACAAGGATACGACTTTGAGTCCGATGGATTCGTTGAACTATTATAAACGCATTTTGAATTGCGGGATGATGGCGATGGATCCGATGAATGGTCATGTAAAAGCATGGATTGGGGGAATAAATTATAAATACTTCAAATTTGACCACATTTCGCAAAGTAAACGCCAACCCGGCTCTACCTTTAAACCCTTCGTTTATGGCGCGGCCATTGAAAATGAAATCGTGACACCTTGCGATGAATTGGTGGATGAACCTGTGACATTTGGCGAGGAAGATGGATTAAGTGGTGGAACGTGGACACCTCAAAACTCGGACGGTAAATACAGCTATCAAAACATGAAGATGCGTCGGGCGATGGGATTATCCATCAACTCCATTTCGGCGAAATTGATGAAACAATTGGGACCCGATAAGATTGCAGAATTCGCGCATAAATGCGGAATTGAAAGTCCATTACATGAAGTACCCTCTTTATGTTTGGGAGCGTCTGAAGTTTCTTTATTCGAACAAGTATCGGGCTATAGTACATTAGCTAATGGCGGGGAAAAAATTGATCCAATCTTAGTGTTACGGATTACCGACAAAGTGGGAAATGTATTGCGTGAATACTCGCCCCCAGTGAAAGCTGCAATTAAGCCTGAAACGGCCTATTTGATGACCTATATGCTTCAAGGTGCCGTACAAGAACCAGGCGGAACCGCGGAAGGCTTGAAAAGAACTTCCATCGTAGCAGGAAATGAGATTGGTGCCAAAACCGGTACTACATCGAATTATTCGGATGGCTGGTTCATGGGTGTCACACAAAAATTGGTTGCCGGTGTCTGGGTAGGCGGTGATGACCGAAGCATTCACTTCCGTAGTTTGGCTTTAGGTCAAGGTGCCAAAATGGCCATGCCAGCTTATGCTAAATTCATGGAAAAAGTTTATGCGGATCAAACACTTGCCATCGAAGGGTATCGAAAAATGCCTTTTATCAAACCAGAAAACTTTGCCTTTGACTTTAGCTGCAATGGCCGTGTTGCCGTTGATTCCACAGCGACTATAGCTCCTTAATATTTGAGATGAAATCCCTTTTATACATTTGCCTACTTAGTGTACTTTTAATCAGTTGCCAACAAACCCAAGAGGAGAAGGAAGAAGCGATTGCGAAAAAAACATGTGCTTCCTGCCATAAATTTCCAGATCCAAGCCTCTTAGATAAAAAGACATGGGAAACAGGGGTATTACCTGAAATGTCCTATCGTTTGGGTTTAGGCAATCGTTTTGAATTAATGACTCGTATATCAGATGAGCAATTTCAAAGCGCAATGCAATTGAATATTTACCCGGAAACACCCAGCATCTCACAAGAAGATTGGCAAGCCATTGTTAATTATTACACACGCAATGCGCCAGCGAAAGCCATTCCGCAGAAGAAAAAAGAACCAATTTCAGTCGAACCTTTTCATTTTGAGGTTAAAGAATACATTACCCCCAATGATGTAATTGCCGGAGTTACCTCCATTAAAATACACCCAACAAAACCGGAAGTTTGGGTGGGTATGCGAACACATCAGACTGTTATTTTAGATAAAAATCTAAAGGCGGGAAAACAAATTGCCACACGTAGTGCCAATGTGTCCACGCAGTTTGTTGGAACCCGAACATTCTTAACAGGAATAGGCAAAATGTACCCCAATGACCAAAAACTAGGTACCCTGCACGAATTACAAGACAATCAAACTCAGGTTATTTTGGATTCGCTTAAGCGTCCGGTAGATTTACAAGTCTCAGATTTAAACGAAGATGGCGTACTGGATTATGTGCTTTGTGAATATGGCTTTGAACAAGGTCAATTAATTTGGGTAGATGGAAAAAACAAAAGCATCCATCCCCTGAAAATACAGGCAGGAGCACGCAATGTCGTCATTAGGGACTTTACGGGTGAAGGAAAACCTGATATCATGGTATTAACGGCTCAGGCCCGCGAAGGAGTCTCGCTGTTTATCAACAAAGGCAAAGGCTTATTTATTGAAAAGCCCCTTTTACAATTTGATGCCGTATTTGGCAGTAGTTACATGGAGGTTGCCGACTTGAACAAGGATGGACATGCAGATATCATCGTTTCAAATGGGGATAATGCCGACTATTCTTACTCAAAGAAAGCGTTTCATGGCGTTCACATTTACTTGAATGATGGAAGAAATAATTTCAAAGAATCGTACTTCTTCCCAGCTTATGGTGCTTCCAAAACTGTCGCGCGCGACTTTGATCAAGATGGCGATCTAGACTTGGCAATGATTGCCTTTTTTGCGGAAAATGACCAAGGGAAAAATGAAGGATTTCTTTATTTCCAAAATAAGGGAAACATGACTTTCAAAGTTAGTAACCTAGGTGTTCCGGAAGGAGCGCATTACATTGTGATGGATGCCGGCGATGTAGACAAGGATGGAGATTTGGATATTCTTTTAGGAAATTATCAATTTGGCAAAAGAAAACCAGGAGATAAAATACCTCCTGGCCTTCAAATGCATTACATCAAAAATCTATTGCATTAATTTGGCTCCCGCAGGGATGAAGGCCTGCGATTGACCGCTCTGGCTCAAATACGATGAGCCAAAAGTCCAGGCAATCTTTTGCTTATGTCCTTTGAAGCTATAAGTATAATCTGCGCCTGATTTAACAGCAGCCTTCACATAAGACCCTTTTGGTTTAAAAACCTTCATGGCGCCTCTATTCTGCAAGGCTACATAGTCTAATTCATTCCCGATTTGAATACCTACCAAAGCTTTGGCATCTCCTGGAACAAATAGTCCCGATTGGTTTCGGTAAGTAAATCCATTAGGGCCTCCGAGCAATACACCTCCACTTGAAGCATCGTAGCGACCCATTGACACTTCGTTGCCATAATTATTCCCGATGTACAAGATATCTAAGTAACCGTCTGCATTCACATCTATCACTTGCATACCGTTCATCGCTGAGACTTGTGCCATCACGGGCAATTCGTGCAGTTCGAATTTACCTTGTCCCTTATTCTCGATGTACATGGAAGCATTTTCAGTCAGCGTCAGTTTATTCGCTTTCTTCTTTTCGGAATCATTCAAAAACGTTTCCTGCGTTACCTTACCAAAATCCTTGTAATAAACGAAACGAGGGCGAGTCGAATTCATTTGTTTGTGTGTATCATCTTTCCCAAACAAGGGAGCAGAAACGTAAGTACCTGACGCATTTTGGAAGTAAACAAAAGGAAATACATCATAAACACCATTGCCATCTAAATCTCCATGCAATACCTCAACCGGTTGTTTTGCGTTTGCGCGAAGCAAGGTGTTTTTACCCATATTCCCCGCTACAAAATCCATGTCTCCATCTTGGTCAAAATCGGCCGAAATAATCGAACCCCATAAACCAGTTGCCTGCTCCAAACCTGTATCGGCCAACTTCTTCAAATGCCCTTTTGTGTTTTGAAAAATTTGAATAGGCATAAACTCCCCAGCCACAACTAAATCTTGCCATCCGTCTTGATTGTAATCCGTCCAAACCGCATCGCATAGCATAGCTTCTTGTAATAGCTCAGGAGCCAATGATTTCGTCACGTCAACGAAATGGATAGACCCGGGCTTGGAGTCATTCCGCAACAAGCGCGATACCGTACCTTTCGGGTATTGAAATGGTACATTTCGACCGCTGACGAATAAATCTAAATCGCCATCATGGTCTACATCGGCCGCACGAACGGCAGAATTGCTTTCAGTAAATACAGGCAAAGCCGCAAGCTGTAAGCTAAAATTACCTTTACCATCATTCATGTAGATGACATCTTGAGAGCTATTTGAACCTATTTTCTCCTCGGTTCCTCCTCGTGCAACATAGAGGTCTAAATCTCCATCTTGGTCCATGTCAACTAACAAGCTTCCTAAGTCCTCCCCCAATTTCTTAGGCGCGTCATGCGCCCCCTCCAAAAACTTACGCGTAAAAGTTCCATTTGCTTGTTGGAGGTAGAATATTCCCGAATAAAATTTGGCTCCACCCACAAATAAATCTTCCCGACCATCGCCATTCACATCTCCCACAGACGCCCCTGGTCCCAATTGGGACATTTTGTGTGGTGTTGTACTTTGGAAATTAAAATCGATAAAATCCATTTCCTTGTGAATGTCGGTCAATTGAACATGGTCACTGATATCACTAAACAAACTCGGAGTTTGCGTAAACAAGGACTTATATGGCAAATTAGCTTTTGCAATTGAGGCCTTAATTATTTGATTATTCCCAGGATTCGTAATGACTTGCATGGAATCATTTGGCCAAATAATCCGCAACTCTTTAATTTTCTGTTTAGCGCCAAGCCCGATGTGCGCGACAGGTTCAACACTTGACAAATAACCCCGATAAGGATTATTCTCATAATAGAAATGAGTCCCATCGACAAATACCCCTTCGATTCGAGCCCCTAGTCCACCTTTATTCAAGCCTTTACCTTCAAAGCCCACACGCAAATACCGACCCTTTTCAGGCGTTTCTTCCATCGTGTTATTTTTATAGACAAAAGCTTCATCATTGATATTATTCACGACATAATCGAGGTCTCCATCATTATCCAAGTCGCCATAGGCGGCACCATTGGAGAATGAAGGAACAGTAATTCCCCAGGCAGAACTAACATCCTCGAATTTCAATCCGCCTTTATTTTTGAAGGCATAATTTTTAACCTTAATAACAGGCATTTGCTCAAGCAAAACGGCATCGGAGGCTAACTGCTGCGCATCAGCCCGATAGGACATAAAATCGCGATCCGTGACATCGCGCGGAAAACCATTGGTAATTAATAAATCGCGGTAACCATCATTATCGAAATCTGCCAAAGAAGGACACCAACTCCATTCTGTTTCGGAAACACCCGCTAAAAGACTGACTTCTTGAAATGGCAAAGCCTGACCTGCTTCGTTTTTCCCCGCATTAATTTGCAAGGTATTGCGCATGTATTGATACGTATATCCGAACAAATCAGAATTTTGGTATGCTTGATAGCTGTTGGGGGGAGCTAATTGCTTCTTGCGTTCATTATCCTTTGGCAGCATATCTAAAGCTACAATATCTTGCAAGCCGTCATTGTTGATGTCGGCTACGTCATTCCCCATGGCGCTTAAGCTGGTATGTTTGAAATAGGTTTTGGCTTGGTCGGTGAAGGTTCCATCATGGTTATTGATGTATAAAATATCATCGGATACATAGTCATTTGTCACGTAGATATCAGGCCAATTGTCTTGATTAATATCACAAATGTTGATGCCTAAACCATATCCTTCAATGGTAATACCAGCTTCTTTTGACACATTCGTATAAACGGGATGTCCTTTTTCTTCGGACCAATCGTTGCGGTATAGTCGGTCGGTATTCGGATAAGATCCATCCTTAACCTTAGCACGGTATAAAGAAGGGAATTGATCGATCACATCTGTCAGCACATACATATCTAAATCACCATCTCTATCGTAATCGAAGAAAGCCGTATGTTCGCTATGACCCGCGTCATTCACACCATACTCAGCACCCATTTCTTTGAAGGATGGAATACCATTTTTAACGCCTTGATTAACAAAGAGCATATTTTCACGATCATGAATCGACATTTTCATGGTGGCAGAAACATAGATGTCCAACAAGCCATCGCCGTTGATATCGACAACCGATACACCAGAGCACCAACGATTCTTCGTATCGATTCCAGCGGATTTTGAAATATCTTCGAACTTCATTTGACCCTTATTGAGGTATAAAGTTCCATTAGCTTGGCTACCAGAAAAGAATAAATCGAGTAAGCCGTCTTGATTAAAATCACCCATTCCAACCCCACTTCCATTGTATAGGTATTCATACTTCAAAATATTCAGGGTATCGTTTTCAGCGATTGTATTTGAAAAATGAATACCGGTATCGTCACCGGAAAGTTGTTCAAAAGTAGTTTTGTTTTTGCAGGCAGCAAAAAGGCATAAAATAATGAAGGCAGATAATAAACGCTTGTACATATTGATGTTAAACTTTGAACTACTAAAATAAAAAAAGGTGGGGACTTCTCCCCACCTTTTTAAAACTAAAATCAAACGATTAATAACCAGGGTTTTGCTTCAATACAGAAGTACCTTGAATATCAATTTGTGCTTGAGGAATTGGCAATAATGCATCAGTATCTTGGTAAGATGCACCACCAAATTTCGTTACTAACCACTTAGACTCGTATTTCAAGTATGCATTCAAAGTTTTGTTTGCATTACCCCAACGAACTAAGTCGAAGAAACGGTGACCTTCAGTTGCTAATTCTAATAAACGCTCCATACGAACGATCTTACGAGCGCTTGCTTGGTCGCCTAAAGAAGAATACGTAGAGATTACGTAGTTAGCTTCGTTAGCACCTGTTTTCGCGTTTTTAACAAATCCTGCTGGATTTGCAGCACGAGAACGAACTTGGTTGATGTAACCTAAAGCAGTAGCCAAGCTACCTGCTTCGATTTCAGCCTCAGCAGCCATCAACAATACGTCCGCGAAACGGATGATGTTGAAGTTCATCGTAGCATAACCACGAGTCCAAGAAGAACCATCAGTTAATGTATTCTCTTGACGCTTGTAGTAGATGTACTTCTTAGGTGAATACGGACCAGCGTAAGGCTGGGAACGAATCCAACCAGCACCTGGGTGCTCGATCCAGTCTAAGTATTGGATACCACGACGACCGATTGTGTGGTCAATACGTGGATCTAATGGATCTGCATCTTCAGTAAATGCTGCAGAAGATGCTACACCATAGTCATTCTTCACTGCGTTAGCAGCTAAGTTATAATCTGGAGTACCATCAGCTTGCTCGCCTAACAAAGGTAGACCATCTGCACTAACACGGTAAGCATTCGCCATCGAGAAAGATGGTTGGAAGAATCCACAGCAGTTACCAGGACCATCAGCACCTGTGTTATATGGGTAGTTCAAATCATCGAATCCATTCGCGTTGTTCACGTTACCTGTATTCATAGACGATTGAATCGCAAATACAGCCTCTTCGTTGTTGTCATTCTCCGCATTGAAGATTTCAGCAAACTTAGAAACTAAGCCGTATTTCTTACCATTCGTAGTTTTACCGTTCGCGATAACTGTAGTGAAGATTGCTTTAGCCTCACCCATTTTATTGCCTTGATACAAATAAACTTTTCCAAGGTAAGCACCTGCAGCCCATTTGTTTGCACGACCCGCTGAAGACGAAGTCTCTGGCAAGTTGTCATAAGCAAACTTCATGTCAGCTTCGATCTTTGGATATAAGTCGGAAGTCGAAACAACTTTCTCGATACCCTTACCGTAATCCATTGTCTCATCTACATAAGGAGCAGAACCGAATAAACGCTTCAACTCAAAATAGAAGTGACCACGTAAGAAACGAGCCTCAGCAATAACGCGCGTCTTATCCGAAGCAGATAATTCTTTCGAACCATTTGCTAAGTTGATCGTCGCATTCGCACGTGCAATACCTTCGTATTTTGCTTGCCAAGTAGAGTTCAAGTCACCGTCAGTAGGAGAAACCTCATAACGTTGCATTACGTTGATGTTTGAGTAATCTCCTGGGTCAGTACCCTTGTTACTCTCACCTCCACGAATAGAACCCCACACCCAGTTTGTAGGTGCAGCTAAACGAGAGAACCCTTTAGCGGCTAACTGCGCATAAGTACCAATCAAGGCACCCTCAACACCAGCCTTAGAAGATAACTGCGCTTGAGCTAATGAAGCTGTTGGCGGCACTTCTAAAAACTGATCCTTACAAGCGAATGTCAACATAAATGCTGACGCACTAACTAAACTTAATCGCTTTAAAATCTGATATTTTTTCATGTTCTTAATTTTAAAAATTGGCTTTCGCTAAATTAGAAATTCAAGTTGATCGAAGCGTTGAATGAACGCGTAACTGGGTAGTTACCTACGTCAATACCAAAGCTTGTATCAGCAGCTCCACCAACACCTGGATCTAAGCCCTTGTACTTAGTTAAAGTAAACAAGTTGTTAGCCGATAATGTCAACTTAGCACTCTTTACACCGATTTTAGAAATAACATTCTTAGGTAATTTATAGCCTAATGAGATATTTTGTAAACGGATGTAATCACCATCTTCTACGTACCAAGAGTTCTCAGCAGCTGAAGTAGAGATGTTCGATGCAGATTCCCAAATTGGAGCCTCAGCAGCGTTTCCTAAAGCTGGAGTCCAAGATTTCTTCGCACGCTCTCCTTTTCCTGATCCTTCGAATGTTCCGTAGAAGTCAGTAAACCACTTCGATTGGTTCCAAATTTTGTTACCAGCAGAAGCATATAGGTACATGTTCAAGTCAAAATCTTTGTAAGTCAAACCTACGTTCACACCACCTGTATAAGTAGGTACTGGAGAACCTAAGTAAGTACGGTCAGCAGGAGTAATCTTGCCATCTCCGTTGATATCCGCATAACGGAAACGACCAACTCCTTTACCTGATTGTTCTGGAGCAGAAGCAACCTCAGCAGCTGAGTTGAAGTATCCCATTACTTGGTAACCATAGAATGAAGATAAAGAACGACCTACTTCCATACGAATTGGCGTAATTCCACGGAATGCACCACCTACTAAGTTCGTAATACCTGGAGCAAATGCTACGATTTCATTTTTCAAGAATGAGTTGTTAAATGTCAAATCATACTTAATGTCAGAAGTCAAGTTACCACGGTTGATAATTTGCATATCAATACCTTGGTTACGCATTTTCGCTACGTTAACTGAAGGCGCAGAAGCAGCAGATCCAACAACAGCCGGAAGTGGCACGTTGAATAACAAATCCTCTGTATCTTTTCTCCAGATATCAAATACTACTTCCCACTTACCGTTTAACAAGGTCGCATCGATACCGACGTTAGATGTTACAGCAGTTTCCCATTTCGCAGCAGGGTTACCGATACGAGAACGGTAGTATCCTTCGTTTGCTCCTGATGATTGACCATCAATTGCATAGAATGAGTTACCACGGTTAGCAGCATATAAAGAGTACTGGTTAGCTGGGTCTACGTTGTTTGAGTTACCCATTGTACCCCAACCACCACGGATTTTCAAATCTGTGATTGCAGGAAGATCCTTCATAAATTCTTCCGATGTCACACGCCAAGCTGCAGAGAATGCAGGGAAAATACCATAACGATTCTCAGAACCGAAACGAGATGATCCGTCACGACGAACAACTCCAGTAAAGTAATACTTCTCATTAAAGTTGTAATCTAACTTCCCAAATACAGAGTAGAAATTTACACCTGAGAATAAGTTAGAGTTAACTACTGGCGATTGTACCGAGCTCATCGTTACGAAATCCAAGTCCATTGAGAATGGGTTGATACCTGAACCGTTGATTGAACGACCATATCCTGTATTCAATGCCTCTAAACCAGCTAACACTTTAAATCCGTGCTTTCTCCAGTTAAATTTGTAGTTAGCAGTATTTGTCATTACCCAAGCAAATGAATAAGCTTGACCTTCTGAGAATGAGTTAGATGCCTCAGGCTCTGAATCGCCAATATAACGATAGTTATAGTTCTTATAAGCAGATGCATTGTATTGACCACCAATACTTGTACGTAATGTCAAGTCTTTGATTGGCTCATAATCAACATAGATATTACCCACTGCATTCGCATTGTAGTTATTATCATTCGAGTTATTCAATACAATCTGACGAACTGGGTTACGAGGGTTGTTAAAACCTGCAGCCTTTGTAGATGCATAAGCACCAAATTCATCAAATACAGGAATAACAGTAGGCATACGGTAAGCAGATAAGATTACTGACTCATCACCAGCAACACCTAAACCATTATTACCACCTGCTTGACCACGTACCGAACGGTAAGTGAATTGCAAGTTCTCTCCAATCTTCACTTTTTTACCCAAGTTAAATTCAGAGTTAAAACGTGCAGAATAACGAGCAAAGTCATTTTGAATCAAGATACCATCTTGTTTTTGGCCTGACAATCCTAAGTAGAAACGTCCAGCTTCAGTACCACCTGAGATACCTAATGAGTGACGTTGAGTTGCTCCTAAACGAGTAATCTCATCGTACCAGTTAGTACCTGCTAAGTTTGATTTAATCAAGAAAACACCTTCTGGGTTTGCAGCTTTTGCCGCTTGAATAGCAGCCAAATCAATGTTATTCACCCCGTTCGCACCATTTGCATGCAAATAAGTAGGAATAACTGCTTGTGCAGATGAACCATATTGTGGGTGCGTGTAAGCAACCGCAGTTCCATTTGCTGCCGCATTGTTACGGTATGCCACATGTGTCCAATCTGCTTGCTCTTGTGGAGTCAACATTTTAGGAGCACCTGCCACGTTTGGATCTGTAGCACCGTACATTCCATTATAAGTAATGTTCAAAGCTTTCTTGCCACGTGAACCTTGCTTAGTCGTATATACGATTACACCATTGGCAGCACGAGCACCATAGATAGAAGCCGCAGCCGCATCTTTCAATACAGTTGTAGACTCGATATCATCTGGAGATAAGAAATCAGTAGAACCTACCGGAACCCCATCCACTACATATAATGGCTCGTTACCACCAAAGGCACCAAAACCACGTACACGAATGATTGAGTTAGTTCCTGGCTGACCGTTTGTAATCAAAGTTACCCCTGATACACGACCTTGCAACATTTGCTCAACGTTACCCGTTGGCGCAATTTGCAAATCTGCCGCTTTAACGATCGAAGCTGCCGCTGTAGACTCCTTCTTGTTTGTTACTGAGTAACCTGTTACGATTACCTCACTCAATTGGCTTACATCTTCATCCAAAGAAACTGAGATAGAAGATTGAGACCCAACTGAAACAGATTTTGTTTTGTAACCTACTGCTGAAATGTTCAAGACAGCGTTACCCGATTTTACTGTAACCGTAAATGCACCATTAGCATCAGTAGTAGCACCCGTGTTTGTTCCTTTTACAGCAACACTTACACCTGGAATACCTTCAGAGTTCGCATCCGTAACTTTACCAGTTACCTTACGATCCTGCGCAAATGACGAAAAACTCCCTAGCATCACAATCGCGAGCAATAAGAAGCTTCGAAGACTTTGGTAAAAATTGTTTTTCATAATACGTTTTAATTAGTTTTCTAAATAAGATTTAATAGTTTTTAATCTGGTTTTTGCTTCAATAATTGGTCTCCTTTCTTTTTTAAGTTAACAATAGCTTCATTTATAAGTTAAAATAGGTTTAAAAGTTCTTCTTTAAATAATACAATAAATAGGTTTAGAAGTTAATCTTTCATTTTATCGGAATCATACAATATCACAACTGTTCTATGCTGTTCCAATCTCTCAAATATGTATAAACCCCCGAACTCTTGCAAGTATTTTCTTGATATTTTTTCACTTTTTGAAGCAAAAATGTCATTTATTCCGCAAAAGCACCTTTTGAGTCATTTATTTTATCATATAAATACAATAGAAAATTCAAAAAACCGAAAAACCACGATGTAAACGATTACTAAACCTGCGACCAAATCGGCTAATAGTCCTACAAACAGTCCATAATCTGCGCTTTGTCTAAATTTTACAATTGCCTAAAAAATCCAAATTGATTTCCCGATTTATCCCTAATTTTGGCTTATGTCTCATTTCGATCCCAAAAGCATTTTACCTACACTCCCAGACCAACCGGGGGTATATCGCTATTTCGACGAAAATGACACCATCATCTACATAGGTAAAGCCAAAAATCTCAAGAACCGCGTCAGTAGCTATTTTACTGGGATTCAAAATCACAATACCAAAACGCGACGCCTAGTCCAACAAATTCAAAAAATCGAATTCACCATCGTGCATTCGGAATTTGATGCTCTACTATTAGAGAATACGCTTATCAAGCAGTTTCAGCCCAAATACAATATCTTACTGCGTGATGACAAAACCTATCCTTTTATCTGCTTGACGAACGAACATTTTCCCCGACTCATCACGATGCGGCGAATCGATCATACTATCGGCACATTCTTCGGCCCTTTCGCAAATCCCAAAGCCATGAACGGTCTGCTCGAGATGATACACCAGCTCTATCCGATTCGGACATGTTCGCTCGCATTGAAGCCTGGAAATATCGAACAAGGAAAATTCAAGGTATGTCTCGAATACCACATTGGGAATTGCAAAGGTCCTTGTGAAGGACTTCAAAACGAATCTGATTACCAGATTTACATCGAACAAATTACCAATATCCTTAAAGGGAATTACCAAAAGCCCAAAAGCATGTTTTTCGAGCGCATGCAACAAGCCGCCTCGCGCATGGCTTTTGAGGAAGCCCAAGAATGGAAAGAAAAATGGGAATTGCTTGAAAACTTCCAAGCTAAATCAACCGTCGTGAATCCCGCCATCCATGATGTGGATGTGTTTACGATGGTTTCCGACGAAGCTTTGGCCTACATTAATTTCATGAAGGTCATCAACGGAACCATCCTACAATCGCAAACCTGGGAAGTCAAGAAAAAATTGAATGAAGACGAGTCGGACCTATTAACCATGTTAATCTGGGAAAAGCGCGAACAATTTCACAGCGAGGCCAAAGAGATTCTGACCAATATCCCCATGGCGATCGAATTTCAGGGAGCTAAAAATACGATTCCCCAAATGGGCGACAAGAAAAAGCTGTTGGACATGTCCCTCAAAAATGTCTTGTATTTCCGGAAAGAAAAGGCAGACCGCAAAGCCGCGGAGGAGAGCGGCGGCGACCGGAAGATGCGTATCATGCTTAAGCTCAAAAATGATTTGCGACTAACCCAATTACCGAAACGCATCGAATGTTTCGATAACTCCAACCTACAAGGGACGAATCCCGTTTCTGCCATGGTTTGTTTCATTCAAGCGCAAGCCGCGAAAAAAGAATATCGCCTATTCACACCCAGAACCGTGGAAGGCCCTGATGACTTCGCAACCATGCACGAAGTAATCACGCGTCGGTACACACGCCTCCTCGAAGAAGAAGCCGAATTACCCGACCTCATTATTGTCGATGGAGGTAAAGGCCAACTTAGCGCTGCGTGTGATGCGTTGAAAGCGATTGGACTTTACGGACAAATCCCCATCATAGGCATTGCCAAAAGACTCGAAGAAATCTATTTTCCTGAAGACAGTCTACCTGTTTATATAGATAAGAAATCGGAGTCGCTGAAATTAATCCAACAATTACGCGATGAGGCACACCGATTTGGTATCACTGCCCATCGCAACCGACGTAGTAAAAACTTTCTAGTTAGTCAATTGGAAGAACTTGAGGGGATTGGGAAACTGACGGCGCAAAAACTCCTAAAACATTTTGGTACGATACGCCAAATGTATGATGCGCCCGTGGAAGAATTGGAAAAAGTGGCAGGCAAAGCCAAAACTCCGATGCTCCGCAAACAAATTAAAATTTGGCTGGACGAAAAAGCTTAGTTTCTCGATTTGAATCGACCTAAATCGATGTGTTGGAATTGTCGGTAAGCCTGAATCACCAAAGCCAAAGCTACGGCCATTTCACAGACACCTACCACCAACACGAAAATACCCAACAACAATCCTTGGTTCGTAGTATCCTGACGCGAAAAAGCAATCAAATTCAAATTGGCTGCATTCAGCATCAACTCAATCCCCATCAAGACGAAAATAGCGTTCCGCTTGAGGATCAACATACTAAACCCGATGGCGAATAAACATGCCCCGGCCCAAAGAAATAAAAGTAAAGGGATTTCGTTATTCATCATGCTTCGCGATGTAGGTTGAGCCTATCAAGGCAATCAATAAATAAATGCCAACCAATTCGAATGGCATGGCATATTCCGTCAATAAGGAAACCCCGACAAAACTCAACTTAGAATTAGGGTCTGCAATTTCAATCCCACCAAAACTTCCACGTGCCAAAATAAATACCAAGCCCGCAAAAATTGCTAGCCCAATCAACATGGGAACAACGCGTGAAGATTCTTCGGTCACTAAATTGTTTTGATCCTTATCGCCCCGACTATTCTGATTTGTCAACATGATTCCAAAAAGAATCAAGATTAATACTCCACCCACGTAAATCATGAGATGTGAAACAGCCAACACATCGGCATAAGCCAATACATAAAGTCCCGCTAGACCAAGCATGGTCATAAACATCGCTAAGGCCGCATGCAAAATATTCTTCGTCCAAAGCATCACCAAGGCACTTCCACAGGTAATACATACCAAAGCCAAGAAAGATAGCATCAATGGCGTCATGGGAGATCGGGGTTAGACGTTGGACTATTAGACTTTAGACCTTGGTCATTGGACGTTGGATCTTCGGACTTCAGAATAGCTTTCTTAAAACTCGGTTTAAAAGCGGGCTTAGGTTTAGACGCTGGACTATTAGACGTTGGACTTTGGTCGTTAGACGTTTGACCTTCGGACTCCGGACCATTTCCCTCCGGACTTACTGCACTTTCGGACTTCGGACTACCTGACTCCTGATTAGCGACTTTTTTATAACTCGGCTTAAAAGCAGGCTTAGGTTTAGTCGCCTGACTTTGGTCGTTGGACGTTTGACCTTCGGACTTCGGACTAGCTGACTCCGGACTAGCGACTTTCTTAAAACTCGGCTTAAAAGCAGGCTTGGGTTTAGACGGTAGACTATCAGACGTTGGACTTTGGTCGTTAGACGTTGGATCTACTGACTCCTGACCACTGACAACTGCCTTCGGACTATTTCCCTCCGAACTTCCTCCACCTTCGGACTTCGGACTACTTGACTCCGGACTAGCTTTCTTGAAACTCGGCTTAAAAGCAGGTTTAGGTTTAGACACTGGACTTTGGTCGTTAGACGTTTGGCCTTCGGACTTCGGACTATTTCCCTCTGGACTAGCGATTAGCGACTCTTGACTGGCGACTACTTTCATCGCCGCCTTCTCCGCCACAAATTGCTCATACAATTTCCGCTTCTCATCAGCCTCCTCCGTTGTCAAATTAGCAAAAGAAAATTTATGATCCTTCACATCAAATACCGAAAAATCATACTCCGATGTCATCGTCAAACATTCCGTCGGGCAAACCGTCGTACAAAGTCCACAAAAACAACATTTGGACATATCAATGTCGAATTTCGCGGCATACAAACGAATAGGCGACCCATCTGAAGCATGACCCACCAAACCCGTTGCCTTTATCGGCTCAATATCGATACAATCCACTGGGCAAACCTTCACACATTTATCACAGACGATGCAATCGTCCATCTCATTGTGTAATTGATAACGCCCATTAACCGGTGTTGGAATTTGCAAGGTCGGATATTCCAAAGTCACAATCCCTTCGGATTGTTGAAAATAACCTGCATCCTGAATCTGATGAACAGTCCGCTGCTTACGTGCATTCCAAGCATGTTTCCAAGTCAAAGCCATCCCCTTACGGGTGCTCTGAACCACCTCGAAAATCTCTTTGAAATAGTTACCTACTGCTGACATCTTAAAAATAAATGGCTGGGAACGATGATGGGTCCGACTCACGCATCATTTCATACACGGTATCCACAACATTTTCCACATTGGGCTTCGAGAAATAATCTCCATCCGAACTGTAAGCTGGTCGGTGTGGACGTGCTGCCAAACAACGCGCTGGACTGTCCAACCACGTAAATGCGCCTTGCTTATCCAATACCTCCTGCATCATGTAGGCAGAAGCTCCTCCCGGCATATCCTCATCCGCGAATAATACGCGATGGGTCTTTTGAATCGATGTCAAAATGTGGTGATAGCGATCAAATGGCAACAAGGTCTGCACATCAATCACCTCCACAGAAATTCCCATTTCTGACAAGGCCTCCGTTGCCTCCATCACAATCCGACACATCGAACCATAAGTCACAATCGTCAAATCATTCCCCTCGCGCAAGATTTCCGGAACACCTAATGGCACGACTAATTCCTCTAAATTCGTTGGCATCGGTTCTTTCAAACGATATCCATTCAAACATTCAACTACCAAACCGGGATCATCTCCGGACAATAATGTCCGGTACATCCCCGCAGCTTGGGTCATGTTGCGCGGCACACAAAAATGTACACCCCGTAATCCATTCAACAAAACGGCCATTGGGCTACCCGAATGCCAAATACCTTCCAAACGATGCCCACGTGTCCGAACAATCATGGGTGCTTTTTGCCCGCCTGCCGTCCGATAATGCAAACATGCCCAATCGTCCGACAAAATCGCAAAAGGATAAAATATATAATCCAAATACTGAATCTCCACAATTGGCCGCAATCCACGCATGGATGCACCCAATCCCTGACCAACAATACTGATTTCGCGTATACCTGTATCCGTTACCTTTAATGGTCCGAACTTATCTTGTAAACCGGCTAAGGTTTGATTCACATCCCCAATCTTACCCACATCTTCACCCAAAATAAACACCCGCGGATCTTCCAAGAATTTGGCAAAACTCTTATTCAAAATCTCACGTCCATCAACTAAAACAGGCTCTTTTTCGTAGGTGGCTTTCACTTCTTTCGCCAACAAAGGACTATCCTTCGATTCGCTCATCTGATGGGAACTAAATCGACGGTGATTACGCGCTTCTAATTCGGCCAACCACTTACGCAATAACTTAACAGCAGGTCCCTGAAAAAACCGAAACTCCCTTAAAGCTTTACGTCCTGCGCGAACCAAATCACTGAAAATCGGATATTGCAATTCGTTCAATTCAGCCAAAATGGGCTCCAATAATCCGGGCTCATTCGTTGAATCATATAGGTTTTTTGCAATCCGCAAAAATGACTTTTTATCTATATCAATCGCGGCCATATAGGCTGCAAAGGCTTCTTTTTGGTACTTACGTGCTAAGGCCGTTGATTCATCATCAATGGCTTTTAATTCCTCCGCCGTAGCAATGCCTTGTGCGATAATCCAAGCTTGAAAATGCAGATTACAATCCGCTTCATGCTCGAATTGAAGGCGATCTGCCGACTTATATCGTTCATGCGAGCCGGAAGCCGAGTGGCCTTGCGGTTGCGTACATTCAATCACGTGAACCAAACACGGAACCATTTCCTCGCGGGCTAATTGGGCAGCCTTTTGATAAGCCGCAATTAAACCTGGATAATCCCATGCTTTGACCTGAATAATCTCCAAGCCTTTTTCCGTTTCAGTTCGCTGGTATCCAGCTAAGGCCTTCGAAATCGACGACTTAGTCGTTTGATATTCAATCGGAACCGAAATCCCATACCCATCATCCCAAACCGAAAAAACAATCGGGATTTGTAATACCCCCGCAGCATTGATACATTCCAAATACATCCCTTCGGAAGTAGATGCATCCCCAATGGTCGTGAAGCAAACTTCTTTTCCTCCTTTTGAAAAAAGTGTTGCATGCTCCTGTAAATCAGCACGTTCCCGATATAATTTAGAGGCATACGCAATCCCAAGTGCCCGAGGTGCCTGAGCTGCGGTAGATGAAATTCCTGCAACAGAATTGTAGCGAGACGTTTGATCCAACCATTCGCCTGAATCGTCCAACCAGCGCGTTGCGTGGTGATTATTCATTTGTCGGCCACCCGAATGCGGATCAAATTGAATGTCGGGATGTCCGTATAATTGAGCAAAATATTGTGGCCATGTCAAGTCGCCGATAGCAACTCCAATGGTTTGGTCGCGATAATAACCGGAAACATAATCCCCCGCTTGCATCGAATTCGCTAATGCGAGCTGACACAATTCTTTTCCATCTCCATAAATACCAAATTTGGCCCGACCCGAGAAAACTTCCTTACGAACTAGCAAGCTGCAAGCCCTACTTAAAGCAGCCAAGCGATAATCATCTAACACCTTTGCAGGATCAAATGAAATGTCAGGATTAGAAAAGGTATAATGCAAAGCCAACGGTTTCCTGGTAAATTTAACGTGTAAAAATACAACAAAATAAATAAGCCAAATAAAAGCAGCGCTATTTATTTCACAAAAAAACAGAGGCAATTCTTTTGCCGAATCTCCACATTGTTTTAGATTTGCTCAAGTAGTAAACCAAATAAATCATAACCATGAAGAAATTTTTAGGCGTGTTAGCGCTCATCATTGGATTCGCTTTCCAATCTAACGCTCAAGGTGCAATCAAATTCAAGTCGGAAAAACATGATTTCGGCAAAATCGTTGAAGGAACACAAGCTACTTACAGCTTCGAATTCACAAATACAGGAAAAACGCCCGTAGTTATCTCAAATGTTCAACCATCTTGCGGTTGCACAACACCCGATTGGACTCGTGAACCGATTATGCCAGGAAAAACAGGTAAGGTAACCGCTTCATATAATTCAACAGGTCGTCCGGGTAACTTTAATAAATCCATTACGGTAGTTAATAACGGAGAAGTTCAACAAATCCAATTGTTCATTCAAGGAACCGTTGAACCGAAAAAATAAATCGATTTTCTCATCAAAAAAGGGACGTTCTTGCGAGCGTCCCTTTTTTGTTTAGTCATGATTTAACAGCGCTTTGTTTCGAAGCCCATTAATCCACGAGGCAATTTTGAGCACATCCGCGGCAGGCACATGACTCATCGGAGCCATCTCTGTGGCATAATCTGGCCAGTTCTGAGGATTCGGCTTATACACTAAAGCTAAAATTTGCTTATCCGTATAATTGCGTTTAGCAATGTCCGCATAGGATGGCCCAACCACCTTCGACTCTTTGGCATGACAAGCTAAACAAGTGTGTTTTTTCAACAAAGCCATCGCTTCCGCATCAGAAATGACCGTAGATTTTTTCATTGGCTTAACTGCTGGTACTGCCTTCACCACAACAGCCTCCTCCAAGCGATGTGTCGCTTGAACCGCCAATTTACCCCCCGAAGGAATTTGATTCAAGGTAAAATAAGCCGTTTCGTGTAACAAAGGTTCTCCGGCTTCGTTTCGAATGCCTTCCAACTTAAATTCATGAATAAAATATTGACGAAGACCATCAATCACTAAACGAACCTTGCGTTTATCTCCAGACACCTCAACACCCGAAATTTTCAAATCCTTCAATTCGATGATCGGACTTCCATATTGATGTTGGTATTTGTAGATATACGACCTTAACGCATAAGAAGCAGCTTTTTTGACAGAATTCACGTCCACTGCCTGCGTAAAGCTAAGCTCAAAACCATCCGGTTTGGCTTGAATATCCTGAATCTCAAAAGGCATTTGACCATTCCACATCAAACGTTGTAAGCCGAATTCATCTTTACCAGTTGAACCCCAACCACGTGAAGTCATCCCTACAAACATCGATCCATCTAAGCCAAATCGCTCACGTAAAATTCCCGATTGAAAACCCTCCCGATAATTGATACAGAAGCCCTGATAAACGCCATTAACTTTCTCTAAGCCCATGCGCATAATCTTGGATTGTCCTTGATCCGCCACAAAATATTGCCCTGGAAAAGGGCTGAATTTACCACGCGTCGTATCCTGTAACACGTCGGAGGTTGAAATACCCATAATCGCATGTGGAAACCAAACGGCTGGCAATTTCAAATTCTTTACTTTCGCTGCCGCTTCATACATCGGAGCTCCGTTATCTTGAATTTCTTCTAAGGTCAAACGGAAAGGGCTATTGGGTTCTTTGGCCCACTTAAGTCCTCCTGGATTTCCGGCAAAATCGCCCTTCGCTAAATGCGTCACCCGACCAGAACCTACCCAATCCCCTTGGTTTTCTCCATAAAAAATATCTCCATCTTGGTTAATGCTGTATCCAGCAGGTGAACGTAATCCGGCAGCAAAGGGCTCCATGGTCCCATCGGGGTGGATTTTCACCAACCAGCCACGCCATTTGGCAAATTTTCCTTCACCAAATCCAACCCAAGCTAGATTAAGGGTCACCAACATATCTCCGTTCTTATCAAAAACAGGACCATAGGTATATTCATGGTAATTCCCCGAAAGTTCGAATTGGTAAATAGGCTCATATAAATCTGCCACCCCGTCACGATCTGTGTCGGTAATTTTGGTCAATTCGCCCCGTTGGGAACAATAAAAAGCACCATCACGATAGGCCAAACCTAACACCTCGTGCATGCCCGAAGCAAAACGCTTATAGTGTACCTGGTGATTAGCAGTTTGATAAGGATTTTCGATGATCCAAATCTCTCCCCGACGGGTACTTACTGCCAAACGACCGTCCGGCATAGTAGCCAAACCACCCACTTCCAAGTAAATCTCTTTGGGGATAGGAAGTGTTTTAATTTCATAAAAATCTTGCTCTGTTTTAGAGCTTGTTTTTTGTGCAAATGTGGCAAAGGCCAACAATATGCATGCGATTGTCATTTTTATATTTTTCATCAGCTTACCAGATCAATTGATACGAAACTTCATTTCCTTGCACCGGGATGCGTTGTTGTTTTAAACCTTGTTTCGGATTTAAAACTGCACCCTGACGCCCATCCCATTGGACAAAATAGGATTGCCCTTGCAGGCCGATTAGTGTAGCATTTACCGACGAAATTCCGTGATAACTATTTCCTAAAACGAGCTCGGACGCGGATTGCATCGCAGTTGCCGACTTGAACGACAATGTTCTCTCTAAGCCAGTTTTCGCAGCATTGGGACGAATAAAATCTTCCACCATCACATTTCCAGCAGGCCAATGGTACATAAAAATCGGTCGGCCATCTTTTAAACGAAAGCCTTTGTAAACCAATTCCGTTGAATCTGCTTGCGCTTGATGATCCATCACTAAGGGAAATTTGCCATCCAAAGTAACCGTCACACCCAAAGGTTCAGAAGTCTGTGGTTCTCCTCGATTTTCCCACATTTGGGTCGCATTCAAAAACGGTCCCCGCCAAACCTGAAGCATAGCTCCTTGTTTTAAATCATACGAATAATGCATGCCGGAAGGATCTCCCACGTGAATAACATGGGTCTTTTTCTTTCCTTGATGCATCGCAAAAGAGCGCTGGAAAACCGGTTCTGCGTTAGCTTTGACTTCAATCATTCCCACGGCCTCAGGATCTAATAAAGACGTCCGCTCATGCAAAGCAACTGGATGTGAACCAATTCGTTTAACATATAATCCCAAGGCTTGTGGACCCCAAGGAAAATCCTTTACATGAATAACTTCTAATTTGTGTTTGCCCGCTGTCAATTCCGTCTTCGAAGAAACCATTTCTGAATACCAATGAGCCCCTTGATTCAATTCCTTCCCATCCACTTTCACAACTCCTGAACCTGTCCAATACGACTGAAATTCATAGGTATCTGTTTCAGGTACGTCTAAATCTGCTTGATAATGTATCAGATAATCGTTTTTGGCCTTGATGACCTTGTAGGTCAATTTGTCTAATTTACCTGACTCAATAGGTTTCGCTGCTCCGATGATCGGCTCCGTGAATTTACCTGTATAATAATCATACTTAATGGAGCCCATCTTGACGCTTGGCTTATCATAGGTCTCATATTGTATGTTTTTAATTGCCACCTGCGTATGATCGCCTTGAACCAAAATCGGTGCAGAAGCAACCTCTTGCAAGGATACTGCTCCGCGCGTTACGCCCAACATTTCAAGATTTTCATGAATTAAAATGCCATTCAATATAACCTTTTTGAATACCGCATTTTGAATTTTCTTCCCGTTTGCATCGAATCGCGGTGCCTGAAAATCGATTTCCATGTGCTGCCAAAGACCGGGTGCTTTTGAAGCATTTTGCATCGGCGCATATCCTTCATAGCCCTCTTTTCCCTTGCCACGCGCATCATCCCAACGTTCATAAATTCCACCACAATCACCAAAATTCAATTGTTTTTTCGTCCACGAATCAGCCAATTGCACTTCGTAGCGCCCCTGAAGATAAACACCCGAGTTCCCTTTTTTGGGCAACATGAAATCAAACATCAAGTGAATATCACCATGTGAAAAAGCAAAGGTCAAATCATCTGAGCGCTTATATTTGCCATTGCGAAGGGTATTGACGAGGATGCCTTGACCAGTGGCTACTTGTAACGTGGTGTCGGAATAGGCAGACTGCACGGCACCTTCAATGGTCCAATTATTACTGGGATGCTGAAAAGCAGCCAAATTCGTGAGGTTCACTTGTTGTTGGGCCAAACATGTCCATGACAACAGCGTGAGCAAGAGTATGTTGCGCATAAGCTTTGTTAAATAGGTTCTTTAAGCAAATCTAACAAATTATTATGAACAATTTCATCGGCACAAACAGGATACTCGTAGCATATTTCCCAAGAATATTTTGCAAATTGTTTACTTCGAATCCAAATTCGTGAATTCATGGCTAAAACCAAATTACTTTCAAAGCCCATTTTGCTCCATTTATTGTTCTGGGCTTGTCTTTTAGCGTTACCTATTTTATTGGGACCAAATTCTCAGTCGCAAAATCCGGAAGAAATCCAACGCCATTTCCAATGGAATTTATTCTTCTTTGTCTTTGGCCTAGCGAATATTCCCATCTTCTACATCAATACGGAGATTCTTATTCCCAAAGTTTTAAAACGGTATAATCTAGTTGCCTATTTGACCTTACTTGTGATCGGATATTTTATCATGATCGGTTTAAATGACTTGATTTTTGAGTTATTGTTTAAAGACTTACATGTTCCTATTCGTCCCAAAGGAGGCGGTGGAATGAAGCGATTCACCTATTTGCGCATTATATTTCAATACCTGTTCATCATTGCAATCGGGATAAGTTATCGTTTTCTTTCCGACAACATGAAGGAACAAGAGGCCAAAAAAGAAGAGGAGAATGAACGTTTAAAATCTGAACTTTCCTTCTTGCGCTCGCAAATTAGCCCACATTTTATGTTCAATGTGTTGAATAGTATTGTTTCCCTTTCTAGAAGAAAACCAGAAAGTGTAGAGCCTGTTGTGATCAAATTATCGGAATTGATGCGCTACATGATTTACGAAACAAGTGATTCCAAAGTTGCGATTAGCAAGGAAGCGAACTACTTAGAATCTTACATTGAACTACAGCGCTTGCGATTTGGAAATGACATCGATATCGAATTTAAATCCGAAATTTCGGGGACATCAGGAAATATCGAACCCATGTTGCTGATTCCATTTGTTGAAAATGCCTTCAAACATGGTGTGGGGATGATCGAAAAACCCAGCATCAGCATTCAACTATTTGACAATCCGACCTATTTACATTTTGTTGTCAAAAACAAAACGAGCAATCAGCCTACCGAGAAAAAAGACGAAAGTTCAGGCATCGGATTAACCAATGTGCGCAGAAGATTGGAATTACTTTACCCGGAAAATCACGAACTTAAGATTACGGAAAGTGCGAATACCTATAACGTCGATTTGAAAATCACACACAGTTAAAACGATGGAAACGAAAGAAACATTTTCGGAAATTCCGAACACGATTTTAAAATGTATCGCCATCGACGATGAAAGTTTAGCATTGGATTTGGTTGAAGATAATATTGCCAAAGTACCCTTCTTAAAGCTTGAAGCGCGCTGTCGCAATGCCTTTGAGGCGATCGAATATTTGCAAAACAATACGGTTGATCTTATTTTCCTAGACATTCAAATGCCAGGATTAACAGGGGTTCAGTTTTTGGAAGGATTGACACAAAAACCGATGGTTATTTTTGTGACAGCATACCAACAATACGCCTTGGAAGGCTTCAATCTAGATGTGATCGACTACGTATTGAAACCCATTTCTTTCGAACGATTTTTGAAAGCAAGCCATAAGGCCCTTGATTATTTCAAAAGCAAATTAGCCCTACAAGGCAATATCGTGAAGGCTGATGCGAAGGTGGATTATATTTTCATTCATGCCGATTACTCTTTGATGAAAATCATGCTTGAGGATATTTTGTATATCGAAGGCTTGAAAGATTACATCAAAATACATGTGCGCAATCAAAAATACCCGATCGTTTGTCGGATGACCATGAAACTCATCAGCGAAAAATTACCTTCGGACGAATTCCTACGCATACACAAATCCTTTATCGTATCCCTGAAAAAAATCGAATCGATACGCAACCAGAAAGTTAAAATAGGGGAAAATCACATCCCATTGAGTGACAGCTATTCGGAACAATTTTACCAGACAATTGGCTATCAGAAGGAGTAATTACTTCAATTTGTTTTTGCCAAAATGGTAATTAACGCCCAACCAAGCTCGTAAAAGTCCTGTCTGCACCTTCGAATCCGTGTAGGGGGTAAATTCAAAATTTAGGCCCAAATGCGGGACAGATGTAAAGGGATATGCACGTACTCCAAAGCTCCCATAATAACCTTTCAGTAAAGAAGATTGATTGAACACATTGGACATCCAGCCGATGTTCACGCCACCACCTGTATAAAAAACGGCATCTTTGGTTTTATAAACCGTAAGCATGGGACCAAACTCCGATGTGATGGCTGATGTGGCTGAATTCATTTGCATACGAACCTCAGCCCACGCCATATTGGTAGGATTGGAAGAAACGGCCAACTGCGAATTAAAAGGATAATAGGAGATTGACTGTGCGTTTGCAAGCTGCGTAATCGTTAAAAATAGGCCTAAAAAGGCAATGATATTTTTCATTTGAGGAGTTTTTGTTACAATTTTCGACAGGAAACTCAAGGGTCCTAACAAATTATGTAACTTTGAATTTTGGCAAAGATACAATTATGTCCATTCTGAAAAAATTAGCAGGAGAAACTCTTTCGTATGGTTTTAGTACCATCTTAGGCCGTTCCCTCAATTTTTTACTCGTTTTTGTGCACACCTGGGCATTTCTTCCGGCGGAATTAGGTGTCAATGTGAAGTTGTATGGCTATGTAGCCATTGCCAACATCATATACACATACGGAATGGAAACAGCCTATTTCCGTTTTGCCAAAGAAGCCCCTGAGAAATATTACCAGCTAATCATGACGGCTATCATCGTCACATCGGGCGTTTTCACACTTTTCCTTTTTCTATTTGCAGAACCTATCATGGTTCAATTAGGCTATCCTGGCAAAGGCCTATTCTTGAATTGGTTAGCGTTAATCTTAGCCATTGATGCGATTACAGCGATCCCATTTGCCAAATTACGATTGGAGAATAAAATCAAGACATTCGTCAAGGCAAAAATCGTTTCGATCTTGATTAATGTCGGCTTGAACCTTTTTTTCTTGATGCTATTAAAGCCTTTACAAGCCGGAGAAATTCAAATAGATGCACCTCAATTTTTGCGCGACCTATATAATCCAGGTATAGGCGCAGGCTACATCTTTTTGGCTAATTTAATTGCTAATGCAAGTTTGTTTTATTGGCTATCAGCCGAATTCAAAGCATACCGTTGGAGATGGGATTGGTCGGAATTCAAAGCACTTTGGATTTATGCATACCCGATTATGTTCATGAGTTTAGCTGCCATGTTCAATTTGATGTTTGATCGTCTACTTTTAGAGTCTTACCTGCCTGAAGGTTTTTATCCGGGAAAAAGTTCGCAAGTCGCGCTAGGTATATATGGTAACTGCTATAAACTTTCTGTATTCATGAGTTTGGCCATACAAGCATTCAAATATTCCGCAGAACCTTTCTTTCTTGGCAAAAAAACAACCGAAAACAGTAAAGAAAATTTAGCCTTAATCACACATTGGTTTGTCATTGTCTGCACCTTTTTATGGGTCGGCGTTTCGTGTAATTTATTCTGGATCAAGACCCTGTTTTTACGTCGGGCGATTTACTGGGAAGGCATGGACATCGTCCCTGTGTTATTATTGGCAAATCTATTTTTAGGTATTTATTATACCCAATCAGTTTGGTTTAAACAGACTAACAAGACCTATTATGGAACGGTAATCACCTTGATCGGATTAGCTGTAACCTTAGCAGGCAATATCCTTTTTATACCCATGTATGGTTACATGGCTTGTGCTTATGCATTTTTAGGATCGAGTATCGTCATGGCGGTGTTTTGTTATTTGGGAGGCCAAAAATATTCCCCAACCCCGTACCGCTGGAAAAGTGATTTATTTTATATCTTGTTGGGCGCTGTACTTATCTACGGAGCCAATGCCTTAGCGCAAGTAAGTCCACTACCAACTTTCATTAACCAAAATTTTGCAATCATTGTATTGCTCGGTTATTTACTGGTTCGTGAATTTTCTTGGAAAACGGGTAAGCCCAAATTAATTGACTAGCATGAAGCAAGAATTGAAAACGCAATACCTACATCTCAAACTAAAAATTAGTTTGATGGTTGCGCGTTTACAAGAAAATGCGGGAAAAATTGCGGAGCTAGAAAGATCAAATAAAGATTTACAAGAGAAACTCGACGCCAAAACACGAGAATTACAAGAAGCATTGAGCCAATCAAAAGAATTGGAGAAAAGCTTTAAAAAATCAGATAAAATTGGTAAACTTGTAGTTAATACAGAAGATACAGAGGCAGCTAAAGCTGAACTGAAGAAAAAGTTAGACGAATATATAGTAAGTATAGATCATTGTATTGAGCAATTACGCAAACCATGAGTACTAAATTACCTTGTAATCTCCTTTTAGGCATACAAAATGTCGCGCTAAAGGTTAGTGAAGAGGAGGAGTCATGTGTGCGGAAAGCGGCAAATTTGGTTAACCGCCTCGTAAAATATTACGAGAAAGAGACAAATAGTTCAGATCCAAGTAAGATTATGGCCCTTGTGGCATTGGATTTAGCTATGTGTGGATTGAAATTCGAGACGGAAACAAGATCATTAAGCAACAATGTTCAATCTGAGAACGAGCAATTATTAGCGCTCGTAGATGAATTTCAACTATAAATCCCCTTTTCATCAGTCGTTTTGGAGCCGATGTTCATAAACTAACAATTTATATGACCATTATATCCATTATTATTTCCATCGTTGCCGCAGCGGGTGGCTTGTTTATTGGGAAGTCTTTTTCTTCCAAATCAAACAAGAACCATGAGGAGGAAGCCCAACGAAAAGCAGCCGAAATCCTAAAAAATGCAGAATTTGCAGCGGAAAACTTGAAGAAAGACCGCATGCTTGAGGCGAAAGAAAACTTCTTGCGTTTGCGTGGAGAGTTTGAAGAAGAGACACAGGCTAAGAAAGGAATCCTTTTAGAAAACGAACAAAAACTACGTGAAAAAGAACGTACGTTAACCCAACAACAAGAGCAACAACGCATTGCAGATCAAGAGTTGCAATCCCAAAAACAAAGCATTCAGTCGAAAGAAGAAAACTACCGCAAGAAATTCGAAGAGGTAGAAAAGAAACGAGAAGAGGCGGAAGCCATGCTTGCGACGCAAATCAACCAATTAGAGAAAATTGCGAATCTTTCTGCGGATGAGGCACGCCAACAATTAATCGATGCCTTGAAGGCGGAGGCAGAGTCTAAGGCAAGTTCCATTGTGAAACAAGCCATCGAGGAAGCAAAATTAACAGCGACCAAAGAAGCGAAAAAAGTTGTGATTGAAACAATCCAACGTACCGCAGCAGAGAACGCGATTGAAAACTGTGTATCTGTTTTCAATATTGAGTCAGACGACATCAAGGGAAAGATTATCGGTCGGGAAGGTCGTAACATCCGCGCATTAGAAGCAGCAACAGGAGTTGAGTTCATCGTTGATGATACCCCTGAAGCCATCATCATTTCAGGTTTCGATCCGGTTCGTCGGGAAATTGCCCGTCTATCTTTACACCGTTTGGTACAAGATGGTCGTATTCACCCTGCACGTATTGAGGAGGTAGTGAACAAGACTAAAAAGAACATCGATGACGAGATCATTGAGATCGGAGAAAAAACGGTTATCGACTTAGGTATTCACGGATTGCACCCGGAATTAATTAAGATGGTAGGGCGTATGCGTTTCCGTTCATCGTATGGCCAAAACCTATTACAACACTCCCGTGAAGTAGCCAAATTATGTGCGACCATGGCAGCTGAATTAGGCTTAAATGCGAAGCTTGCAAAACGTGCCGGTTTACTCCATGATATTGGTAAAGTTTGGCATGAAGAGCCCGAATTGCCTCACGCATTGTTGGGCATGGAATTAGCTCAAAAATACAAAGAGCATCCAGAGGTTTGTAATGCAATCGGTGCTCACCACGATGAGTGCGAAATGACTTCGATGATTTCACCAATCATCCAAGTATGTGATGCGATCTCCGGCTCACGCCCAGGCGCTCGTCGTGAGATGATGGAATCTTACATGAAGCGTTTACGTGATTTGGAAGATTTAGCGACATCATTCCAAGGCGTTCAAAAATGTTATGCCATCCAAGCAGGCCGCGAATTACGTATCCTCGTTGATTCTGAGCATGTGAGTGATGACAAAGCATCAAAGCTATCGTTTGATATCTCGCAAAAAATCGAGAAAGAAATGCAGTATCCTGGCCAAATCAAAGTAACGGTTATACGTGAAATGCGGGCTGTGAATTTTGCAAAATAAGTTTTATGATAATTTGTTGAACGGCAAATCACGTTCGACATTTTTACCTATTTTTGCTAACGCTGCCAGGGTCATGACCCTGGCAGCGTTTACTTTTTATGGAAATCAAAGCACCACATACAGAAGCCGATTGGAAGGCCTATTACGCCCTGCGCTACCACGTATTGCGTGAACCTTGGAATCAACCACTTGGTTCTGAAGTTTTACAAGATGAAGCAACAGCCATTCATGTAATGGCTATTGATGAAGACGGAAAAGCACTCGGCGTGGCACGCATGCATGAATGTGCCCATTTACAGGGCCAAGTGAGATGCGTCGCGGTAGCAACGGACCAACAAGGCAAAGGAATTGGAAAACTGATAATGAGTTACTTGGAAAAGGTAGCAGTGGAAAATGGATGGCAAGAAATGGTTCTTGAAGCACGCGAAAATGCAGTGCCATTTTACAAGAGCTTAGGCTATCACATTGAACAAGAATCGTACTTACTCTTTGGGGAAATCCAACATTACCGTATGAAAAAAGCGCTACCCCTTTCGGAATAGCGCTTGCATTTTAATGTTTATGTTCAAGTCCCTGTGCACTTGGGATTTGATTAAACTCAATCCCCGCTTTCTGCTCATCCTTGAAAGCCTCTTTCGGCTTGATGTTTAAGATTTGGAATAACTCCTTATCCGACTTCGCATCTGGATTCGGTGTAGTCAATAAGACATCACCTGAGAAAATCGAATTTGCACCAGCCATAAAGCAGAACGCTTGGCCTTCATAATTTAATTCCAAACGACCTGCGGATAAACGAACCGCCGACTTAGGCATCATAATACGAGCCGTTGCAATCACGCGAACCAAATCCCACACCGATGCAGTTTGTTGGTTCTCAAATGGCGTCCCTTCCACAGGAACTAAATTATTCACAGGTACTGAACCTGGATGTTCCGGCAAATTCGCCAAAGTCAACAACATCCCGATTCGGTCCGCTGCGCTTTCACCCATACCAATAATTCCTCCTGAACATACCGACAATTTCGCCTTACGTATATTCCCTAACGTTTCTAAACGATCATCATAGGTACGCGTTGAGATGACATCATCGTAATATTCTTCAGATGTATCGATGTTATGATTGTAGGCATAAAGGCCTGCATCTTTCAACTTTTGCGCTTGATCTTCTGAAAGCATTCCCAGGGTACAACAAACCTCCATACCCAAAGAATTCACCCCTTTTACCATGTCTAAAACACGATCAAAGTCTTTATTATCACGCACTTCACGCCAGGCAGCACCCATGCAAAAACGAGAACTACCATTATCTTTCGCACGAACAGCTGCCTGAATCACCTCTTCATAAGGCAAAAGCTTCTGAACCTTAACATTTGTATGGTAACGAGCTGCTTGAGAGCAGTATGAGCAATCCTCAGGACATCCACCTGTTTTGATAGACAAAAGCGTACTGATTTGCACTTCATTCGGATCATGATAAGCACGGTGAACCGTAGCCGCTTGATATACTAAATCCAAAAAAGGTTGGTTGAAAATCTGTTCAACCTCTTCACGTGTCCAATTATTTCTAATCTCCATATTCTTAATTAACTATTCCAATTCCATCATAAACGGCATCAATGCCAAAAACCCTTCACGCTTTTTCATGCGATCTAATTCCCAAATTGACTTTGTCCAAGGCATATTGGACTGCACAAAACGAGACTCCATCGAAGACTCTGAAAAAGCACTTGAAAGCAATTCATCAAAAAACGATTTCTCTTTGGGATAAACCGCAACTTTATAACTCGCTGGAGGCAATTTTGCTCGGTCGGCCGCAATTTCAATCGCCCGATCCAAACCTCCTAACTCATCTACTAATCCAATTTGCTTGGCTTGAACACCCGTCCACACACGTCCTCCGGCTAAAGATTGCAATTTGACTAAAGACATCTTACGACCTTGCGCAGCTTTGGAAGTAAATGACAAATAACCTTGATTGACCATGTTTTGCACAACCGATTTCTCGAAATCAGTCAGCGAACTTGCGGACGTCATAAAATTCGAATGGGCATGTGTATTTACATGATCTTGCGTAATACCTAATTTGTTTTTAAAGAAATTATCCAAGTTCAACCATTGCGCAAAAATACCAATAGAACCCGTAATCGTTGTAGGCTGCGCCACAATCACATCCGTCCCCATCGCCATGTAATATCCACCTGAAGCAGCATAATCCGACATGGATGCAATGACCGGCTTCACTTTCTTAGTTAGCTCAATCTCGCGCCACATGATATCAGAAGCTAATGAAGATCCACCCGGCGAATCGATTCGCAATACAATTGCCTTCACGGATTTATTTTCACGCAGTTTCTTCAACTCTTTAACAAAATCATCAGATCCAATACTACCATCGCCACCTTGCGTCCCAACAATTTCACCTTCAGCAACTAGGACTGCAATCTTGTTGTTTCCCTCAACCGTTGGAATGGGATTTTTAGCATGTAGATAATCACCAAGCTTGACATATTTCAACTCCTCAGAAGCTTTTTTACCCGTCAAAGACTTCAATTTCGCCTCAAATTCATCCAAATAACCCAATTTGACCATGCCCAAACGTTCCGCATTTCTTGGATCAAATGCTTGTAAACTATCTGCAATCGTATTTAGCTTCGCAGCTGAAATTCCCCGACTCTCCGATATTTTTTGGAAAACATCTTTATTAATGGACTGAATAAAAGACAAGGTCTGCATCTTGTTTTCAGGGCTCATATCCTCCCGAATAAACGGCTCCACAGCAGATTTAAACTGTCCTACTCGGAAAACCAAAGGCTCAATCTCTAATTTATCAAAAGCTTTTTTGAAAAACATGTATTGAACACTCACCCCATTGAAGTCCAATAAACCAGCCGGATTAAGATATACGACATCAGCAACGGAAGCCACGAAGTATCCTTTTTCCGAATATGAATTCGCGTAAGCATAGACAAATTTCCCCGACTTTTTGAATTTCGCTAACGCATTGCGGACCTCGGTCAATTTGGCATAACCCGCAATCGGAAAGCTTACATCCAAGTAAATTCCCTTGATATTGGAATCAACTCGAGCGCGCTCCAAGGCAGATAGTACCTGAATTAATCCTAATTTATCCGTATTGGCAAAGAAAGGATTGGGTATATCATCTAATGGATTATCTTCCGTAGAGGCATTTTCTACGAATGGTCGATTCAAATCTAACCGTAAGATCGACTGTTCTTTTACTTCAAACTCTTTCTCTCCGCCTTCCATTGCAGCTCCTACGCCAACAATCAGGAGTAAAGCAAAAACAAAAAACAAGCAAATGCCTACCAGGGTAGCCAACGAATATTTAACAAATTGCCACATAGCTATTAGTTTAGTCGATACGAATATCGAAAGCTTTCATTCAATTTGGCTCTAAATATGACCAACGGTCAAATGTCTATCCAAAGTTTTTACGGTAATCTTCGCGTGATTGACGAATTACCTCATGCGCAATCTCGCGACCATATACGTCATCAATATCTACAGCAAGCGAAGTAGTTTCGCCAGGCAACATCTTGTACGTCCAAAAATAGTGACGTAAACGTTGAACGATATCCTTCGGTGCGTCAGAAATATCACGCCACTTGCCATAAATAGGATCATCCTTCAATACCGCAATGATTTTATCATCCGCCTCACCCTTATCAATCATACGAATTCCTCCAATAGGAATTGCTTGACATAAAATATCACCATGCGTGATTGCACGCTCAGAAAGCACTAAAATATCCAATGGATCCCCATCACCTTGCATAATATCCTTACCTGAATATTTACGCGCTAATTCCGCAATACCATCCGCACAATAGGTTTGTGGCAAAAAGCCATATAGAGCGGGAACAATGTTAGAGAATTTTTGAGGACGATCAATCTTCAAATATCCCGTTTGTTTATCAATTTCATATTTAACCGTATCCGTAGGTACGATTTCAATAAATGCAGTTACTTGTTCAGGCATTTGGTCTCCAATTTGGATACCATGCCAAGGATGTGCTTTAAAAAAGTTACGATTCATATTTTTATCTTATATCAAAAAACAACTTAGGTTTCATAATCTTCGCAAATTACAAAAAAATAAGGAAACCAAAGGACTCCATTCGCTTTTAAAAATTCCACATTTTCCCGTTTTTTCGTTAAATTTGCGGTTTGATTTTTTATAGACAATGATATATCCCATCATCCCTTACGGCGACCCGGTCCTACGCAAAGTGGCAAAACCTGTTGATTTCAGTTCCCTTGATTTAGTCAAGCTTTCTGAAGACATGTTTGAAACCATGTATGCTGCTAGTGGCGTAGGCCTTGCAGCACCTCAAATCGGCATGGACATCCGCCTTTTTGTTGTTGATGGTAGACCCATGAATGAAGGAGAAGAAGAAGAGGACATTGACCCATCCTTAATCGATTTCAAAAAGGTTTTTGTGAACGCAACCATCTTAGATGAAACAGGCGAAGAATGGGGATTCGAAGAAGGATGCCTATCCATTCCAGGCATTCGTGGTGAAGTTTTTAGACCCGAATATGTCAAAATCCATTACTGGACGGAGAAAGGTGAAGAGAGAACAGACGTTTTTGAAGGCTTTGCCGCACGTATCATTCAGCATGAATACGATCACATTGAAGGGATTTTATTCACGGATCACCTGAATGTTGTCAAAAAACGGATGATCAAAAACAAGTTAAGTGATATTACCCGCGGGAAGGTTTCTGTGGATTATAAAATGAAGTTATCCCGCTAATTCAGCAACATGAAGATTTCGATTAATTGGTTACGTGATTTTATTGATTTGGCTCGTTTGCCCCAACAAGGCCAAGCAGAGGAACTCGATGTATTATTAACAAATACAGGTTTAGAAGTAGAAGGCATCGAAGCACACGAAAAAATCCCTGGGGGGTTACGTGGATTCGTTGTAGGTGAAGTATTGACCTGTGAAAAATTTGAAGTAAAAGAAAAAACACTCAGTCTGACGACTGTTGACGCTGGACTTGACGAAATATTGACGATCGTTTGTGGCGCAGCGAATGTTGCTGCAGGCCAAAAAGTGATTGTCGCAACGCCGGGCACGACTTTATACGACAATACGGGAAAAGCACTTTTTACGATTGAAAAACGTAAAGTATACGGGCAACCATCCGAGGGAATGATTTGCGCCGAAGACGAAATTGGCATCGGCACATCGCATGATGGCATCTTGATTTTAGACACAACATTAACTAACGGAACTCCTGCAGCGCAATATTTCCAAATCGACTCAGACCTTGTATTGGAAATCGGCCTGACACCAAACCGTGCAGATGCAGCATCGCACTGGGGTGTAGCGCGTGACATTAAAGCTGTTAGTGGAATCGAGGTAAAACTACCCGATGTATCTGCATTTAAGGTTGCAAACAATTCATTCCCTATCGAGGTAAAAATTCAAGACACAGGTTGTACACGTTTTTGCGGACTAACGATTGATGGCGTTCAAGTAGGTCCATCACCTGCATGGTTACAAGAGCGTTTATCGGCTATTGGCTTACGTCCCATCAATAACATTGTCGATGTGACGAATTACATTTGCCATGGTTTAGGCCAACCGATGCACGCGTATGACTGGAATCAATTACGTGGCGGCAAATTAATCGTTGACCAAGCAAAAGCAGGCACAAAATTTACCACGCTTGATGGCACTGAGCGAACTTTATCAGGAGAAGAAATCATGATCTGTGATGCTGAAGGGCCGATTGGCTTAGCCGGTGTCATGGGAGGCGCGGATTCATCGATTCAAGATTCAACGTCTCGTATTTATCTAGAAGTAGCTTATTTCAAACCCGAACGCATCCGTAAAGCAGCACAAATTCATAGCTTAAAAACAGATGCATCATTCCGTTTCGAACGTGGAACAGACATTGAAGCAAAAGCTTTTGCGATTCAATATGCAGCCTTATTAATCCAAGAAATCGCAGGCGGACAAATCAGCTCCGACTTGGTGGATTATTATCCAGAAAAACCAGTTTTGGCAGAAATTCAAATGACCTATGCGCGAATCAAGCAGCTCATCGGGATAGAAATCGGCGCGGACCGCATCCAAGAAATTCTTGTTGCTTTGGATTTCGAGTTAAAAAATAAATCGGCAGAAGGGTTTATCGCAATAGCTCCCGCATACCGTGTGGATGTTACACGAGAGGCAGATATCATTGAAGAAATTCTTCGTATCCATGGATTGGACAACATTCCTTTATCGGAAAATTTAAGTGCCAAATTCATCTCAGAATTCCCGGCCCTCGATAAGGAAAAAGTTCAATTGACGATTGGACAAAGTTTAGCTGCCAAAGGTTTCCAAGAAATCATCAGCAATTCTTTGACAAAAGGAGAATACCATGGCTTAATCGCCAAGGATCTTACGTTTGACACAGTTGAAATCTTAAACCGATTATCGGAAGATTTAGGCGTCATGCGTCAGCATTTGGTATTCCATGGTTTGGAGGTTTTGGCGCACAATATTAACCGCCGACAAAAAGACTTGAAACTTTTCGAATTCGGAAAGACTTACCATAAAAAAGGTGAGAAGTTTATCGAAAAACGCCATTTGGCGCTTTATACAACGGGACTTGCGGAAGGGGAAACCTGGTCGCATGCGCCACAAAAAAGTCAATTGCACCAATTATATGCGCAAGTAATTGCGACGATGAAGCAATTGGGCGTAGCGCAATTTGACACGACGGTGATTGAACAATCGCAGGTGTTTGCCTATGGTTTAACGATTACGGTCAACAAAAAACCAGTCGTTTCGCTAGGATTAGTGCATCCGAAATTGGCTCAAAAATTCGACGTGAAACAGGAAGTTTTCATGGCAGATTTCGATTGGGATTTCTGGATGAAGCAAGAGAAAGGAAACTTCGTATATCAAGAAATTTCAAAGTTCCCAGAGGTGCGTCGCGACTTATCGCTCGTATTAGACCAAACGGTCAGCTTGCAAGCCATTCAACGTGTGGCGGAACAAACGGAAAAGAATTTACTGAAGAGCGTAGCTGTTTTTGATGTGTATGTGGGTAAGAATTTAGGAGAAGGAAAGAAATCCTATTCCGTTTCATTCATCCTACAAGATGAAACTCAAACACTAACTGATAAAGTGATTGATGCGACGATGGATCGATTGATCACGCGCTTTGAGAAGGAATTGGGAGCCTTGATTCGTAAATAGAATCAAGGCTTTGCCAAATTTTATCGTTTGAACATGTTTCCCATGTTCGGCATTTTCATTTTACCATCTTGCACTTTGTTCATCATGCGCATCATTTTACGCATGTCTTCAAATTGCTTCAACAAGCCATTGACTTGTTGGATCGATGTCCCCGATCCAGCTGCAATGCGGTTTTTACGCGTCGGGTTCAAAATATCGGGGTTTTGACGCTCTTTCAAGGTCATTGATTGGATAATAGCTTCAATTGGCTTGAACGAGTCATTTGAAATATCCACATCCTTCACAGCTTGGCCCATACCCGGAACCATGCCCATCAAATCTTTGATATTACCCATCTTCTTGATTTGTTGCAATTGCGCATAGAAATCTTCGAATGAGAAGTTGTTTTGACGAATCTTCTTGTTTAAGCGGGCTGCTTCTTCTTCATCAAAAGCTTGTTGAGCACGTTCAACCAAAGAAAGCACGTCACCCATGCCCAAAATGCGATTTGCCATCCGGTCCGGATAGAACAAATCCAATGCTTCCATTTTCTCACCTGTTGAGATAAACTTGATCGGCTTATCAACAACCTGACGAATAGAAAGTGCGGCACCCCCACGTGAATCACCATCTAATTTCGTTAGGACAACCCCATCAAAATTCAAGCGATCATTGAAGGTTTTGGCTGTATTCACCGCATCTTGTCCGGTCATGGAATCCACTACGAACAAAATTTCGGTTGGTCGAATTGCTTCCTTAACCGCTGCAATCTCATTCATCATGGCTTCATCGACAGCCAAACGACCCGCAGTATCAACAATCACAACTTTCTTACCCATTTTGCGGGCATAAGACAAGGCATTTTGTGCGATGGAAACAGCGTCTTTATTTTCAGGTTCTGCGTAAACTTCTACGTCTACTTGCTCTCCCAATACTTTCAATTGGTCAATCGCAGCGGGACGATAAATATCACAGGCTACCAACAAGACATTTCTGCCTCCTTTTTTAATATGTTGGGCTAATTTACCCGAGAAAGTCGTCTTACCTGAACCTTGTAAACCAGCGATTAAAACAACCGCAGGATCACCTTTTAGGTTAATATCTTGTTTGGTTCCACCCATTAATTGGGTCAACTCCTCTTGAACGATCTTAACTAATAATTGGCCTGGTTCAACAGCAATCAAGATTTTCTGGCCCATGGCCTGATCCTTGATACGATCCGTGATTTCTTTGGCAACTTTATAGTTTACATCAGCATCCATTAACGCCCGACGAATTTCTTTGACGGTCGCGGCAACGTTCACATCGGTGATGCGTCCGTTTCCTTTGAGGGTCCGCATCGCGGTACTTAACTTGGAACTTAAATTTTCAAACATAGTATGATAAAAAGGGAATGCAATTTACGCATTTTGGAGCAAATTCTTAATCAAAAATGATGGTCTTATTCTGATGCATGAAAACGCGATCTTCGAAAACCATCTTTAAGGCATTCGCTAAGACAATCTTCTCCACATCTTTACCCGCTTTAGCCATCTCTTTGGCAGAATAGCTATGATTGACCGCTACGACATCTTGGCAAATAATCGGACCTTCATCCAGGTCATCTGTCACGAAATGGGCGGTGGCACCGATAATCTTAACGCCACGGTCAAAGGCTTGTTGGTAAGGCTTCGCCCCCACAAACGCGGGCAAAAACGAGTGATGAATATTAATCATCCGACCCAAGTATTTCGCAGAAAAGCTGGGAGTCAAAATGCGCATATACTTCGCCAAAACAATATAGTCTGGAGAGTAAGCATCAATTTGGGCTTCAACAAGCTTTTCATGTACTTCGCGCTCCAGTCCATCGGCACTGATGAGATGAAAAGGCATTTGAAATTGTGCACATAGACCGGCTAATATCGCATGATTACCTATGACCGCTTCGATTCGAAATGGGAGATCTTGGAATTGTGAACGGATTAATAAGTCTCCCAGGCAGTGATGCTCTTTGGTTACTAATAAGACAACACGTTTTAATGCGGGCGGAATGATTTCAACCTGAGCATTTTGCGGTAATACGGCTAAAAGTTCAGCTTGAAGCGCATGAATTTCACAATTCCCTACATAGGAAATGCGCATAAAAAACTGATTAAATGCCTCATCAACAAATTCATTTGTGCGTGTGACATTCAATAATTTTTCGAATAAAATGCCTGTGATTTTGTGCACGAGACCTTTTTCATCCTGACAGGCAATCTTAATAACCGTTTCCATAAAAAATATTGACTCAATCCTTCAAATTTACCTCAAAATCGTGAATAAAAAAGAATTCCTTATTTACCTTTGCAAGATTAATCGTGCCTAAGCCCGATTATTTGAAAGCTTATAAACAATCTGTATCAAAATGGAAAAAATTAAAGTGGCCAACCCGGTCGTTGAGCTTGATGGAGACGAAATGACTCGCATCATTTGGAAATTTATCAAAGACAAATTGATCTTGCCTTACGTCGATGTAGATATTAAATACTACGATTTAGGTGTAGAGTATCGTGATGAAACGAATGACCAAGTAACGATTGAGGCAGCTGAGGCTATCAAAAAATACGGTGTTGGAATCAAATGTGCGACAATCACTCCGGATGAAGCACGTGTGAAAGAATTCGATTTAAAGCAAATGTGGAAGTCTCCAAATGGTACGATTCGTAACATTTTGGATGGTACTGTTTTCCGCGAGCCTATCGTTTGTTCAAATGTGCCACGTTTAGTACCAAACTGGACTGCGCCGATTATGATTGGTCGTCACGCATTTGGCGATCAGTACAGAGCAACCGATTTCGTAACAAAAGGAAAAGGTAAATTAACGGTAACATTCACACCGGAAGAAGGTGGCGAAGCACAAACATTTGAAGTATACAACTTTAAAGGGGATGGTGTTGCGTTAACAATGTACAACACAGACGAATCAATCAAAGGCTTTGCGCACTCATGCTTTAACATGGCATTGAGCAAAGGATGGCCATTATATTTATCGACGAAAAATACGATCTTGAAGAAATATGATGGTCGTTTCAAGGATATTTTTGAGGAAATCTACCAATCAGATTACAAGGCGAAATTTGACGCTGCGGGAATCGTTTACGAGCACCGTTTAATCGATGACATGGTTGCATCTGCTTTGAAATGGAATGGTAACTTTGTTTGGGCTTGTAAAAACTATGACGGAGACGTTCAGTCGGATACGGTTGCACAAGGTTTCGGCTCATTAGGTTTAATGACTTCTGTGTTGATTACTCCAGACGGAAAGGTTATGGAAGCTGAGGCAGCGCACGGAACGGTTACACGTCACTACCGTGACCACCAAGCAGGAAAGCCTACATCTACAAATCCAATTGCATCAATTTTTGCTTGGACACGTGGATTGGAATTCCGTGGTAAATTAGACAACAATGCGGCTTTAATTAACTTCTGCCAAACATTGGAAAAAGTATGTGTTGAGACTGTTGAGTCAGGTAAAATGACAAAAGACTTAGCTGTATGTATTCACGGAAACAAAGTAAATCATGGTGAGCACTACTTGTATACGGAAGAGTTCTTAGAAGCTTTGGATACAAACTTAAAAGCTGCGTTAGTGTAAGCTTTTAACTATAAGAGAAAAGCCATCTGTCAATTGACGGATGGCTTTTTTTATTAATGATTATCAATAACAATCGTTTTTTGAAGCACCCCCAAATCTAGCGATATAATTACTAATTTATACGTCCCGGAGTTAAGTGATCCCACGCTAACTTTAAACTCAACAGAATCGTCTATCATTCCTTGTAAAACTTCGCGCCCATCTAATCCGTATACAATGTACTTTGCACCAACCAAATCAAATTGCGATTGAATAATTAACTCTTTTGATACAGGATTTGGATAAGTAACTAGTCCATTTCCTCCAGGAAGTTGGTAAATTATTTCATTTGATAAATTAGACAAACATGTAGGACCTTTAGGATAGGCCGTTGAAGCACGTGCTTGATAAGTACCTGAAGCCTTTACGTGAAGGTTAAAATTATTATTCATAGCTGGAATTTTAATTCCATTCAGATACCAAACATAATCTAATCCTGTAATACGCTGACCCGTTGACAAATAATAAGGTGACATAGCACTAATTGTAGGTGCCTGAGGCTGGGGATAACTTTGCGTGGAGACAGCTTTTGAAAATTCAGAAACACATCCTAAATCATCAATCGTTTTCACTCGAAAAACTCCTGTATTATTCACCGTAATTGTTGGCTCCAAACTACCCGTATTCCAAATGTAGGATACTTTCCCTTCGATTGCCTGCAAATTCACAGAAGTGTTAGCACAGAAAAGGGTATCCGTTAATGCTTTTATACTAGGAGCAGAAGGCGGATTTAAATTTGAAATTTGCAAAGCAGGAATCGTAAATTCGCGCCCCAAACTATCACTCAATGTAGCTGAATAAATTCCAGTGTTTAAATTTATATTATCAAATATACTTCCAATCAATTGGCCTTGCGAATTAAACCAATTGCCCTTCGTGTACTTTGAATTGAGTTTTTTTAGGACGATTGAATTTTGTGGCCCACAAAATGCCGCAATATTAGGCATTGGGTCTGGTTTCATATAATTAATTCCCTTTTTGACTGCGGCATCAATACTTGAAGTCCATGCAACAGCTAAATCAGCAAATGCAGCTGGAGAAAAGTGCACACAAGTATAATAAGGAGCTGGACTCCTAGGGACTTCAATAACATCGGTATTAGGACCTTCAAAAACTTGTTTTAACCCTGATGAATCAGAAGCGACAAATTTCTGTGCTGCTCGTATTTGAGGACTTAAAATCACCGTAGAGTCTGCACATCCTCCACCGCGTGAAGCTTGTGCAACAATCCAGGGAATATCAAAATTCGCATCTTTACGAGAAGCATTTATTATCTCTGTCAAATAACTTTTATAGGTATTCTGGGACATTTTAAATTCGGCATCCGTTTCTCCTTGATGCCACAAAATAGCCCGAAATCCCATTTTTTGTCCATAAATTTCCAAGGACCGACTTAGATTTTTATATGGAAAACCCAATTGATAAAACAATTCAGGCACCCATGGATTTCGCGAAGCTACGCCTCTAGCTGACTCAGCCCAATTACGAATGGATGAGCCACCCCAACCTGTATTAATAAAACACACAGGCACATTGTATTTTTTCACTAAAGAGTCGCCAACTGCCGGCCAATAATGCAGAGAAAGTCCATTCGGCCCAATCGTAGCAAAAGATCCCATTTGATTAAATGTATCAAATGGAAATGCTAAAGAATATGTACCAATAAACCGATGGGTGATACTAGGATTGTATTCTGTAAAATGCGAATAAAAATTCGCACAATTAACTCGATCATCTTGTGCGCCTATTTCAACAGGTTTTCGATATGTACCTCCGGCATTTGATTGACCAGCTATTAAGAAATTCTCACCCACTCCAACCCTACTTAATTCTGTCGAATCAATTAAGCGAGCTCCTTGATATGAACGAACTTTCAAACGATACCAACCACCCGAAACGACTACTTTCCCTTGAAATACACCTGCAACAGGCTTTTCATCCAACAGAACCCAATCAATTAATTTCCCTTGCCCTTGTTGAACAGGAACAAATGACACTTGAATCTTATCAGCCTTATTTGATGTATTCCCCAAAATGGAAACAGTCGCCTGATTTAGCTCATTCCGCTGAAACACTTGTCGATTATGTGGAAATACAACTTGCGTTTGAGCGCTAACCCAATGACAAATCAAGATACCAACAACAAGGAAAAATAGCCGCATATCACAAATAAATGAATACAAATTTACGAAAAAAGTCGTATTGGTTTACCAATACGACTTCAATACTTATTGCATGTAATTGAATTACTCTCCTACAACAGAAAAAGGAATTTTATGCTTTACATCCTTGTGTAAATCCAACGTTGCAGTGTAATCACCAGTCATTTTCACTTCTGAGTCAAAAGAAATTTTCTTACGATCTACATCGAATCCTTTTTCTTTCAACATCTCAGAAATTTGTAAACTAGTTACACGTCCAAAGATTTTACCGCTATCACCTGCTTTCGCAGCAATAGTCAATGTCAAATCACCGATCGATGCAGCCAAATCAAACGCATCTTGACGGATTTTCTCCACTTTGTGCGCTGCTTGCTTAATGTTCTCAGCTAATACTTTACGATTGGATGGAGTCGCCATAACAGCAAATCCTTGTGGAATTAAGTAATTACGACCGTAACCAGCTTTTACCGCTACTACATCGTTCTTATATCCTAACCCAGCAATATCCGTTTTTAATATAATTTCCATCTTATTTTACAATCAAATGTTTATCAGGTTACCCCAGTTTATTTCAAACCATCCGCCACATATGGCATCAAGGCTAAATGACGTGAACGCTTAATTGCTTGCGCCACACGACGTTGGAATTTCAAAGAAGTTCCTGTAATACGACGAGGTAAAATTTTACCTTGCTCGTTTACCAACTTCAATAAATAGTCTGGGTTTTTGTAATCAATGTACTGAATGCCAGCTTTCTTAAAACGGCAATACTTCTTGCGATTACTATTTTTATCTACAGGTTCGTTAACTAATGTCATCTTATGCTTCTGTTTTTTCTGGTTTTCTACCTACTAAACCTTTTCTCTTTTTCTCGTTGTACAATACCGCGTGCTTATCAAGCGCAGTAGTCAAGAAACGAATTACACGCTCATCACGCTTGTACTCAAGCTCTAATTTCGCGATTAACTGAGGATCCGCTGCAAATTCAAAGATTTGATAGAATCCTGTGTGCTTGTTTTGGATTGGGTAAGCCAACTTGCGTAAGCCCCAAGCATCGTCATGAACGATTTGAGCACCATTATCTACCAATAATTTTTTGAATTTTTCAACGGCGTCCTTTGTCTGTTGCTCAGACAAAACGGGAGTTAAAATGAACACCGTCTCGTAGTTTTTTAATTGCATACAAAATTGTTGTTTAAAAACTTAAAAAAAATTTGGATTGCAAAAGTATGAATAATACTTAATAATCAAAAACTTAGCTAGAAATAAATTGAAATTATCGAACCTCGAAAGTACCCAATCCGATTAAAAACCCTTCCGAATAAAGCTCGATCTCATGTTTACCCTCCCGATAAGGAGTTGAACGAGCATAGATAAATTCCACCGATTGGTGATTGTTCTCGTAAAATATGCGCTGCTTAGCCGTGTATACTAACTCTTTTCCTTTAAACATCACAGTGCCAGACCCTAAGGAATAATCCGACAAGGTATTTCCCGTAGGCTCTATGATGCGCAAATAAATCGTCTTAATCTCGCGTGTAGCCAACGGATTATTTTGCAAATGGAAAATTACACGAATTTTATCAATGCGTTTCGCCTTTTGGCCTTGCATCCCCGTTTCTTTACCACGTGAAGAAATCGCATATACGTTCACCCCTTCTGCACGCAAAGCGGCAGCCACAGAAACTTTTTCGGCTAATTCTTGATTTCGCACTTCCAATACACGCGAACGCTCACTCAATTCCTTTTTCTCTATCCCAAAAGTTGCACTCGAATCGCGCAAGGCCTTCTGAACATTTGATAATCCATCTTGCAGTAACTTCGCCTCCCGACTTAACGAATCATTTCGGGCGATTAAGAAAACATTTTCCCGACGAAGTTTTTTGATCTCTTGATCCTTAATTCCAAGCAAGCGAAGGTAATAAGCCAATTTCTTTTGTAATTCCGCCTGGCCGATTTCAGGATGCTCTGCTAATTCTTTTTGATCGCCTTCAATTTGCAAACGCGCTTTTTCCAATTCATTCACACGTCCACCCAGGCGCTTGATTTGTACCATACGAACCTGTAACTGCTTGGATATGGAATCTAAACGCTCCTTGGCATCCTCCACAAAATTTTCTTGCTTCTGCTCCAAAGCCCAAAAACCAGGCTGAAATTTTTCAATGTAAAGCATCCCAGCCAATAGCAACACCAAAAAGGTCAATAGATAGACCAGGCGCACCAATCGCTTTTCACGGGAACTCATTGAATCTGATTGCATTGTCGTTTTAATATTTGATGCCAACTTTCGTAGCGCACCGCAGAATCAAAAATAATAAATTAATTTTACATCACAATTTTTTTCCGAACTGATGTCCATAGCGCAAGAAATAGCCAAAATTCAATCTGAATTAGCTCCTTATTCAAGTAAACTGATTGTCGTAACTAAAACGCGCTCTATTGATGAATTATTGTCGGTGCACGCTTGCGGCATACTAGACTTTGGCGAAAACCGGGTACAAGAAATGGTGGATAAACAAGCGCAAATGCCCCAAGATATTCGTTGGCACCAAATTGGCCACCTACAAACCAATAAAGTAAAATACATCGCTCCTTTCATTCATCTGATCCATTCCGTTGACTCCTTTGCTCTTTTAAAAGAAATCAACAAACAGGCAGCAAAAAATAATCGGGTCATTCCGTGCTTATTGCAAATGTACATTGCGCAGGAAGAAAGCAAATTTGGTCTTGACAAGCAGGAGGCGACTGAAATTCTTGAACATCCCGAACTAGCAAGCTTAAGCAACATTGAAATCGTGGGGTTAATGGGCATGGCAACATTCACTGAGAATACAAACCAAATTCAATCAGAATTCAAGGAATTAAAGGCAATTTTCGAGACATTTAAATCCCAACAAATGGGCATTGCGTCTAATCGAGTACATTGGCAAGAATTATCGATGGGGATGTCGGGCGACTATTTACTCGCTGTGCAAGAAGGTTCCACGATGGTACGCGTGGGCTCAGCCATCTTTGGACCTAGGGCATAAAAAAAAGCCCCCAATCTGGAGGCTTTAGGAATCATCTATTAAAAACTAACGAGACAAAGACATAATCTCAAATTCCAAATGCCCAGCAGGTGCTTGAATTTGCGCCAACTCGCCAACTTTCTTTCCTAATAATCCCTTTCCAAACGGAGACGAAACCGAGATTTTTCCAGCACGTAAATCCGCCTCTTCCTCAGAAACAATTGTATATTTTACCGTTGCATTGTTTTTTGTATTACGAATTTCAACAATCGAGTAAATCGAAACCTTCGTCAAATCAATTGTTGATTCATCCAAAACACGCGCGTTTGAAACGACCTCTTCCAACTTAGATATTTTAAGTTCTAAAAGTCCCTGCGCATCTTTGGCAGCATCATATTCAGCATTTTCACTCAAGTCACCCTTGTCACGCGCTTCTGCAATTTGCTTAGCCATGTCGGAACGACCCTGAATTTTCAATTGATGTAATTCAGCCTTTAATTTGTCGAGCGCCTCAGCGGTATAATATTGAAACTTTGCCATAAGCTATGAAATTTAATGCCTGTGTTAAAAAACAAAATAGAACGGCCTCCGACCGTTCTACTTAAATTATTTGTAGTTTTGTTTCGGATTCGGAACTAAAATAAATGTTGCTTTGCTAACACAAAATCAGTTTTGGTAAGCCACAAAGGTAAACAAAAAATGTTTTACAACAACCAAAAAACATTTTCACCCAGCCCCCAACATCTATGCGTATTGTTTTTTTTGGCACCCCAGATTTTGCTGTTGCAAGCCTTGAAGCCCTGATTCAAGCGAATTTCGATGTCGTTGCCGTCGTTACGGCTCCCGATAAGCCTGCGGGCAGAGGCCAACAACTGCAGTCATCGGCTGTAAAACAATATGCGGAGACGCAGGGCCTTCCGGTTCTTCAGCCACTTAAACTTAAAGATCCTTCTTTCGTCGAGGAGTTAAAATTATACAAGCCTGACCTTCAAGTTATTGTTGCGTTTCGGATGCTTCCGGAAGTTGTTTGGAACCTTCCTCCTTTGGGAACCTTTAATTTGCATGGTTCATTGCTCCCTAATTACCGCGGTGCAGCACCAATTCATTGGGCGGTTATCAATGGAGAAACTGAAACGGGAGTTACAACCTTTTTCTTGCAACATGAAATAGATACCGGTGATTTACTATTCCAAGAAACAGAACCCATAGAGCCTAATGACACCACGGGTGAAGTTTACGACCGACTGATGAAACGGGGAGCTAAATTGGTTGTCAAAACAGCGCAAGCTATCCAAGCAGGGACCACAAACCCAATACCGCAAGATGAAACGGCGGACATGAAACCCGCTCCTAAGTTGACACGCGCAACGGGTGAAGTACATTGGTCCAAAACAGGAGCTGAAATTCATAATTTGGTACGGGGCATGTACCCATTCCCAGGTTCACACACGACCTTTCAAGGGAAAAATTGCAAACTTATTCAGATTAAATTCCATCCAGAAACGATTCCAGACCTGGGGATTGGTATTTGGGATACTGACCAAAAAACCTTTTTACGTGTAGGTTGCCAAGACGGCTACATCGAAATCTTGGAATGGCAAATGGAAGGTAAGAAGCGGATGAAAATCGATGAATTTCTACGGGGGTACAACTTTAATTTTTAGTCTCGTAAGCCCAGCGACCTAAGGAGTAATAATACCCATTGCTTTGATATGGTTTGATGAAAACCCAGTTTTGATCTGTATTCACTTCGACCCGAGCGGCATCCTCAGCAGGCAGATTCATGATAGGCAAGATCGCTTTTTGGCAAGCACAAACCTTCCCTACTTTTAAGCGATTTAACGTAATCAGCAAAGCCTTTGTATCGAGGACTTTCTCTACCTGCAATGCATTTTTTTGATAAATGGCTTCGTAATGATCGCGGTACTTTTCAAATTCAAAAGCCAACACAGAGTACTGATTTATTAATGCCGCGCTATTTTTAAACCGTTGAATGTGCCCAGGATCTGGAAAACCCACAAAATCTCCACCCCAAAACATGCCAAGCGACTTAGCCATTTGCCCCATTCGAAGATAGCGTGGAGATCTACGCAAGTATCGTCTGCGTAAATACAAACCGACATCAGCAGCCAAATTAAAATTATGGAATGAAAGTAGAACTTGCGATCGGCCAGAACGATTCAACTGTTGTTGGCGTTGTAAATTCCGAACGGCTTGTAAATAGTGCATGGACCAACCAAGTTTAGAAACCTGTACAAGCAAACTGTCTTTTTGTAAAGCAAAAGCGCTTGTTTCTGTATTTAATACATCGGCGTATATTGAGTCTAAAGTAGGAAAATTTGCCTGCGAGCTTGCCAAATATCGTAGGCTGGTTGAATCTAACAATGAAATCAGTTGGCCGTTGATAGATACCTGTAAATTTGTTGCAGCCCCATGATGTCTCAAAGTGTCTCGTTGGCGATACATCCACAATAAGTCTTGTGGGTCAACATGGTTTACCGTTGTAGGCTTACAAATCAAACGCAACGAATCTACTTGTGCACTAATCGAGAAACAACCAAGAAAAAAAACGATACTGATAAGGTAACGCATTATTGCAGTGGAATCACGAGTTCCTCTCCACGCATTGTGACGTCTTCTTTTTTATGATTGGCGTCCATTAAGGCCTTCTTCGAAATATGGTATTTCTCTGCCACGACGCGCAACACGTCACCTTTTCCAACGATATGAATCGCTTGAACTTTTACTTTCACTTTTGACCCCCCTTTAACACCGGAAGGATTCAAGGCTTTTAGTTGATCAACAGTTAGCCCAAAATGTTTCGCGATGGTTTCAGCTGATTCTCCCGCATCCGCTTGATAGGTAAACGATTTACCAGCTGGCTCTTCCACAGCAACTTCAGGCACCTTTTCCGCCTCAGCTTCTTTCTTTTGTTGGTCTAAATCAACAGCCTCCTGATCAACAGAAGCCGTATCACTCGAAGTCGTATCTCGAATAACAGTCGAAGAAACAATATCTTCCATAGGTAATTCATCATCGTCGACCTGAACTTTTTCAGCCTTGGCAAGACTGCTCGTTTCGGGTCCGAGAAAATGTTCATATCCAACAAACAACAAGGCTACTACTGTTCCGATTAATACGAACAAGGTTACCAAAGGCAGATTAGATGATTCGCTTTCCTTCATAAATGAGAAAGGATTTTTCATAATTACTTAATTAGATCATTCGTTTTTTGACTCATTTCAGCAACTTTCTCAATCAATTCTACTTTGTATCGATCTAATTTTGCTGATAAGCTTGCGTCGCTAATGGCAATCATTTGAACAGCCAAAAGGCCTGCATTTTTTGAGGCATTTAAGGCTACCGTTGCAACAGGAACGCCATTCGGCATTTGTAAAATAGAGAGAATAGAATCCCATCCATCGATTGAATTAGATGATTTCACGGGAACGCCGATGACAGGCAAAATCGTCGCAGAGGCAACCATACCAGGTAAGTGTGCTGCTCCCCCAGCGCCCGCAATAATCACTTGAATACCGCGAGATTTGGCGCTTTGCGCATATTCTAACATTTTGACAGGAGTACGATGTGCGGATACAATATCCACTTCGTACGGAATACCAAAATCTTTACACACTTGAATTGCATCTTGCATTACAGGCAGATCAGAGCTGCTTCCCATGATGATTCCTACCATAATTTTCTATTTAACTAATCACACGGATTAGACTTTTTACTTGTTCCGACTTTTCTATAATTTCTTCTTTCGTATTGCCCAATATCGTTACATGGCCCATTTTACGAAAAGGCTTCGTCATTTTTTTGCCATATAAAAAGGGATATACCCCAGGTATGGCTAGTGCCTCATGTAAACCTTCATATTTTGCCAAACCACTAAAACCTGCTTCTCCGAGCAAATTCAACATACCCGATACACCTTTGGCTTTTGTACTACCTAAGGGTAAGCCAGCAATCGCACGTAAATGTTGTTCGTATTGGGATGTTTCATTCCCTCGAATAGTCTGATGTCCCGAATTATGAGGTCGAGGCGCGACTTCATTAATCAAAATTTCACCTGCAGGTGTTAAAAACATTTCGACAGCTAATACGCCCACAAGTCCCATTTTATCAATTAAATCGACCGCAATCTTTTCAGCTTTTGCTTCAATTTCTTTGGAAATGGCCGCTGGAGAAAAAAGGAAATCGACTAAATTATGCTCTGGATGAAAGACCATTTCAACGGCAGGGAAGGCAGAAATTTGCCCCTGTTCGTTTCTAGCAACAATAACCGCAAGCTCTTTTTCAAAACCAACTGCTTTCTCCAATAAACCTGGTGCATTAAATCCTTTGGTCTGATCTGCTAAAGAGTCAATCCGCTGAACTCCTTTCCCATCGTAGCCACCTTTGCCTAGTTTATGAAAAGCTGGCAGGAAATCCGCATGCTTAGCAATATCTGCCTGATTTTCAGTCAATACAAATGCTGCTGTGGGGAATCCGTGATCTTGAAAAAATTGTTTTTGAAGACGTTTATCTTGAATCATCCGCAAAATATGCGGTTGAGGAAATACTTGTTTCCCCTCTTTTTCCAATTGTTCAAGCGCTTCGATATTCACATGCTCGATTTCAATACTGATCACATCGAAATGCCGACCAAACTGATAAACCGCATCATAATCTTGAAATGAGCCCTCCTTAAAAAAGTGAGCTAGTTCATGGCAAGGTGCTTCAGCATCTGGATCTAAACAAGATACCTTGATATCTAGATCGATGGCCGCTTGCAATAACATGCGTCCTAATTGACCACCACCCAAAAGCCCAATCGAAGGCAATGCTTTATACATAAATTGAAATAGAATGGATAAAATTACGGCTTTTGTTTTACCTTTGGAAATTATTTAGCTTCCCAAATCAAGAAATATCAAATGACAAAGCGCACAATGGTCCTGTTGGGATTTTTAATTCTCGCAGTAGCTAGCCGATTTTTAATTTTACTGAATCCGTCTTGGGCGAATTTTTCCCCGGTAAGTTCGATGGCATTATTTGCTGGAGCTTACGCATTAAACCAAAGACAAGCTATTTTATGGTCGATTCTTCCGATTTGGATTTCGAATTTGATTTTAAACAATGTAGTCTATCCACAATATTTTGATGGTTTTTCGTGGGGATTTGACTTCGTACATTTAAGTCTTTTTGCTGGTATCGCTCTAATGGGGTCTCGCATTTCGAATCTAGGATCATTTGTTGGAGCCAATGTCATCAGTGTATTAGGCTTTTTTATCCTTTCAAATTTTGCAGTTTGGGCAAGCGAAGCGATTGGCTATGGTTTTAAAGCGGGTAATGCGGTGGTATATGCCAAAGATTTATCAGGCCTTATGACTTGTTTTGCAGCAGGTTTACCATTCTTAAAAAATGCAATTATTAGCCAATTCTTGTTTTCTACTGTTTTATTTGGAGGATTTGAATTAGTCAAAAATAAAGTTCCAGCAATTCAGCGCTAGAACTTGTTTACATAAAAAAAGCCCGAACTCACATTCGGGCTTTTTTTGTTAGTCTTGCTTGTAGACCTTGCCGTCTCGCATGACAAATTTCATTTTCAAGATATCAGCTATATTTTGTGTGGGATCCCCATCTACAGCGACAATATCAGCCAGCTTCCCTACTTCAATGGAACCGATCGAATCGGATTGTCCTAAAAGATCCGCAGCAGCTACCGTTGCCGATTGAATCGTTTCCATCGCAGGCATCCCTGCTTCGTTCATCAAGATAAACTCATTCAAATTCTTTCCATGGCCAAAGACTCCAGCGTCAGTTCCAAAAGCAATCTTCACGCCTGCTTTGTAGGCTTTCCCAAAAGTTGATTGAATAATTGGCCCAATCGACTCAGCTTTTTTCTTCACCATCTCAGGATAGTAATTCGGGATTTTCGCAGAATCTGCAACCGAACGTCCCGCAATGATCGTAGGGACATAGTAAGTACCATGCGCTTTCATTAAGTCCATCACCTCAGTTGTCATGTACGTTCCGTGTTCAATGGAGCTTACACCAGCCAAAATCGCACGTTTCATCCCCTCTGCTCCATGTGCATGCGCGGCAACTTTAAAGCCATAATCTTTAGCTGTTTGAACGATGGTGCGGATTTCCTCTTCGGTAAACTGAGCGCCCATGCCATCTTTGGCATAACTTAGCACTCCACCCGTAGCCGTAATTTTGATTAGGTCGGATCCTTCCTTATAGCGCTGACGTACTGCCTTTGCTGCATCAGAAAGGCCATTGACAACACCGTCTTCGGGACCTAAGTCTTTCTTAAAGGTTTCATTGAGGCCGTTAGCATCATCTGCGTGACCACCCGTTGAGCCAATAGACACGCCCGCCGTGAAAATACGTGGTCCGTCGACGATCCCTTTATTGATCGCATTTCGCAAACTAATAACCACATGCGAACCACCTAAATCGCGCACTGTAGTAAAGCCAACATTCAGTGTCTTTTTCGCATGTACCAAAGCTTGGTAAGCTACGTCACCTGGATTTTTCGTAAAACGATCTAAATAGGCATTCGGATTTGTTTCACTTTCCAAGTGCACATGCATATCGATCAATCCTGGCATAACCGTTTTACTTTTCAAATCAATAACGCGGTCGCCTTTACCTGGGGTGATGTATCCCTGCTGGATACTCTGAATCTTTTTGCCTTCCACAACGATGGTCAAGGCAGTTTGCACTTTTCCGGCCTTCACATCGACCAGTTTTCCGCAGTATAATAGGGTTTTCTGGCCAAATAAGGCCAAAGGTGATAAGATTAAAAGGAGTAAAATCTGCTTCATAGTTTGAGATGGTTTTGAGGTAACGCTGCCGGGGTCTGAAGACCCCGGCAGCGTTTACAATTCTACGCAAAAAAAGAGAATTTTTACCATCAAAAACTGATAAAAAGCGGAATTTTATTAGTTAGCTGATGAACTCAACAACAAATCCACATGATTCCAAAAGCTTGGATACGATTTAGCAACTACGCCAGGCTCATGAATGACAATTTCGCGCAGTAGACCCACAGGAGCAAAAGCCATCGCCATACGGTGGTCATCGTAGGTTTCAATTTCAGGTGTAGAACCTGAATGACCAAAAGAACCTGAAACCGTATATAGTTCATTCGGTTTAATCTCTGCTAAGGTTGAACCCAACTTCTTCAATTCGTTTTGTAAGGCCAATACGCGGTCTGTTTCTTTCACTTTAAGTGATTCAACACCGGTTAAGTGCAAGACAATATTTTTTGCCGCAGCAACTACACTGATTGTTTGGGCTAGATCTGGGCAATCTGTAAAGTCCCAAGACAATTCCGAAACAGCTTCGCATTTAGTCAATAAATAACCTTTGCCTGTGTAGGTACTTTTTACACCTAATGGTAACATGATATCACGTATCGCAGCATCCCCTTGCAAGGAATCTTCTTTTAAGCCTAACAACTCCAAAGAACTATCTTCGAATGGGGACAATGCCACCATGGAATACCAATAACTTGCTCCAGACCAATCCGATTCTACTGCAAACGGAGCCGCAATATATTTTTGGGCAGGAATATCAATCAATCCTTTTGACCAATCAACAGAAGCTTTTATGCCAAACTGAGCCATTTGGGCTAAGGTCATTTCAACATAAGGTTTTGAGCCTAATGATCCCGTAATTTGAAGCGCAATTCCTTCAGGAAGTAATGGTGAAATCATTAAAATAGCCGAAATAAATTGCGAGCTGACATCCCCACGAATTGCTAATTCCCGCTTACCAGCGTATTGAAAACCATTCAATTGCAAGGGAGGGTAGCCTTCTTTATTTTCGTAGGTGATTGAAGCACCTAGGGTGCGCAAGGCGTCAACTAATATTCCAATGGGACGCTCACACATACGTGCCGTACCTGTCATCTTTTTAGTGGCTCCGGTAATGGAATAAAACGCAGTCAAGAAACGCATGGTTGTACCAGCATCTAGCACGTCTGCCACAGGATTCCCAGCATCCGCCAATAAACGAATCATCGTTTGGGTATCACGCGCCTCAGCCAAATTTGATAAGTTAGCCATATCTCCTCCTGCTAGTGCATTAATGATCAAAGCACGATTGCTTTCCGACTTAGAAGAAGGCAAAGGGATGGTTTCTTGAAAAGAATTTAAACGAGGAAATAGGCGAATGTGACTCAAAATAAATATACGCTTAACGTAATTTTAAGGTTACTAATGAAATAACAGCAAGAATAATCCCAACAATCAAAAATCGAGTAACAATCTTAGCCTCGTGGTAATTTTTCTTTTGAAAATGGTGATGCAAAGGCGACATTAGGAAGATTCGTCGGCCTTCACCATACTTTCTTTTCGTGTATTTAAAGTAGGCGACTTGCATAATCACCGACAAATTTTCAATCAAAAATATCCCACATAACACGGGAATCAACATTTCTTTCCGGATAACAATGGCCAGGGTTGCTATAACACCACCCAACATCAAACTACCCGTATCTCCCATAAAAACTTGCGCAGGATAGGCATTGTACCAAAGAAAACCGATACAAGCCCCTACGAAAGCCGCACAAAAAACGGCAAGCTCCCCAGAATTTGGAATAAACATGACATTTAAATATTGCGAAATCACTTTATTACCCGAAACGTAAGCTAAAATGGCCAATGCAATACCAATAATCACGGAAGTACCTGCAGCTAAACCATCGATTCCATCCGTAATGTTTGCTCCATTTGAAACAGCGGTAATGATAAAAATAACCACCAAAACGTAGACAATCCAAACATATTCATCCGGAATGAAACTCGGCAATAACATATTATAATCGAAGGAATTACCCTTCATAAACGGCACTGTTGTCAAGAGTGATTTGTGATCAACAAAGGTCCCATCTGTTGCAAATTCACGCACCTTGATGTGCTGATTAAAATACATAGTAAGACCCACGATGATCCCTAGACCGATTTGACCAACGATTTTAAATTTACCTGAAAGTCCGTCTTTATTCTTTTTAAATACCTTGATGTAATCATCCGCAAAACCAACTGCCCCTAACCAAACTGCGGAAGTCAATAAAAGAACAATGTAGACATTGGTGATTTTGGCAAACAATAAAGTGGGAATCAACAAAGACAAAAGGATGATAAACCCACCCATCGTCGGGGTTCCTTTCTTTGCCATTTGACCTTCTAAACCTAGGTCACGAATTTCTTCACCTATTTGAAGGCGTTGCAAGCGATAAATAACGGCTTTACCCCAAATCGCCGCAATACCCAAAGAGGTAATAACCGCGGCTACTGCACGAAACGTAATGTATTGAAAAACTCCAGCTCCCGGAATATTTAAGGTTTTATCTAAGTATTCGAATAGGTAATAAAACATGCCTTTGTGGGAGTGTTGGGTAAAAATTTAAATCAATTGACAAATTTGCAAAATTTTATGTCCAAATCAAACTTTCGAAAACGTGTCTGAAATCACCTGCTTATCATCAAAATCGTGCTTTACCCCTTGAATATCTTGATAGGTCTCATGCCCCTTCCCTGCTACGAGGACAATATCACCTGATTTGGCTAATTGTTGAATTGCTTCAACAATCGCATGCTTTCGATCCGAAATCCGAATGACCTTTGATTCATCTGCCGCCGAGATTCCAGCTTGCATCTGATCCAAGATTAACTCAGGATCTTCAAAACGAGGATTATCTGACGTTAACACAACTTGGTCACTGTATTGTGCTGCAAGAGTTGCCATAATGGGTCTTTTCCCCGCATCGCGATTTCCTCCACAACCAACGACCGTAATGATGCGTTGGTGTTTTTGACGAATGGCTTGTATGGTTTTCAACACATTTTCCAGCGCATCTGGCGTATGAGCATAATCGACAATAGCCATTTTATTTTCTGGCCCATGCATTTGCTCAAAACGCCCAGGTGCCGTTTTCAATGCCGAAAGTGCAATCAAGACTTCCCCTTTTTCTTCACCCAATAAAATAGCCGTCGCGTAAATTGCTATTAAATTATACGCATTAAACTGACCTATTAATTGGGCATGAATCTCATTCCCATCCAATTCTAGTTGGAGGCCCGACAAAACATTGGCCTTGATTTTCGCTTTAAAATCTGCTGATTCAAGGATTCCATAACTATATTTCTGAGCCTTCGTATTCTGCAACATAACCGCTCCTCGCTTATCATCCAAATTGGTTAAAGCAAATGCAGTCTTCGGCAGAGCATCAAAAAATCCTTTTTTTGCCTTGATATAGGAATCAAAAGTTTCATGAAAATCCAAATGATCACGCGTGATATTAGAAAAAATAGCACCCCGAAAACTCAACCCAAAAATCCGTTTTTGAACAACTGCATGTGAACTCACCTCCATGAAAACATGGGTACATCCTGAGGCAAGCATGTCAGCAAGCAAGGCATTCAGATTCAGGGCATCCGGTGTCGTATGCGTGGCCGGAATAACTCGATCTTCAATCTTATTTTGAACAGTTGAAATCAATCCACAACGATGCCCCAAAGCTTTGAACAATTCAAACAACAAGGTAACACTGGTTGTCTTACCATTTGTACCTGTAATCCCAACTAAATTCAATTGCGTAGATGGATTTCCATAATAGTTGGATGCAACTTGCGCCATCGCCTCATTTGAATCCTTCACCTGAAAAAATAATACTCCCTCGGGAGCAGAATCGGGAATTCTTTCAACGACACAAGCCGTACAACCCTGAGCAAATACTTGAGGTAAAAACTGATGACCATCTACTTGAGTCCCTGGAATTGCAAAAAACAAAGAGCCTGCTTTTGCTTGTCGGGAATCAAAACACAAATGACTAATTTCTTGATGTTCCCCAACTTGCTGGACGATATCAATTGACTTAAAAAGGCTGCTCGAATCTTGAGACATAAATTAATGAAGTTGAATGTTAATCATTGCATTCTTTTGAATAGGGAACCCTGCCGGAATGGATTGCGACTTTACAAAGCCTAAACCTTGAGCGCGTACTTTTAACCCTTGATTTTCTAGGATGAATAAGGCATCTCTTAAGTTCATCCCCACAACATTGGCAACTTTTTTGGGAGCAAAACTGACCCCATAATTTTTCACTTCTTTCTTTTTCAATTGAAATGACAACCATCTACCATCTTCTTCGATTCGAGGAAATCCTAAATTTGAATACAAAATTCCATGATCCAACGGATGAACTAAATGATGTAAGGATGCATTGTTCAAAGAATCAGGCAAGTACCCCGTAAGTTTACGCTGAATTTTCATATCTCTTGCGTAAATATGATCCGAAATATCCTTGAATACAGGAGCAGTTACTTGGCGCGCATAAGTACCTTCGGAACTACCTAATGGCTTATCCATTGCAACAAGCATCGTATATTTTGGATTGTTTACGGGGAAATACCCAATGAAAGAAACATAATAGGTTCCTTTAATATACTGGCCATTCACCCGGCGCTGTGCAGTACCCGTCTTTCCCGCAATTCCATAGGCTGTTCCAGTTAGGTTATTACCCGTCCCTCTTTCAACAACTCCTTTCAACATGATACGAATCTTATCCAAAGTCTCTTTCGAACAAATAGGCTTCGAATCTCGTTTCTGGGTTTGTGTATAATCAATTACTACTTCATTCCCTTGTGTAGCCTTTTTGACAATTATCGGCTGGACCCAATAACCATTATTTGCAATGGCATTATAAAATGAGAGTAAATGTAATGGTGAAGTATTTGATGAGTACCCCACAGATGTCCACATATAGGTTAACGCATCCCATTTTGTCGGAACCCTAAAATTAGGCTTTGCCGTCACCGGCTTGATTTGGAAATCCAAAGGGTCAAGCAAATGAAATCCCTTTAAGTAGTCATACCATTTAGCAGGCTTTGAACCAAAAACGCGCTGCATCAATTTAATCGTTCCAATATTTGAAGAATGTTCTATTACACCCTGAGCAGTCAATGTCCCATAATCATGAGAATCAGACATGGTCTTATTATAAATTGTATATTTTCCACCCGTCGTCACAGTTTCCGTCAATGGCATATGTGACTCCTCTAACATCGCCATCATCGCAGGCAATTTAAATACAGAACCTGGGTCATTTTCAGACACCTCAATGGCATAATTCACAAATTCCGAATAACCCGTAGGAGACTTCTCATTCTTCATTAAATTCGAAATGGCCTTAATCTCACCTGTAGCCGTTTCCATAACAACAGCCGTCGCATAATTACCTTTATAGGCATCTAAGGATTTCATCAATGCGAGCTCTACAATATCCTGTATATCCACATCCAAAGTTGTATGTAAATCCAAGCCACGCTGGGGCAAAATTTCTTTACTACCATCCAATGGACGCCACATGTTCTTATCCATCTTCTCGAAAATCCCATGACCAGGAACGCCAGCTAATTCTTTATCAAACGCGCCTTCAATACCTACGCGCACTTTATCCTTCATGTAGCCGACCGTACGGTAAGCTGTTTGACCAAATGGCGCGTAACGAACATTGACCTTATCAAAAACAACGCCCGTCTTAATCGGATTATTCGGATGTAAATTGAAAATCGGGAATGTCAAAACCTTCTTGCGTTCCTGGTAGTCGAGGAGTCGGTTGTTGACCAACAAATAAGGCTGTTTCTTATCAAACGCTTTTTGGAGCTTGTAATAGTATTCATCAGCGGTACGATCTTGGTAAAAGGCCGACAAATGTTCAGCCAGCGCGCGCGCATTGTTTTTATACACTTCACGCATTTTTGCCGTTTTAAAAACCGAAAAGTCCATCCCCAAACGGTACTTCGGCAATGAAGTCGCTAGTAAACTTCCATCGCTAGCATAAATATTCCCTCGAACCGCCTCAATCGAGCGCTCTTTAATATACTTCGATGATGCATCAGCCTTTAACGTGGGCCCATCGACAAAGACTACCTTGAATAAGAAAAACATCAATAGACCAAATGCGCCTAACATAATGACGAAAAAGCCATTAAAGCGTTTAGTGATAATTTGGCGAATATTTTGCGTTGTTGACTTTGCCATGCCTATTGTTCTTTTTCTGTTTCTGCGACTATTTTAATCGGAGGAGTTAAGCTTACCTCTAACTTGTATTTTTTCATAGACAAGGCCAAATAACTCTGCTTACCCACTTTCATATACTCTGCCTTCTGCGTCGTATAATTGGCTCGAATTTCTTCCAAATCCATCTTAGCTTTCTCAATTCGATGAATTTTACTCTCTGCCATCATCGTATAATAGATGTAAATCATAATCAAGCCCGCGATAAAGAGAATTTTTTTCAATAATGGTATAGGCAATTCGCCTCCCGTCATCGAATCAATATTGAACAATAAATCCATCACACCATTTTGTGGCTTTCCCGAAGGTTCATTGGATTGATTTTTTACTGCATTTGCCATCTTATATTTTGCTAGCGATTCTCAATTTTGCACTTCTAGAACGGGGGTTCACTTTTAATTCATCCTCAGAAGCCGTAATGGGCTTACGAATTTCGCTTTCCAAAGGTTTATGCACCACACCAAACATATCTTTATCTTCTTTTCCGAAGCAATCCCCTGTCCTAATGTAATTCTTAACCAAACGATCCTCTAAGGAGTGAAATGAAATCACACACAAACGCCCCCCAGGTGCTAAAACTTTAGGTGACTGCTCCAAAAACTCCTCAATCACCTTCAATTCTTGATTCACTTCAATCCTAATCGCCTGAAATGCCTGCGCGAAATACCGAAACTCTTTATTGCGCGGTGCCAATTTAAATAAAATCTCCTTGAACTCCCCTGTCGTTTCCAGCGGCTTTTGAGTCCTTGCCTGCACCACCGCCAAGGCTAAGGTTTTGGCATTTTTTATCTCCCCATACATCCCAAACAACTTCTGTAAATCTCCTGCAGAATAGGTATTCAACACCTCCGCAGCACTTGTTGAAGCCGAAGGACCCATCCGCATATCCAGCGGCCCATCAAAACGCGTCGAAAACCCCCGTTCGGCTGCATCCAATTGAAACGAAGAAACCCCCAAATCTGCTAAGATGCCATCCACTTGTTTCACACCTTGCAGGCGCAAATACTTTTCCAAATAGCGGAAATTGGCCGTTATCAACGTCAATCGCTCATCATCAATTAAATCCGCTTGCTTCCAAGCATCCGGATCCTGATCAAAAGCATACAAACGACCTTCTGGTCCTAATTCTGCTAAAATCGCCTTAGAATGACCTCCACCCCCAAAAGTAACATCCACATAAATGCCATCAGGTTTAATCGCTAAACCAGTCAAACATTCTTGCAATAAAACCGAGGTATGGTAGGTACTTTCAGACATGAGTCAAATTTACAAATTATCTGTTGGCAAGCATAAGCTTTTTTATCAGGATGCTGATTTTTTTGTGACAAGTTTTATCCCCTATCTTTGTTGAAATTTCCAATCGCCATGAAATCAATCCTATCGCTTCTGTTTTTCTTATTATCTAGCGCAATTTGCTTCGCGCAAGGCCCTGTAACAGGTCCATGGCGCGGGGAAATTGACCACATTGGCGGTAAACTTCCATTCAACTTCTTAGTGAAAAATAACAAGCTCGATATCCGAATGCAAAATGGATCCGAGATTGCCAATCTTGGGGATGCCTATTTCAGAGGCGATTCCCTTGTAATCCCTTTTGAATTATACGATTCTGAACTCGTAGGCGCATTAAAAAATAGCAAATCCCTCGTAGGTTTTTGGCAAAAAAAACGCAACGGAAAAACGCTTTATCGAATTCCCTTTCAAGCCCAAGCAGGTAGCACTGCGCGCTTCACACCAACAAAACCTGCAAGCATTCAGGTGAGTGGGAAATACTCCGCCGACTTCTGGTCCGATGATAGCAACCACAGTCCAGGTGTCATGATTTTGAACCAACAAGGCTCGAAAGTCACAGGAACCGTTTTAAAGACTAGCGGTGACTACCGTTTTTTACAAGGAAATATTAATGGAGACAGCTTATTATTAAGTTATTTCGATGGAAGTGGCATCATGCAGTTCCGGAGCAAATTAATAGGCAGTCAAATCGAAGGGCAATTTTTCTCCGGCCTAGCAGGCAAGCGCAATTTCAAAGCAATCAAAGACGACCAAGCAAGTCTCCCCGACCTTAAAAAACTCACTTTTTTGAAGCCCGGGTTTGATCGAATCAACTTTAGTTTACCCAACCCAGCAGGCAAAACGATAAGCCTTCAAGATGAGCGCTACAAAAATAAAGTTGTGATCATCGAATTAATGGGATCATGGTGCCCCAACTGCCTTGATGAATCGCGTTTCCTAGCACCTTATTACAAGAAAATGAAGGACCGAGGCGTAGAAGTAATTGGACTTGCCTTCGAATATTCCCCGGAATTAAGCATTTCAGGACCGAAAATTGAAAACTTCAAAAAGCGTATCGGAGTGGATTACGAAATATTGTTTGCAGGCCAACCAAATGACGAGACCATTGCGCAGGTGCTACCGATGCTACACAAAATCAATGGCTACCCGACAACATTCATCCTAGATAAATCGGGCAAAGTACGTGAAATACATACCGGCTTTTCAGGCCCTGGAACAGGGGTTTACTACACGGATTGGATTCACGAATTCGAACAAACTATCCAATCGCTCCTACATGAAAAATAAAATCTTTGGAATACTTTTCTTGTTCATCAGCATCCCAAGTCTTGCACAAAATAAAGCTTGGTATTACGTAGCTGGCTTATCAACAGCAAGTGTAATTTTGTATACTGATTTTGCTAAGGACCAACAAAAAACTTTCTACCAAAACAATTTAGGAGGCTACCACAATTCTGCCGACGACTTTTTACAATACAGTCCGACCCTTTTAAACATTGGATTGCATTTAGCAGGAATAAAAGATAATCAAAAGCCCAAAGAACTATTCACCATATTTTTAATTGGTACCGGAACCTATACCGTCATGACTCAAGGACTAAAGTATGCGATTAATGAAACGCGCCCTGACGGCACCGACCATAGTTTCCCTTCAGGGCACACCACAACAGCATTTTTTGGCGCGCGCATGCTCGATCGAGCTTATGGAAAACAATATCCGTTGATTTCTGTAGGTGGATATGCACTTGCGACTGCCACAGGAGCGATGCGCATTGCAAATAATAAACATTGGGCTACAGATGTCGCCATGGGAGCCGCTATCGGAATCGCCTCCGCCGAAATCGCACATTGGATCTACCCAAAACTGAAGAAATCGTTGGATAAAACGAGTTTAAACTGGGAGCCCATTGTTGCCCCCAACTACTACGCTGCCCGTGTCAGTTATGCATTTTAATGAACCATTAAATACGTAGCAGCACCCGCGAAATAGCCTAACAAGGCTAAAAAACCGATACGTTTGGCATACCAAACAAAATCGATTTTCTCCATCCCCATGACCGCTACGCCTGCAGCGGAACCGATAATCAAAATACTTCCACCCGTACCCGCACAAAAAGCCAAATACTCCCACATCGCATGGTCCAACGGAAATTGCGACAAAGGATACATACCCATCGTTGCAGCGACCAAGGGGACATTATCAACAACCGACGAAGCAATCCCAATCACGGTAACAATCACAAATTGATTGCCCAAACTAGACTCTAGATAGGAAGCCAATTGACCTAAATAACCAAAAGATTCTAAAGCACCAATCGCCAGCAAAATTCCCAAAAAGAACAGAACACTTGACGTATCTATTTTGGTCAATGCATGACCAACTGTGTAGGGCTTTTTCGTTTCCTCATCCTTGTCTGAATGCAAAAACTCAGACAAGATCCAAACCAAACCTAAGGCTAACAAGATTCCCATGTAAGGTGGTAAATGTGTCAAGGTTTTAAAAACCGGTACACCTAATAAACTTAAAACTCCCGCAAATAACATGATACGCCCATGACGTTCCTCCTCAGCTGTCATTGATCTCTCTTCTTGAATCGCTCCCAAAGGACTCCTTCGAACCCAAAAGGCCGCGACAGATAATGGGACCAACAAAGAAACAACCGATGGAACGAATAAACTCTTAACGATTCCCCAAGCAGAAATCTGCCCACCAATCCACAACATGGTTGTCGTTACATCACCAATAGGCGACCATGCTCCACCCGCATTCGCGGCAATGACAACAACACCCACATAAAATTTACGTGTGGAGCTATCGCTAATCAACTTTCGCAACAATGCTACCATAACAATGGAAGAAGTTAAGTTGTCTAATACAGAAGAAAGGAAAAAAGTAACAAAACCAATTATCCACATCAATGCCGCAGGATTTTTAGTTTTAATTAGCCTGCTAACAAAATGAAAACCTTCGTGCGCATCAACTAGCTCCACGAGTGTCATCGCACCTAATAAGAAAAATAAGATTTCCGACGTTGAGCCCAAATGATGGGATAGCGATTCTAAGTCATGAGGCCCGCGAACTAATGCAAAAACCACCCAAACTAAAACACCTGTCACTAGGGCAGATGCCGTTTTATTAATTTTAATTGGATGTTCAAACGCAATGGCAAGATATCCAACAATAAAAATGAGCACTGAAATTATTTCCATGATGTAAATATAAAAAAGAAAGTCAGGGTTTTATGTCCCTGACTTTCAAATATAAATCGTTAAAACACGATGCTTATTTTAATTTAGCAACCGCAGCTTTAATACGCTCACAAGCCTCTTCTAATTGCTCATCAGCTGCTGCTGTAGAAATACGCATACAATCTGGGGCTCCAAAACCCGATCCTGCCACAGTAGCAACGTAAGATTCATTCAACAACCACGTGCAGAAATCATCAGAATCATTGATTGTTGTCGTACCATCTGATTTTCCGAAATAGTAAGAAATATCTGGGAATGCATAAAACGCACCATCCGGCATATTCACTTTAAATCCTGGAATTTCGCGCAATTTACCTACTACTAATTTACGACGACGATCATAAGCCGCTTTCATTTCATAAGCATGATCCAATGAACCATTAAATGCAGCAACAGCCGCTTTTTGTGCAATTGAATTTGTTCCTGATGTCACTTGACCTTGTAATTTCTCTACGCCATCCGCAATCCATTTTGCAGCAGCAATAAAGCCAATTCGCCATCCTGTCATCGCATGACCCTTCGCAACCCCATTAACCGTGATTACGCGGTCTTTAATTTCAGGAATAGAGCCGATCGAAAAGTGTCCACCTTGTGTAAAGTTGATGTATTCGTAAATCTCATCAGCCAACACAAAGATATTTTCGTGACGCGCAACAACATTCGCAATATCACGCAATTCTGATTCTGTATATACCGAGCCCGTTGGGTTATTTGGCGAAGCAAACATGACCATTTTCGTTTTCGGCGTAATTGCAGCCTCAAATTGATCTGCAGTAACTTTAAAATTATTATCAAATGCTCCTTGGACAATCACCGAAACTCCATCGGCTAATTTGACCATCTCCGAATAAGAAACCCAATATGGAGAGAAAATAATTACCTCATCCCCTGGATTAATCAAGGCTGCAATGGCATTTGCCAATGAATGTTTTGCTCCCGTAGAAACCACAATATTCTCTGAACCCCACTCTAAACCATTATCACGCTTCAACTTATTTGCAATAGCTAAACGCAAATCTGGATAACCTGCCACGGGCGAATAGCCATGAAAACCATCATCAATGGCTTTTTTGGCTGCTTCACAAATATGTGCAGGCGTTTTAAAATCTGGCTCTCCTACCGAAAGGCTAATTACTTTGTGACCTTGCGCAGCTAATTCACGCGCTTTTTTCGTCATTCCCAACGTGGATGACTCTTCTAATGCTTGAATGCGTTGGGCTAATAAGGATGATGACATAATATATAAATACAATGGTTGAAATCGGGCGCAAATTAGCGATTTCAATGCTGAATAGCTAATAAATTTCTCGAAAAGCGCGCTTAATGTTGTTGGCTTAACTTCGAATAGAAGCCTTTGGGATTTGCTAATAATTCCGCATGCGTTCCCCGCTCCACAATCTCGCCTTTATCAACAACGAGGATTTGGTCGGCATGTTGAATCGTACTCAAACGATGTGCAATAACGAGTACGGTCCGATTTTTCATCAAATTACCCAAAGCTGCTTGTACCATTTTTTCGGATTCATTATCCAAGGCACTTGTTGCTTCATCTAAAATCAATATAGGTGGATTTTTCAAAACCGCACGCGCAATGGATAGCCGCTGGCGCTGACCTCCTGATAATTTTGACCCTCGATCTCCTATAACGGTTTGAAAGCCATCCGAACTCGATTCAATGAATTCGTGCGCATTGGCAATTTTGGCAGCCTCGATAACCGCCTCCATGGGAGCCTCCGTACCAAAAGCAATGTTATTATAAATTGTATCATTGAACAAGACAGATTCCTGGGTCACAATTCCCATCAATGCACGTAAATCTTCCAAAGGAATCTGTTTCAAAGGGATACCATCGACCGTTATCCGACCCGCACTCGGATCGTAAAAACGTGGCAATAAATCTGCCAACGTAGATTTTCCACCTCCAGAAGCACCCACTAGGGCAATGGTTTTTCCTTTGGGAATATCAAAACTCACCGACTTCAACACGGAACGCCCTTTGACATAAGCAAAACCCACCTCCTCAAACGAAATTTTATCCTTAAATTCTTTCACAGGATGAACAGGTTCTTCCACTTGAATCTCTGATTCCGTATCCAAAATCTCAATAATTCGATCTGCTGATGCAACTCCGCGCTGTATTCCTGAAAAAGCATCTGCAATCGCTTTGGCAGGACGCATTACCTGTGAAAAAGTCGCAATGAATGCAATGAAAGTGGACGCACTTAATTCTCCATCGCCCGCAATCACCAAACTACCTCCGTACAATAAAATCCCTGTGACAACCAATACTCCCAAACTTTCCGAAACGGGAGACGTCAATTCTTGGCGAAAAACCATCTTCAACAAAGAATTCCGGTAGCGATCATTTCCCTCCTGAAAACGCGCATCCATTACCTTCTCCGCCCGAAAGGCCTTTACGACGCGCATGGCACCAAAGGTCTCATCCAACAAACTGATCAATCCACTTAAATGCTGTTGCACTTCGCCTGCCGCACGACGCAAACGGCGCGTGATGGTCGCAATCACCCCACCAGATAAAGGCAAAATGATCAATGAAAACAAGGTTAATTTCCCCGACATGCTCGCAAGGAAAACGAAAAACATGATCAACGTAAAGATTTCTTTGAAGGTCGCTGTAAATGCCCGACCAATACTGTTTTCTACTTCTTGTACATCCGTAGTTAAACGCGAAATCAAATTACCTTTGCGTTGCTCTGAAAAATAACTCAAATCCAATCGGATTGCCTGAGCAAATACTGCTTGACGCAAAGACGCAATCATATCTGCCTCCACAGTTTTCAAAACGCGTTGGGATAAATAACGAAAGATATTCGCCAAAACCACCGAAATCATAATCGCCGCACAGGCATATTCCAAAGCCCCTAAACGCCCATACGCCTCTAGCGCCCCATAAAAATAATGGTTGAACAAAAAGGAAAAATAACTTGGGCTCAGCGAAAATGCAGGCAATATGCGATATAAAGCTGCTTGATTCGTGGATGCTTGATTAAATAAGACATTCAACAAAGGAATCAACAAGGTGAAATTTAAGATTCCAAAAAGACTGGCCAGCAACGAAAAACTAAAATATGGGAATACATATTTTCGAATCGAAACGGCGTAAGACAATAAACGTAAATATGTTTTCAAGGAATCTATTTCAAAATTTGGCTTAAATTACGACAATTTTCAGAAACAATTTGCTTACAAGATCCGATTATCCCCTCGTTTCCATCGTAATGGCTTGCTACCAAGGTGAAAAATACTTGGCCATTCAAGTTGATAGTCTGCTAGCGCAAGACTACCCGAATTTGGAATTTATTTTTATCGACGACGTCTCACAAGACAGTACATGGGAGATTTTACAAGGCTTTGCCCAACAAGATTCCCGGGTAAAAATCACGCAAAACGCTTCGAACATTGGGTATCGAAAAACGTTTGAAAAAGGAATTCACTTGGCCACAGGAGATCTTATTGCCCTTTCCGACCAGGATGATTATTGGTTGCCCACGAAAATAACGAAGCTTCAAAAAGCCATCGGGGATGCGTCTTTGATTTATGCTGATTCAGATTTAGTGGATGCGGCAGGGAAACCGACGGGACAAAAAATGTCTAATATCAAGAGCCAAATCGCTTATGATAGTCCGCTCATGTACACCTTTGGGGCATGGGCACCTGGGCATAGCATGTTGTTCAAACGTGATTTGCTCGCATTTGCGCTTCCCACCGTTGAATTCGTCACACATGATTATTTGATTGGTTTTGCAGCTACCTGCGCAAATGGAATCGCCTATTTGACGGAGTCATTAGTTCATTATCGCCAACATGAAAGCAATACGATTGGGGCAGATTTAAAAAAAGCAAAAAAGACCAAGCAGACACGCCAAGAACGAAATGCGCGTATTATAGCTCGCTTGAATTTATTGCAAGGCAGATGTCCAGCGGGTAAAGATCAAAAAGTATTGCTTGAATTTTATTTGGCTTGCAAGGGCACAAATCTAATCGATCGAATCAAAAGAGTTCGGATTGTTTTAGCGCATCGGGATAGCATGCTGGCATACAAAGGCAAGTCGGCCTTCGGGAAATTCGCCTATTGCTTTAAATTGTTTTTCGCGCTGTACTAATGCGGTAATACCAATTCTTCAATTGAACGAATAAAGGAATTTTTTGAGGAACCAAAGGCCCATCAAATTGCTCTCCCCTGCGCAAATAGTATTTCGAAAGGGTACTTGAAGTCATTCCCCATTTGCGAATAAACTGATAATATCCCCGGTTTTGTTTAACACGTTTGACGGAAATCGAACCAAAATGGTAAACACGGCTTTGACCTAAACCTTTAAAAAGTCGGACCCCAGCTTGCCACAATTTCATCGAAAAATCCGGATCAGAATACATCCCAGGTGTAAATTCTACACTATAACCACCTACGGCATCCCACATTTTCTTGTGCACCACATTCGGCGGCCAGGTAGCCCCATGCCAATCGGCTTTCTCAAACCCATCGAAATCAGCCAGTAAACGCGCTTCCTCAAAGGTGTCCATACTCGTACCAAAATTCGCCTCAATCGAACAATTACTTTGTGCGCGTGGTTCAATCATCGTGGAAGAGATGAAAAAATATTCATTTGGACAAGCTTGTATTTCCTTTTGCAATAAAAGATCCCAGCCCGGCAACGTGTACATGTCGTCGTTTATGTACAGCAAATAATCCGCCTGCGCCAATTCCCGCATGGCATTCATCGCATGACAAACACCTACATTCGAAATGGAATGCGTATAGGCAATATCTTGCTGATCGCGAACCCATTCCAAAGAACCATCTTTCCCCTCATTCAAATGGACAATTAGTTCAAAGGGAACAACACTATGCGCACGAATACTGCGAATGCATAATTGCAAAAACGCCAAATTATTCCAACTCGGAATGAGGATGGAAAAATAAGGATTTGAAGGTGCCTTGGCAGCCGGGAAATATTGAATTGGCTCCACTTATATTTGCTTATAATTTCGATATTCTCCAATCCGCCAACCGGTCCAATCTTCGATTTGCTGCAGGACTTTACGTCGTAGACTCATCTTATCTCTCAAAACCTTCGCATCAAATTGGAAAGGCCATTGCATCCGCGCAATCCGAGCTTGCGCCGCAAGTGGATGTGTCCCTTCAAAACGGGTTAAACGTTCCGCATTTTCATAATCAAACTGATAATCGGCAGGGACATTTTCTGCCAACCATGCATCATCGTGATAGAATTGCGTAAAATTCCGCACTTTGTTATTCAAACCTTGGGGCGGTTTAACCCAGCCATAATGGTAGATGGATGCGTCGATTAGTTTGGCATGAATCTTCTTCCCTGCCTTGCGGAATCCTTGCGCATCCTTGTAGGAATGTACGGCTGGATCAAATTTCACCACCCGAATTTCTCTGCGATACCATCGACGGGAAACAGCGACATAATCGTAAGAACCATAAAAATGTTTGTAATGAAATAACAAACCTTCTACAGCGGGATTGTCCGCATGCGTATGCATCGCAGCCACAATCTTAGGCAAATCATCTTCATGAACGCATTCGTCGCCTTGAATGTAAAAAGCCCAATCTGTATCCGACGAAATGGCTTGATAGGCTTTATCTGTTTCCAATGCAAAAACACGACCACCTTCACGGGCTGATTCATCCCAAACAGTTTCAATGATTCGAATTTTATCGGAAGGAATGGATTGAATTAGTTCGAGGGTCCCATCCGTTGAATTTCCCACAGCCACAACAAATTCATCACAAATAGGCAAAATGGAAGTAATTGCCTCCACAATGGGGTAATCATTTTGAACCGCATTTCGTATAAAAGTGAATCCGGCTATTTTCATTCCTCGTACTTGACTTTAATGCCATGGTAACGCTCTTGCTCTACATAATCTTTCCGCAAAGGATGTCCTTCCCAGTCGGCAGGCAACAGAATGCGCGTTAAATTCGGATGACCCGTAAATTGTATGCCAAAGAAATCATAAGCCTCCCGTTCATGCCAGTCGGCCGTTTTCCAAATTCCCGATAAACTAGGAACCTCTGGTTTTTCTCGATCTAGGACAACGCGCAGGTGCAAAGTCACATGAAAAGGAATTGAGTAGAGCGTATAGATTACTTCCATTTGACCTACGTCAACTCCCAAATCAATCGCTGTCACACAAGACAAAGAATCAAAATAAGTATTCGGATTGCGCCAAAGAAAATCACAGATAGCCACTAGGTCTTGGCTCGCAAGGGTTAATTGACCTGATTTTTCATTCAGATCAACCTTTACTCCTGTTTGTTCAATTAATGCTACGAGTTCTTGCAAATCCATGATGTTACGATATGGCGTCTAAAATGCGCTGAGGGACCACCAACGTTTCCCGATTAATTTTCTCTTGTAATTTCAAAATTCCACCTATAAGTGCTTCCGGGCGAGGCGGACAACCTGGCACATATACATCCACTGGTATAATTCGATCTACGCCTTTCACCACATGGTAGCCATGTTCCCAATAGGGTCCGCCGCAATTTGCACAAGAACCCATGGAAATCACATAGCGAGGTTCAGGCATTTGCTCATATAAGCGACGGATACGGTCCGCCATCTTAAAAGTAACAGTTCCTGCGACAATCATTACATCGGATTGCCGAGGGGAAGGCCGTGGAAATACACCGAATCGATCTAAATCATACCCAGAAGCAAAAGTTTGCATCATCTCAATCGCACAACATGCTAAGCCGAAACTCATGGGCCATAAAGAGCTCGCACGCGCCCAGTTCAACAGGTCCTCCACTTTCGTAATGACGAACCCTTCTTCCTGAAATTCCTGGTCTAATAAACTCTTCATTTAGCGTATAATGGTTAATGAACCTACAACATCCGGATAATCGGCATTGGGTTTAATGCGATACATATATACACCCGTAGGCAATAATTTCCCATCTAATTTGCCACGAAATGGCTTTTCTTCATACGTTTCACCTGAACCCTCAAATACAGGAACACCCCAGCGGTCGATGACCGTAATAGTCGCCTCGGGATAGGAAGAAATGTTATCTATTGCCCAATAGTCATTTAAATCATCTCCATTCGGCGTAATGGCATCATAAGGTTTCACCCGCGCCAAAATAATGACGTCAATCGACGAAAATGTATTACAACCTGTTTTCGCATTTCTTCCCGTGATATAAAAGGTGGTCGTAAACGCATTTCCGCCTAGATCCCCTAATTTTTGCACATCAAAAAAAGGATGCAACAGATGTGTACCATCGTTTCCCTGAGCATCAACCATTCCCAAAGAAGGAGTCCATGTCCATTCGATGTCGGGGTTCAACGAACCATTCACAGGAACAAGAATCGGCTTAATAACTTCGCCGGGTTCAGGAGAAAACATCAAAATCTTTGAATCTGTCGCTACCCAAACATCTTTACAAGGATTTGTTGAAACCGACTGCGCCGAAATCGTATAGCTTATTCCAATAAAGAATATGAAACAACTGAATTTAAGATAAAATGTAGAAATCGACATAAAGGATTTTAAGATACGCTTTAACCGTTTTGTAAATATACCTAAATTCACAAAAAATTTGTTCAATGTCGGTAGGCCATTTTTTCGATACGGATCTTTCGCAATTACGCGGCATGACTCCCACCCGTCTCAGTTTACTCCAAACGGAGCTGGGTTTATTCACCTATGGCGACCTGATTCAGTATTATCCGTTTCGTTACGAGGATCGGACACAAATCCATCGGATTGCTGATATCAATGAACAAATGGAGCATGCGCAGTTTATTGGCCGCATTCGCTACAAGGAAAAATTAGGGAATGGTGCCAAACAACGAATCGTCGCGGAATGCTGTGACGAAAGCGGTTGCATTGAACTCGTTTGGTTTCAAGGGGTCAAATGGCTCGAAAAATCACTTGTCACAGGTGTTGATTATTTATTTTATGGCAAGCCGACATCCTTCAATGGTCAGATGCAAATGACACATCCGGAGATGGAGGTGTTTAAAGGATCGAATCATAACGACAAGTTTTACCAACCCGTGTATTCGCTCACGGAAAAACTGCGCAAAAAATACATCGACAGTAAGGTGATCGCAGGCTTACAGCGCACGTTGCTAGGGGCCGCCTTCTCACATATTCGAGAAACACTGCCCATGGAAATCATTCAGCAATTTCGCTTAGTTTCCAAACAAGAAGCGCTTTACCACATCCATCACCCTCAGAGTGATAATTGGTTGCATCAGGCAAGGCGCCGACTGAAATTTGAGGAATTATTTTATAATCAATTACGCCTGATCAAACAAAATTTGGTCCGTAAAGAACAATTTCCTGGGCAAGTTTTTGCTTCTGCGGCATTACTGACAACTTTTTATCAGGAACACATGCCTTTTGATTTAACGGGAGCCCAAAAGAAGGTGATTCGTGAGATTTTTCAAGACATGAAGACGGGCAAACAAATGAACCGACTTCTGCAAGGAGATGTAGGTTCTGGGAAAACCATTGTGGCGTTTATCTCCATGCTGCTCGCCATAGACAATGGAACGCAGGCATGCATCATGGCGCCTACGGAAATTTTGGCTGATCAACATTATCAAGGACTGAAGAAATTTGCGGATTTACTGGGGATAACGATTGCCAAACTAACGGGCTCCGTGAAGAAAAAGGACCGCGTAGGTCTATTGGAAGATTTAGCCAGTGGCGAACTGAAAATATTAGTTGGGACCCATGCCATTTTTGAAGATGTTGTTCAATTTAACAACTTGGGACTTTGCATCATTGATGAACAACACCGATTTGGTGTTGCCCAACGCGCAAAATTATGGGATAAAAATAAGGCGATTCATCCTCACGTGTTGGTGATGACCGCCACCCCGATTCCTCGAACGCTTGCGATGACGCTTTATGGTGACCTTGATGTATCGGTGATTGACGAATTACCCGTGGGCAGAAAACCAATTCAAACGACACATCGCTATGATAGTCATCGTTTGCAGGTCTTTGCTTTTATTGAGCATGAGTTGGCCAAAGGCCGACAAGTGTACATCGTCTATCCCTTGATTGAAGAATCTGAAAAAATGGATTTCAAGGATTTAATGGATGGCTACGAAAGTATTTCGCGGGCATTTCCAGAGGTGCCTTTGGGGATATTGCATGGTAAGATGAAACCGGCCGATAAGGACATTGAAATGGCCCGTTTTGTCAAAAATGAAACGAAAATCATGGTGGCGACGACTGTGATTGAAGTTGGGGTGAACGTACCCAATGCCTCCATTATGATTATCGAAAGTGCGGAGCGATTTGGTTTGTCGCAATTGCATCAGTTGCGTGGCCGGGTAGGCCGTGGGGCGGAACAGAGTTATTGCATCCTGATGACAGATTACAAAATAAGTGCCGACACGAAAAAGCGGATTGAGACGATGGTGAAGACCAATAATGGCTTTGAAATTGCGGAGGTGGATTTGCAATTACGCGGTCCAGGGGATATCTCGGGTACGCGTCAAAGTGGGGCGATTGATTTGATGATTGCCGATTTAGCGAAGGATGGTGAGATATTAAAAGTTGCGCGGGAAACGGCTATTAAGATATTGGAGGAAGACCCACATTTAGCATTAGATCGACATTTGATGATTCGGGAACAGGTGATGCATCAACGAAAAGAGACGACAAACTGGGCGCGGATTAGCTAGCTCCCTCCCTTACCTTTGGCAATCCTCCAAGGTTTGCCAAAGGTAGTGAGGAGAAATTTAATTTAAGTTCGGATCATCCGGATAAGTTGATAAAACGCGAAAATTACCACCTTTCTGATAAAGCACCTTTCTCCACAATTTTTCAGGTAATTCCTCGAATACATCATTGAGCCGCGCCTCCGAAACAATCCATGAATTTGATTTTAATTCGCGATCGAGTTGGCCCGCCGACCAGCCCGAATATCCAATAAAAAATTTAATCTCTTGGAATGAAATTGTGCCATCCACGACAGCTTCAATTGCCTGCTCAAAATCTCCCGCCCAAAATAATCCCGGACTAATTTCCTGTCCGCCTTGAATTAAATCAGGCCGACGGTGAATGAATTGCAAAATCGTTGGATCCACGGGACCGCCAGCAAAAAGCGGAATTTCCCCCATGACTTTGGCATCCATGATGGAATCTAAAATCACCTCCTGTGGCTGCGTTAGCACCAAGCCAAAAGAATGTGAACTCGAATGTTCACACAGCAAGATGACCGAGCGTTTAAAAGACGGATCCTCTAAAAATGGCTCAGAAATCAATAAAACCCCTGGTTTCAAGTCAGATGGGCTAGGCATAAAAAAGATATTTGTATGTTTGTGAGGAAATTAAACGCTAACACTATGCATGTTTACCTCTCTTTAGGAGGCAATCTAGGAAATACTCAGGAAATATTTGAAGCTTGCTATCCGATGATTGAAAATAAAGTTGGGCTAATCTTGCAAAAATCGAGCTGCTATCGCACGGCCGCCTGGGGCTTGCAAGACCAAGCAGATTTCGTCAACCAAGTCATTTTACTCGAATCGGCACTCTTACCAGAGGCTATTTTAGTAGCCATTCAAGCGATTGAAAAAGATTTTGGAAGGGAGCGCCAGGTAACCTGGGGACCACGAACGCTGGATTTGGATATCTTATTTGTGGGCCAACAAATTATCCAAACCGCAAATTTACAAGTACCTCATCCGCATATTCAAGATCGAAAATTCATTTTGATTCCCATGTATGAAATTGCAGCGGACTTCGAACATCCTGTGCTGAATAAATCTATCGCTGAATTATTGCTCGAAACAAAAGATACGAGCGCGGTTACGCTTATTCCGAATCTGTAAATTTTTGGGTAGGGAAACGCCAACTTTGGCCTACAATTTTCTCGTAATAACGCTCGTACATCGGCAAGATTTTTTCCAAAGAGAAATCCTTCGCACGGGCTAATGCATTCGCCTTCATTTGCGTATGCAATGCCTCATCTTTCAAGATTTTGACTGTATTAGCCACCATGTCATCGATGTCCCCGATTTTACTCACAAATCCCGTAACGCCATGAATATTCACTTCAGGAATACCGCCAGCATCCGACGAAATAACCGGAACTTCGCAGGCCATTGCCTCCAAAGCCGCTAGGCCAAAACTCTCCTTTTCGGATGTCAAAAAGAATAAATCCGCTAGGGATAACGCCTCCTCAATCGTATCTAATTTGCCTAGGAAACGAACATCGGATGCAACGCCCAAATCGCGGCATAATGCCTCGATGCCGGACCGCTCAGGGCCATCCCCCACCAATAATAATTTGGAAGGAACTTGCTTCTGAACTTTGGCAAAAACATGTATAATATCCTCGATGCGTTTCACCTTCCGGAAGTTGGAGGTATGCATCAAAAGCTTCTCACCATTAGGACAAATCGCCAACTTAAAATGCTCTTTGGGCTGCTTTTTAAATCTTTCTAAATCAATGAAATTGGGTATCACCTCGATGTTACTCAAAATCTCAAAAGAAGAATAGGTATCATCCCGCAAGCTTTCAGAAACAGCGGTTACGCCATCCGATTCATTGATCGAAAAAGTAACTACCGGTTCAAAAGAAGGGTCGCGACCGACCAGCGTAATATCAGTACCATGTAAGGTCGTAATGACTGGCACATGAATACCTTTGTATTTCAAAATTTGCTTGGCTAAATAAGCTGCCGAAGCATGCGGAATCGCATAATGCACATGAATCAAATCCAATTGCTCATTCACCGTCACATCCACCATTTTACTAGCTAATGCCGACTCATAAGGCAAGTATTCAAACAAAGGATAGGACGCAACCGAAACCTCGTGGTAAAAGATATTTTCACTGAAAAAATCGAGGCGAGGGGGTTGCGTATAGGTAATAAAATGCACCTCATGCCCTACCGAAGCTAGCGCCTTGCCTAACTCGGTCGCTACGACACCACTACCTCCGTAGGTGGGATAACAAATGATTCCTATTTTCATATTTGGAGATTCAAACGCAAACAAAACTACGACAAATCCCGAAAGGTTCCTGAATTAGCCTTAAATTTGCAAAAATAAAATTAGCACCTGTGAAGAATATTGTCATTTTTGCCTCTGGTTCTGGCTCAAACGCCGAGAAAATCGTCGAACATTTCAAACAGTCCAATCAGATTAAAATTACCCACATTTTTTGCAATAATCCGGAAGCAGGCGTCATCGAACGTGCGAAAAGATTACAAATTCCCTGCAGCGTTTTTTCACGGGAAGAATATAAAAACGGAACCCTACTTCGTAAAATTCAGTCCTTACAAACCGACTGGATTGTCCTAGCCGGTTTCTTATGGCTCGTTCCTTCGGAATATGTACAAGCATTTCCACAACGCATCATCAATTTACACCCAGCTTTACTTCCTAAATTTGGAGGAAAAGGCATGTATGGACATTTCGTGCACGAAGCTGTGGTTGCCGCAGGTGAAAAAGAATCCGGCATCACTATACATTATGTGAACGAACATTATGACGAAGGTGCGATTATCTTCCAGAGTTCTTTCCCGGTGTTGCCAAGTGATACTCCGGAAGATGTTGCAAAAAAAGGGCAGGTACTAGAACATCGGGATTTTCCGAAGGTCATCGAATCACTTGTATTACCAACCACCGCCTAAAACCCGGTACAATTGAATCGCGTGCATCCAACGCTTTCTAGAGATTTCCAGCAATTCCAATTCTGAACGCAAGGCATTTTGTTGGGCAGTTAACACTTCCAAATAACTAGCATTTGCTGTCAAAAACAAAGTCCCTACCGTATTAATGGCTCCTTTTGTCAGTAATACCTCACGCTCTTTCAACTGATTTTGTCTTTGCAAATAACCCAAGGATTTAACCTGTGTATCCCACTCCAAGTAACCTTTAATTAAAGCATTTTGATAGGCCAAATCTTGCGACTTCCATTGCGCATCAGCTCGAAGTATGTCAGCCGTTATCGCAGAACGATTCAACCAAGGTGTCGTAATTCCACCCAATAACTGATAGGCCATGGATGCTGGTAATTGAAATAAATATGCAGGCTGAAAACCCTGCACACCTAAGACTCCGGATAAAACCACTGACGGCTTAAGTGCCAGCTTGGCACTTTCTTTGGACTCGAAAGCCGCGGATAAATTCAATTTTGCCTGACGAATATCTGGTCGATTTTCTAATTGATCAATCTTCACATGGGCAAACATCGTGCTATCCATTGCGCACTGAAAAGGGTATGATGAGCGCTTAATTTTGGTACCCGGCTTATTCAAATAATATCTTATCTGATTTTCAAGCACCGTAATTTGTTGTAAGACATCCCCTTCTTGCGCACGGGAATTCAATAACTGAGCCTCTAATTGTTGGACCGCCGATTCATTCACCGTACCAGCCTCTTTTTGAACTTGGACCAACTCAAACGCCTTCCTCTGAATGGATATATTTGTTTTCAAAATCTCCAATTCCTGATCCAACGAAACCAATTGGCCATATGCACTGGCTACTTCTGAAACCAAGGAGGTAATCAACCATTGTTGGCCTGACTCAGTCGCCAAATACCTTAAGGCGCTTGCCTTTTTTCGTTTGGCTAATTTCCCCCAAATGTCCCATTCCCAACTAGCTTGCATGCCAATGAGTAAATCGGGTAGATTTTCGGGGATAATTTGATCTTTACTGATGTTGGGCGAAAACTGCGTATCGTAATTTCCTACCCCATCCATCGTGTATTTACCAAAACGTTTCAAACTAGGTTGAATGACACCAGCTGCCATGGGCTTCCGTAATCCCCGTTGATTCGCAAAATCAGCACGCGACATCGCCATATCTAAAAAACCAATTTTAATATCATTGCTCCGTACTAAAACCGAATCAATGAGTTGGACCAATAAACTATCGCGCTTCCAACAAGCTTGTACATCTGATACGGATGTTTGATCATTAGCCTGCTTATAGGAAGACAAGTCCAAATCAATCCGCTTTTGATCCCTTAAGATGGCCTTTTGGCAGGATACCAAAGCAAATACAAACAAAAGTGCCCAATATTTATTTTTCATTTTTTGACCATTTAGCCGAAAGTGTTGCGAATACCACATACAAGCCCGGAATAACTAATAAACCACCTACTGTACCCAAAATCATTCCTCCAGCGGAAGCAGTACCAATAGTACGGTTCCCAATTGCTCCTGCACCTGAAGCCAGCATCAATGGAATTAAACCTGCCACAAAAGCGAATGAAGTCATTAAAATGGGACGTAAACGCGAGAAAGCACCTTCTTTAGCCGCTTCAATAATTGAGGTACCTTCTTTCTGTTTCGCAATCGCAAATTCCACAATCAGAATCGCATTTTTACCTAACAAACCGATCAACATCACCAGTGCAACCTGTGCATATATGTTGTTTTGTAAGCCGAACATATATAAGAATGCGTAAGTCCCCATCGCACCCATGGGCAAGAAAAGTAATACGGGAAAAGGTAACAAGAAGGACTCATACTGAGCCGCCAATAACAAATAGACAAACAGCAAACAGATAGCAAAAATGAATATAGCCTGGTTGCCCGCCAAGTCTTCCTCTCTAGTCATTCCTGACCATTCCAGTGTATAACCGCGAGGTAAACTTTTTTGAGCCTCCGCACGTATAAGATCCAACACCGCCCCTGAACTAAAGCCTGGCGCTGGCTCACCATTGACCATCGCTGAGGTGAACATATTGTATCGGGTAAATTGTTCCGGACCATATACTCGCTTCATCTTCACAAATGAAGAATATGGGACCATTTCTCCTGATTTGTTTTTGGCGTAAAACTTCAAAACATCATCAGGATGAGCCCGGTAACGTGGATCTACTTGCACCATCACTTTATACATCTGACCAAAACGAATGAAATTCGTCGCATAAAAACTACCCAATAAGGTTTGTAAATTGTCCATTGCTGGTAAAATATTCACCCCTTTTTGCGCCGCAGCCTCTTGATCAATCTCCAACATATACTGTGGAAAGCTTGGATCAAAACTGGAATAGGTATTTTGAATTTCAGGAGCCTCATTGAGTTTTTTGGCAAAATTAGTTGAGACTGCCGCTAATTTTTGTAAATCTCCGGAACCACTTCGATCTTGAATTCTAAATTCAAAACCCGAAGCATTACCGAATCCCGGAACAGCTGGCGGTGGGAAAAACTGAATGCTTGCATCTTTAATTCCACTTGTTTTCGAACGAATGATCTCCGTCAATTCATCCACAGTCTCCTTGCGTTCCTCCCAAGGCTTTAAGGTGATAATACCTGTTCCATACGAAGCACCTGAACCATCCGTCAACAAACTAAATCCTGCTAATGTAGAAAATGACTCAATGGCATTTACTCCTTTGATTGATTTAAATACCTGATCCATGACCCCTTCTGTACGCTCCAAAGTTGCACCAGCTGGAGTTGTAGCATTAACGTACAAAGTACCTTGATCTTCCGATGGGATAAATCCGCTAGGTACGATACCTGATAAAACTACTGTGCCGACTACAGAGCCAAGCAAAATCAACCACATGAATACGCGCTTGGTAATTAAAGCACCTACCCAATTGAGGTATTTTTGTGCAACCTGATCATAACGATAATTGAACGCATGGAAGAATTTACCCAACCAATTCTTTTGGTTATGTTCTGGTTTTTTCAACAACAACACACATAATGCTGGTGTTAGTGTCAAAGCAGTTAGTCCGGATAAGGCAATCGATATCGCCATCGTCACAGAAAACTGTCGGAAGAACACGCCAATAGGTCCCGAAAGAAATGCCACGGGAACAAACACCGCTCCCATGACCAAGGTAATCGCTAAAATCGCTCCAGAAATTTCATGCATCGCCTCTTGGGTGGCAGCCAAAACAGGCATATCTTTCTCTTCCATTTTAGCATGAACGGCCTCAACGACCACAATCGCGTTATCCACTACGATACCTATAGCCAATACAAGAGAAAATAAGGTCAATAAGTTGATAGAAAACCCAAAAGCCAACATGAACGTAAAAGTTCCCACTAACGATACGGGTACAGCTATGATAGGCACCAAAGTTGCGCGCCAATCTTGCAAGAAGATAAATACGACTAAGGCTACTAGCAAAAAGGCTTCTAATAAAGTTTTGATAACTTCATGAATCGAAGCGTCGAGGAAACGTGAAACGTCATACGATATAGTGAAACCCATACCCGGCGGAAAAGTTGTCGTTTTCAATTCTGCCAAACGTTTTTTCACATTGTCAATCACCTCAGCAGCATTTGAACCAGGCCTTTGTTTTAATAAAATCGCAGCAGACGGACGACCGTTCTCCTTTGAAAGCACATCATAATCCAATGAACCGAACTCCACATCTGCTAAATCCTTCAAACGTAAAATTTGACCTGTTTCAGAGGCTTTTATGACTAAATTCTCATAATCTGAAACTTGTGTAAACTTTCCCGTGTAGCGCATGACATATTGCAAAGCTTGCGGGTGTTTACCTGAACTCTCTCCAATTTTACCAGGAGCAGCCTCAACGTTTTGATTTCGAAGCGCTTGAATGACATCATCAGCAGAAAGCTTGTAAGCAAACAGACGATCCGGTTGCAACCAAATACGCATCGCATATTCCCGTTGACCCATAATATCGGCAAAGCCCACCCCATCAATTCGTTTCAATTCCGGAAGTACGTTGATGTCCGCAAAATTGTAAATAAACTTCTCGTCAATTTCCTTATCATCACTTAGGAGATTCACGTACAAAAGCATACTATTCACCTCTTTTTCAGTAATTACACCCGCCTTGATAACTTCTTCAGGTAATTCATCAAGTACCGTTTGGACACGAGTTTGCACGTTGACCGCCGCCACATCAGGATCCGTCCCTACTTCGAAATACACTTGTATAATACTCGTTCCATCATTCCCAGAAACCGATGTCATGTAGGTCATCCCGGCTACGCCATTAATGGCACGTTCGAGTGGTGTTACAACAGCTTTGGCACAAACTTCAGCATTCGCTCCCGTATATTTTGTAGTAACTGTTACAGCGGGGGGTACAATATCAGGAAACTGAGTAATGGGTAATTGATTCATTGCGACAACACCCAAAATCACAATAAAGATCGATACAACGATCGACAAAACCGGTCGTGTTATAAATTGTTGTACCATATTAAAGTCCTTTATATTCGTTTAATAATTGTCGCATTGGCTTAAATTTCGACTTGATTTTTTGACCTTGTTTTACCAGTTGAATCCCCTCAATTAGCACGGTATCTTGAGCGCTAAATCCACTTTTCAATAAGTAAAAATGAGGGATACGAATATCAGGATTGATACCTTTCATCTTTACAGCGCCTGATGAGTCTTTGACAAACACGTAACTTTTTTCTTGAATTTCAAAGACCGATTTCTGAGGGATTGCCCAATATCCTGATACATTTTTAGGCAGTTGGACTTTCCCAGATGCACCATGTCGCAATAATTTATTAGGATTAGCAAAGCGCGCACGGAAGGCAATATTACCCGTATTTTTATCAAATTCTCCCTCGATCGTTTCGACAATTCCCTTCTCGGAATAGGTCTCCCCGTTCGCCAAAAGTAATTCAACCGCTGAAGCTTTGTTGACCCCACCCTTCAGGCTAAATGCCAAATACTCCTGTTCTGACACATTAAAATAGGCAAATACACTTTGGTTGTCGGACAGGGTTGTCAACAATGTCCCTTCATCTACAAGACTTCCACGTTTAAAGGGCAAGCGATCCACTACACCATCAAAAGGCGCGCGAATATTCGAATGCTCAACTTTGAGTTCAGCCGCACGTACATGTGCTTGAGCTTCTTCTCGTTTAGCCTTTAATCCATCCACTTTCGCCAATGAAATAGCTAATTGATTTTTTGAAATGACATTTTTTTCCACTAGCAATCGCGTATTAACTAAAGTCAATTCCTCCGCTTTCAACTCTGCGGAGGCTTGACTTAAAACAGCTTTAGCTCTAGCAAGATCAGCTACGTATTCTTGGCTATTGATGGTAAACATGATTTGCCCACGTTTAACCTGCTTTCCTTCATCCACTAAAATGCGATCCAAATATCCTTTGACACGCGCGCGAATTTCAACATTTTGAATGGCATGAATGTCGGCCACGTATTCCTGCCGTATCGTTGTGTCCAACGAAATAGGAGACGAAACTTCAAGTGTCTGAATTTCCACAGCGTCCTGCTTTTTAGAGGTACATGCACTCAGCAATAACAATCCGAATAGGTATCTTTTCATATTATACTAGTTAGGTTTTCCTTCATGTTGCTTATATGAAGGCCATTTGTTTTTTGTTTTTAATGTATCAACCCAATCTACATTAGGCTTATTTTGTTGGTACTTAGGTGTTTGATTCGAGTGCTGTTGTACTTTTTCTTCAACAGGCTTCGTTAGGAACACCTTTTCTGTTAATGTCCTGTTTATCTGATTTTTATAATGTTTCCCCTGAGCAATTGCTACAAAAGTTAAGCAGACAAACATAGACGCATAAGCGAACGTTTGCATGATTCACATTTTTTATGCCTTACAAGGCATGGTTACAAGAAAATTTTATGATTTTGTTTCAATAATGCACGCGTATTACGCCATGCGGGGAGGGGGACTCACTTGCTCCAAGAGCACATTTAAAAATGATGCCTCAGGCGAAGCAACGATTTTATTATTACCGGAAATAACTGAAAATTCTGGCAAATTTTCTAAACCAGAAGAAGCAAAATGCCACAAATCTTCTGTGACATCTTCTTCCTCTAAGGTATCTTCTAAACTAATATCTACTTGACATACTAAAGCTTTTGCGTCGCGATAAGAATCAATACAAAAATTGATTCCATCTTTTGAAAGCAAACAAATTACCAACAAGAAATAAATAATAATTCCTTTAAGCATGTTTATTCTTTAACCTCTTCATAAGGGACATAATCCCCCTCTAAACTATCTGACTTAGCCTTTTGTTTTGGCGGAACATAATCCACATCAATCGTACCCTCTTTACGAGCATTCGATTTTTGTTGATTACGAATATCCTGTTCCGACATCTTTCTATGCACCTGCGTGATGACAAATGCCTTCATTAAAAAACGAATTAATGGCATCACCACGTAGATAAAAACTAAAATAAGGGCAATAAGTTTTAACATCTTATCTACTTAAATACAAATTACGTTCCCCGTAAACCTTACGGAAGAAATCATCTTTCAAATCATCAATGAAGTAAATCGCTTCACCCGTCGACTTCATCTCAGGTCCTAATTCCATATTCACATTCGGGAATTTAGAGAACGAGAATACCGGAATCTTTATTGCATAGCCTTTCTTCACCGGTTGGAAATTGAAGTCTTTCACCTTCTTATCTCCCAACATCACCTTCGTCGCATAATTCACATAAGGCTCTTGATATGCCTTGCAAATAAATGGCACGGTACGTGATGCACGTGGATTCGCTTCAATGATGTACACAACTTCATCCTTCACAGCAAACTGAATATTTAACAAACCTTTGGTTTTCAAAGCCACCGCGATTTTGCGCGTATGATCTTCGATTTGTTTCATGACATTGTCCGACAAATCAAATGGAGGCAATACAGAGTGCGAATCCCCTGAGTGAATTCCTGCTGGCTCAATATGCTCCATCATACCGATGATATACACATCTTCTCCATCACAAATCGCATCCGCCTCCGCTTCAATCGCGTTCTCCAAGAAATGATCCAATAAGATTTTATTTCCAGGGATATCACGTAAAATATCAACAACATGTTGCTCCAATTCTTGCTCGTTAATCACGATTTTCATCGACTGACCACCCAAGACATAAGAAGGACGAACCAATAATGGATACCCTAATTCACGACCTAAAGCCACGGCATTATCAGCATCTTCACAAACACCAAATTTCGGATAAGGAATTTCCAAGTCTTTCAATAAGCTTGAGAATGCACCACGATCCTCCGCCAAATCCAAAGCCTCATAAGAAGTACCTATAATTTTAATGCCGTATTTCGATAACTTTTCAGCCAATTTCAAAGCCGTTTGGCCGCCTAATTGAACGATAACCCCTTCCGGTTTCTCATGTTGAATAATGTCATACACATGCTCCCAGAACACAGGCTCAAAGTATAATTTATCCGCAATATCAAAGTCGGTAGACACCGTCTCCGGATTCGAGTTGATCATAATCGTCTCATATCCTGCCTCCTTCGCAGCCAATACCCCATGAACACATGAGTAGTCAAATTCAATTCCCTGACCGATCCGGTTGGGCCCTGAACCTAACACAACCACTTTTTTCTTAGTCGTTACCTGCGATTCATTATCCAACACATCCGTTCCCACTTGTCCGAAAGTTGAGTAGTAATAAGGTGTCTTGGCTTCGAATTCCGCCGCACAGGTATCGACACATTTGTAAATACGTTTGATGCCCATCGCATTACGCTTGTCGTAAACCTCTGATTCAAGGCAACGTAACGTGTGTGCAATTTGGCGATCCGCAAAACCTTTATGCTTCGCTTCTTCCAATAATTCTTTCGGAATATTTGAGATCGTGTATTTCTCTATCTCACGTTCTACACGTACTAAATCTTCAATTTGATTCAAGAACCATTTGTCGATTTTCGTCGCTTGCTGAATCGTTTTGAACGAAATACCCATTTTAAAGGCATCGTAGATATGGAACAAACGATTCCATGATGGATTTGCCAACGAGTGCATAATCGCATCTTGGTCGCGTAATTCCTTGCCATCCGCTCCCATACCATTCCGCTTAATCTCTAGAGATTGACACGCTTTTTGTAAGGCTTCTTGGAAGTTGCGGCCGATACCCATGGTCTCACCCACCGACTTCATTTGAAGTCCTAATGTACGGTCAGAACCTTTAAATTTATCAAAGTTCCAACGTGGAACCTTCACAATCACGTAATCCAAAGCCGGCTCAAAATACGCCGAAGTTGTACCCGTAATCGCATTCGTTAATTCATCTAAATTATAACCAATCGCCATTTTCGCGGCAATTTTTGCAATCGGATAACCTGTTGCTTTCGATGCAAGCGCAGACGAACGTGAAACACGAGGGTTAATTTCAATGGCAATAATCTCATCCGTTTCAGGATTCAATGAGAACTGAACATTACAACCTCCCGCAAATTGACCAATAGCATTCATCATATTGATGGCCATGTCACGCATGCGTTGGTAAATCGTATCCGGCAACGTCATGGCAGGAGCCACTGTAATGGAATCTCCCGTGTGAATACCCATCGGATCAAAGTTCTCAATCGAACAAATGATAATGACGTTTCCTAAATTATCCCGCAATAATTCTAATTCATATTCTTTCCAACCCATAATGGATTGCTCAACCAATACCTCATGCGTAGGCGAAGCATGCAAACCTTTATTCAAAGCCGCATCAAAATCTTTGGGATCATTAACAAATCCTCCACCCGTTCCACCTAAGGTAAACGAAGGGCGAATAACCAATGGGAAACCTGTCTCTTGCGCAATCTCTTTTCCCTCCAGGAATGAACGTGCTGTACGACCTTTACAAACACCAACCCCAATTTCCAACATCTTCAAACGGAACTTCTCGCGATCTTCCGTCGTCTCAATCGCCGCAATATCAACACCGATAATCTTCACCCCATATTTTTCCCAAATCCCTGCCGCATCACAGTCGATCGCCAAGTTCAAGGCCGTTTGGCCACCCATGGTAGGCAAAACTGCATCAATCTTGTGATTTTCTAAAATGTGAATAATCGAAGCCTTCTCTAAAGGTTTCAAGTACACATGATCCGCATTCATCGGATCCGTCATGATGGTTGCTGGATTTGAGTTGATCAAGATTACTTCAATCCCCTCCTCCCGTAAGGAACGAGCGGCTTGAGAACCAGAATAATCAAATTCACAGGCTTGACCAATGACAATAGGACCAGAACCAATAATTAGGACAGATTTAATCGACGAATCTTTAGGCACGAGATGGTTTAATTTTAAGAGTAATGATTAGCAATTTGTGAGCTCTTAACACTAGGCTCAAAAATTGTACAAAATTAGGGCTTTACACCCGAAATGTGAAGCGTTTTTTAAAATAAAATTCTCGAAGACAATCCAGCCAAAAAATCCCTTATTTTTGACAATTAAAACCTAAAATCGTGCTAAAAATCTTGGTGGCCTTCGATGAAAATCGGGTAATTGGAAAAAACAATACGTTGATTTGGCACTTACCTGCCGACTTGAAGCGTTTCAAAGCATTGACAACCGGCCATGTCATCATCATGGGCCGCAAAACGTTTGAGTCCATTGGAAAACCATTACCGAATCGCACAACGATTGTGATCAGTCGGCAGGCTGACCTACAAATCGAGGGCGTAATCATCGCCCATTCCGTCGAAGAGGCCATTTTAAAAGCCAAATCAATCACGCGTGAAGACATTTTCATTGTGGGTGGAGCTGAGATTTATGCACTTAGTTTAGCTTTGGCAGATCAAATTTTAGTGACGCAATTGCATGATATCTTCGAAGGCGACGCTTACTTTCCCGAAATTCCCGTGGCATCTTGGGAAATCACGGAAAAAGAACGGGGTATCACCGACGAAAAAAACGCCTACCAATTCAGCTACATCACCTATACGCGCAAATGACCCATCAAATTCTCCTAAGCGAATCAGCTTTGTCGATCGATGAAACGTATTCCTACCTGCAAGACCCAGAGGCAGGTGGAATTTGTCTATTTGTGGGAACGATAAGAAACAAGAATCAAAATAAAGAAGTCGAACATTTAACCATGGAAGCCTATTCGGCCATGGCCAAAAAACAAATGGAACGTATCGCCAAAGAAGCGGCGGAAAAATGGCCCATTCGTAAAATCAGTGTGGCGCATCGAACCGGGAAATTAGAAATCGGAGATATTGCAGTGATTATAGGCGTTTGTTCTGTACACCGATCGGAGGCTTTCAAAGCTTGTGAGTGGCTTATCGATACCTTGAAACAAGAAGTTCCCATCTGGAAAAATGAATTTTATGCGGACGGCTCTGCTTGGCTCGTTCCCCATCCTTGATCGACCATCAAATTACAGCCACGGATTTCTGAATTATCAAATCGGCCTAATACCTTAAATCGGATACCATCTTCTTCTAAAGCCCCCAAATCGCGCGTCTCGATAAAAGGGCATGAATCGATATTAGCCAAATCGATGATTTGAATTCCTCCTACACGGCCCGGCTTTGTCACTTTAGCAAAAGGGTCAGTCACCTCACGCAATTGAACACGCATGGAAACCCCAGGTGTAAAAATTCCGTCTGTGGACGCATAGGCTTGCGAGAACAATTCAGTCATGCCATATTCTGAGGCAATTTGATCAACGCCCATGGATGTTTTCAAAAATTCATGTACCCGCTCCCGAATCCATTCCTCTCGTCGGCCTTTCATCCCCCCGGTCTCCATGACGATCAGTCGGCCAGCATCAACCGCCTCTTTCCAAAAGGAAAAATCTTGCCCTGAATCAACCCAGTCCAATAAACCAAAAGTCACTCCCATGACCCAAATTTTACGATCGGAGAGCAAGGCTTTATTGATTTGAGCTACCAGCTCCTCGTATTGATTTAGGAAAAAACCAGAAGTGGGCGAACCCGATTCCTTGATGAAATAATCCATCATGAAGACCAAAGACGAGGTACTTCGTTCTAAATAAGAGGGTAAAAGCGCAAAAATATGGTAATCCGACAGCGGACCGTATTGCGATTCAAAAATGCGTTTGGATTGTTGTTGGTAAAATTCAGGATCACAAACGGGATGTTTAGAAGGAATTTGACCCGTTGTCCCCGAACTTTCAAAATCAAATAACACCGAGCCAAAACCCGTTTGAACACGGTGGCTTTTAAAAAGCTCAATAGGCAAAAAAGGAATATCACGAATAGACTTAACGGCCTGCGGATCGATTTGAAGTAGATCAAGATATTGCTTGTACAAAGGATTATAGGTCCACGTAAATCGAAACATATCCAAGGCAATGGACTCAAAATCCGCATCACACATCGATAGAACCTTATTTCTCAGTTCTAATCGCCAAGACTCCCACATGTTCAATTCAGACCCCATGGCTTTTTTTGAATAATCATACAAAATTAAACCAAATCATTAACTTTACGAATTATGACATGGGGCTTTCGCATTTTGGGAATTATTGTTTTTGCCGCTGGACTTCTTTCTTGCCTGAAAGAACCTCAATGGAGCTTAACTCCTTCCATCAGTTTTAGTCAAATTCAAAAAATCACCAAAACAAGTAATGATGGATTTGGCGGAAAAGCCAAAATTGATTCCGTTGTCATGTCCATTCATTTTCAAGATGGAGATGGCGATTTAGGAATCACGCAAGCAGACCTAAAAGCAAACCCCACGAAATACAAGGATTTTCGCAATTTTGAGGTCAATGTTTTGCTTCAAAAAAATGGCAAATTTGTCCCTGTTACCTTCAGTCCTAGTTTAGGCGGACTCATGAATTTCAAATTCAACGCGGATCAAAAACCTGGCCCGATTGAAGGAACCGTTGACTATTCAACCCAATTCGTCTATGCCTTTTACAAAGGTTATTCACCCCTTTTTACCCCGAAAAACGACACCCTGAAATTTCAAATTTACATTCGAGATAACGCATTACAAACAAGCAATGTGGTGGAAACCGACCCCATTGTCATTTTTCAAGATTAACCTACTTCCAACAAACAATGAAGATCAAACAACTACTTGTAGGATTCCTATTATTAGGCTCAACCGCAGCATTTGCACAAAAAGACATCTCGCTTGAAGATATTTGGGCAAAGCCCACTTTCCGACAAAAAAGCATTCAAAACCTCAATTGGTCACAGGATGGGCAATCGTATTTGGAATTAAAAGAAGGAAAAATCCTTAAATACAATATTTTAGACCCAAGCAAATCAGAAACTCTTTTCGACGAAGCGATTCACAAAACAGGTACGGGAGGAACGATTCATGTGCAACAGTTTTCTTTATCCGCCGACGAACAAACCATTTTAATTGGAACAGCATCAGAGGCCATCTACCGCAGAAGTTCGAAGGAAACGAATTACATCTTTTCTCGGGCAAATAATTCACTTCGTTTGTTATCGCAAGGCGGGAAACAAATGCATGCAACTTTATCGCCAGATGGAAAACGTGTAGCATTTGTGCGAGATAACAACTTATTCTGGACAGACATTGCCAGCGGAAAAGAAACCGCGATTACGACGAACGGCAAATTTAATCACATCATCCATGGATCATGTGACTGGGTGTATGAAGAAGAATTTTCGTTTGCGAAAGCGTTTGCTTGGTCGCCCGACAGCAAAAAAATCGCCTTCTACACCTTTGATGAAAGCCAAGTACCCGAATACAACATGCAAATGTGGGGAGATTTATATCCGAAAGATTACCGCTACAAATATCCCAAAGCAGGCGAAGCCAATTCCATCGTGAGCCTTTCTGTGACTTTGTTGGATGAAAACAAAATACAGACAATCCCTGTAGGCCCAGAAAAAAACCAATACATACCACGTTTGAAATGGACAAAAAATCCAGATATAGTAGGTTTTATTCGTTTGAATCGCCTTCAAAACCACATGGAATTATTGCATTACAGCATCAGCAAAGCAAGCAACAGCTTAATCTATGAGGAACATGCAGAAACATCCATTGAAATAGAGGCCGTAGGAAATGATTTCACCTATTTAAATGATGGAAAAACGTTCATTTTCAGCTCGGAACGCAGCGGATTTAAACATCTATACCAAGGTGAAATTGCAACGGGAAAATTCAGCCCGATTACATCAGGAAACTGGGAGGTAGATGACTTATACGGATACAATGAGAAAACGAAAACCTTGTATTTTAATTCCACAGAGGTCAGCCCGATAGGCCGACAAGTCTATTCGATCAAATTAGATGGCACAGGTAAAAAAGCAATTTCAATCTTAGCAGGAACGAATTCAGCAAGCTTTAGCACTGACTTTTCTTATTACATTCTAAACCACAGTTCGGCGAAAAAACCGTTAAGTATCGCTTTATATCATGCGACAAAAGGTTTAGTTCGCGAGTTAGAAGACAATCAAAAATTACAAGCGCAGATTACGGAATACCAAATTTCACCACGCGAATTCTTTGAAATTCCATTGGCGAATGGTGATCATTTGAACGCGTACTGGATTAAGCCGGCCAACTTTGACCCGAACAAGAAATACCCTGTTTTGATGCATGTATATGGCGGCCCTGGGAGCCAACAAGTATTGGATTCTTATCCGGGTGCTGATTTTTACTGGTATCAAATGTTGTTGAAAAAAGGCTATTTGATTTATTGCGTAGATAACCGCGGAACCGGTGGCAGAGGGGTCGCTTTCAAGAAAATCACTTACCAAAACCTAGGCCGAATTGAGGTACAAGATCAAATTTTCGCTGCTAAATTCATCGGAAACCTTCCTTATGTAGACGCAAGCCGCATCGGTATTTGGGGCTGGAGCTATGGAGGATTTATGTCGTCCAATTGCTTGATGCAAGGAGCAGATGTATTTAAAGCTGCGATTTCGGTTGCACCGGTGACCAACTGGCGTTTTTACGATTCAATTTACACAGAGAGATATCAGCGTACGCCACAGGAAAATCCAACAGGCTATGATGAGAATTCACCTGTATACCATGTCAACAAGTTGAAAGGCAACTTACTATTAGTTCATGGAACGGGCGATGACAACGTACATTTTCAAAATGCAGTGGCATTAGAAGACGCCCTAATTAAAGCAAATAAGCAATTTCAAACATTCTATTATCCAAACCGCAACCATGGCATTTCCGGTGGAAATACACGTTTACACTTGTATAATATGTTGACAAATTTCTTAGAGAAGAACTTATAGATTTTTAAGTTCTTGGTAAATCGTTTCGGTCAGTCGGTAAGTCAACATCCGTTGGTCTTTCTCGTCCGCTTGAATATCGAGCACCTGCTCGCCAGGAAATACGAGTCCGAGTGATTTATTTAGTCCGTCAATTAATTTAGCCCTGAATTGTCTTTGCGATTCGGGGCTACTTTTATGTTTGCCAAAAAAGGCGACAATTTGATGTCCGGATACATGCCCTTGTCGGTAATTCAAGCGAAGGAAATCCAAGAATTGTTTTTCATTAGGCCCAAGAAGCATGCGTAATTGACTCCTTTTTTTTCGACGTTTTAGTGAAATAAGAAAACGTAATACAAAAAATACGACTAGGACCCCAAGGACAATGAGTGAAAAATCTTGCATGGTGTCAACCATGGGCCTTTCCATGATGGGACCTAGGTATTTACTTTCAGCGAGTAAGGTGTTGATGGAAACTTCAGCGATTTGATAGGAACCATAAGGATAGGTTTCTTGTGCTTGAGGCAAAAAGATCGCGTTCTTATTTGTGTAAACGCTATATAATACCCCTCGCTCCTCAATAAATTTGCGAATTTGGAACCGAGCGGGATTTGTCCACAAATAGGCTTTAAATGAATCTCTTACATCAATGATATAAAGTAAATCATGGTTGTAATTGGGGATGTTGTGATTGGGCGAAATTACAATGTATCGACCCATTGCCAGCAAGAAATTACTGCTTTCTCCCGACATGAGCGTTCGCAACAAGGGTTCGTAGACCTCTCCTAGTTTATTGAATTTTTTATCTGAAAACTGATAATCATAGATCGAATAATCGAATTCTGTAACATCTGCAGATTCAGTTTGATTGATTCGATGACTACCCAATACAATGAATCGATCCTCGTCAGGAAGATAAACAGCTCTTTTCTTGTGAATGGCTTTGGGGATGGGGCCACCAGCTAAAATATGGGTCCATTCTTTGGAAACGAGATTAAATTGCGTCATGATGTTGGTCGACTGCCAAAACCCATATCCACCAAAACTATAAATGGTATCTTTACGCGCAAATTGTACCGCTTGGCAATTTGCTCCTCGGTAAAAAGTTAGATCCTCACGTTTGATTGTTTTTGTGGCCAAATCAAAATAATATACTTGCCCGCTGCACTCCATGACCAAATATGTTCCTTGATGACCTTTAATTTTCATCGGATTGATGGCATCTGCATTCGCGTACAAATCAAGCGCTTTTACATCGACAAGATTCACAACACCCAAATCTTGCCATAGGCCTTTTGCATTGGATTCATACAAATGATTCGCAACGAAATCGATTTTATAACAAGTTCGAACGCCAGGTTCGCGCCATGAAAAAACCTGTGCATGAAGCGAAATGGCGCAGCTTAACAGAAAAAATAGAAGGGAAAGTTTTGAACTAAATCGCATGCAATGAATTATCAATACCCCAAAAATGCATTTTTTTTATACAAAAATTGAATATTGTTTAGGTAAGGGCACAAAAAATGTAGTAATTTTGTCCTTAAGCTATATAAAATAGCGCAAAACTATTCGATTTATGACATTACACCGCGAAGGAAAATCATTATTAATCAGTTCTTTACTTATCGTTTTAGTGATTAATGGGCTAATCGCTTATTTTTTCCCAGGGCAAGTCTATTTACGCGAAGCTGTAGTCATAGTTACTTCGCTTTTCTTTTTAATTATCTTACAATTCTTCCGTGTACCGAAGCGTCACACGGAAATCAATCCCAAACATATCATTGCTCCAGCAGATGGCAAGGTTGTTGTGATTGAAGAAGTAGAAGAACCCGAGTATTTCAAAGGCAAAAGAAAGCAAGTATCGATCTTCATGTCACCGATCAATGTGCACGTGAATTTCAATCCAATTTCAGGGATCGTAACTTATTTCAAATATCATCCAGGCAAATACTTAGTTGCTTGGCATCCTAAATCAAGTACAGAAAATGAGCGCACAACCTGTGTCGTGAAGCACGAAAATGGTACGGAAGTTTTGTTCCGCCAAATTGCCGGCGCGCTTGCGAAACGTATTTGCTGGTATGTCAAAGAAGGTGACCAAGTAATACAGGGTCAAGAATTCGGCTTCATTAAGTTTGGAAGTCGTATTGATATCTACTTACCCTTAGATGCAGAAATTTGCGTGAATATTGGGGATAAACCGGTAGGAAGCGAAACGGTTATTGCCAAGCTTCGCTAATCAATCCAAGAATTTTCTCGAGACCTTTTTGGTCTACAACTGAAAAGTCGTTGAGCAAATCTGAGTCGACGTCTAGCACCATCGTTACGTCACCAGCCTGATTTTTTACGGGTAATACAATCTCTGATTGGGATGCAGAAGCGCAAGCGATGTGTCCTGGAAATTCTTCCACATCTGGTACAATCACCGTTTCAGCAATCGTATACGCATGACCACATACTCCTTTGTGAAAAGGAATGCGCGTGCAGGCAACGGGACCTTGAAAGGGCCCTAAAACCAATTGATTGTCTTTAACTAGGTAGAAACCCACCCAAAAAAATCCGAAAACTTCTTTAATCGCTGCAGCAATGTTTGCGAGGTTTGCAGTCAGGTCATTTTCTCCCGCAACAAGGCTTTGAATTTGTGGAAAAAGGGCTTCATATTGCTCCTTACGAGAACCTTTGGGGATAATTAAATCTTCAGCCATTTTAGAAATAACGTTTTAAATAAGAATCAGCGGCCGTACTTAACCATGAATCGCGGTATTGTTGGACCGTCTGCAAAAGTGGAGTGATAATTTGATCGTCCCGAGTCAAATTCCCTGCCTCAACCGCAGCTTTCAATTGGCCTAAAGGAAACAATTCCATTTGTTCATTTCTCACGACTGCCACGTCTCTACTGAAAAAATCAACCAGCAAGGCATCGCCTAAGTCCTTAAACCAACGAGTCGATGCATCAATGGAACAGCCCGAAGCGGCATTCATAGCTTCATTTACAGCTACGATGATGACTTGATTGTATTTGATTTCAAACGAAGCTTGCAAAGGTGCACCATGTGCTTCCCAAACTTGGCAAGATTGTGCTAATGTTTGCTTTATTTGATCGAGTTCCTGTGCTTGTAGGCTACGTGAGGCTTGATAAACCCAAATACGTGCCTGAGCTGGCATTTCTTGAAATGGTATATACATTTTATTATAAACTTTGCTGAATTAATTCAGCTAGATCGACTACTTGGATTTCGTGTTCTTTGCCAGATTTGTTCAAGCCATCTTGAAGCATCACCATGCAGAAAGGACATGCCAAAGCTACTTTATTTACACCAGATTCTAGTATTTCACCTGTACGTTTTACTTGAACATCTTCCGTTCCTGCCTCAGGTTCCTTGAATACTTGTGCGCCACCCGCACCGCAACAAAGGCCTTTGGTCCGACAACTTTTTAATTCTTTCAACTCTTTTTTCAATCCCGTGATGATTTCACGCGGTGCTTCAAAAATCCCATTGCCACGCCCTAAATAACATGAATCATGAAATGCGATAGTTTCTTTTTGCTCGTTGAACTGAATTTTTCCTGCGGCTAATAAATCGGCCAATAACTGACTATGGTGGATAACTTCATAGGTGCCACCTAGAGATGGATATTCGTTTTTCAAGGTATTAAAGCAATGCGGGCATGCAGTTACAATTTTTTGAACACCGTATATATTCAACACTTCGATGTTTTGCATCGCCTGCATTTGAAACAAAAACTCATTGCCCGCGCGTCTAGCCGGATCACCCGTACAAGCCTCCTCCGTTCCAAGTACAGCAAATTTTATTCCTACATGGTTCAGAATTTCTGCCAATGCACGAGTCACTTTTTTGTGTCGGTCATCAAACGATCCTGCACAACCTACCCAAAATAATAAGTCGGGACTCTCCCCTTTTGCGGCCCACTCGGCCATGGTTGTCACTTGTAAATCCATGATTATTTCTTTTTCGCTTGTGCACGCATTTGTTCAACGGTTAATCTGCTTCCATCATCGCTCCAACCCGGAGGGCCAAACAGGTACCCTGCTACTTGTTTGATACTTTTGGCATGTACTAAATCCTTCCAGATTTGTACCCATTCGTAAAAGGCAATTTTGGCGGGATTATAACTTTCAATTTGTTTTGTTAAGCCATAATGCGGGCGGTCATTCTCCGACTGGAAAGAACCAAAAATCCGATCCCAAATAATCAAAACACCGGCATAATTCGTATCTAAATAATCTAAATCTGTTCCGTGATGCACACGGTGATGCGACGGCGTATTGAAAAATTGCTCGAACCAATTGGGCATTTTTTGAATGAATTCGGTGTGAATCCAATACTGATACAGCAGGCTGGTTTGTTGGAAAAAGAATACGATAAACGGGTGCACGCCCAACAAAGGCAACCAGGCCCAAAACAGAAATCCGCCCGTTAAATTACCCGTCCAGGTTTGACGTAAAGCAGCTGCCAAATTATATTTCGGGGAAGAATGGTGCACCATGTGTGAAGCCCAATAAAATCGAACTTCATGCGAAATGCGGTGTACCCAATAATAAGTCATGTCTTCCGCTAAAAATGCAAATACCCAAACCGGCCACCAATTGAATTGAAAATCGGCCAAACGCCAATGGTCATATACATAGAAATAGGTAACGTATGCAAGGCTTTTGGTAATCATACCGACAGCTAAATTCCCTAGTCCAAGCCCAATGGAAGTTAGGGAATCTTTAGCCTCAATAAAATCACGGTGTTCTTTATATGCCAGCCACGATTCGAATAAAACCGTTAGGAGGAAAAAAGGCACCGCATATAAAATCAATTGTGGGGTCATAGCTTGTGGATAAAATCAAGGGACGCTTGAATGGGCAAATCAACGCGTTTCCCTAGGATATCAGAGGTAATAACGTGGTAACCCGACAAAGGAAATGCCTGTTCTTTTTTAATTTTACTACCCAGTTTAGGGAACATATCACGCATGGCTTGCACGGAAACGACATTATCTTGATGCGTTTCATCTTGGTAGTAATAGCCTAAAAATACAGGAACCTTCACCTTTTCAAATGTTGCATCCGTCATTTCATGCGTTAAGAAATTTTGAATTGCGACGACACCTTCCAGGCGATAATGCAAGCTCCAAAAATTCTTGTGTCCAGAGCTAACCGATGGAATGTCGCGGAAATCAGAACGCATCACCGCGCGCGCCAATTGCAATCCCCAAGGATTATCAACCAATGGCGCTGTTGGATCTTTAATCGCAATACACGGCCCATACAACATCAAAGCCTTTATTTCTGGGTGTTTAGTCGCAAGAACCAAGGACATTGCACCTCCGAAAGAAGTACCTAAAACGATAACTTCATCCCCTAATTTTTTCGCGAGAGCATAGTAGTTTTCGACGCTTTGATAGAATTTATCAGCACTTGCCTTCGCCATGGTGGAGTCCGTAGGGAATTCTCCATGGTCTTCGATACGAGCTAAAACTAGATTCGCATGCAAGGATTTTGCAATGGCTTTGTGCAAAGGATTTCCTTCCATAGGCGAAGCGGAGAAACCGTGAACATAAAGCACAACGGTTTTCGTCTTTTGGGGATTTGCCGAATCCGCGTAGATGATTTGCCCCTCATTATCTGGCTTCAAATTGCCATTTTGGGCTTCTTTTGCTTGTAAGAATGAGGTAATGGCTGCAGGTTCGTTCGGGATATTGGTCCATGACGGTCCAGGCAACGTGGGCGCATCCGGATGTGGCCCTACGGCGTACAAGGCTACTAAAACAACAAGAACGATTAGTGTTTTTTTCATGATTTGGCCCAGTTTAAACGGTCACTTGGATTGAATTTCCAAGGAGCTTGATTGGTTTCTATGTTGGCAAACATGGCATTCCACGCACCAGGGGCGTCGGACTGTTCCATGATTTGGTAGCGACGTAATGCCAAAATAATTTCTAGTGGGGATAGCTGAATCGGACAGGCTTCAACACAGGCTTGACAAGTGGTACAAGCACGTAATTCTTCAGCTGAAATGTAATTACCCAACAAAACATTCGTGGAATTAGGGTCCTTTTGTAACTCCTCCATACGATCGCGCGTGTCCATCATGATCTTACGTGGAGACAAGGCTTTGCCGGTTTGATTCGCTGGGCATTGTTCCGTACAGCGCCCGCATTCCGTGCAGCTGTAGGCATCTAACGCATTCTTGATTGTTAAATCCTTAATGTCCTGTGCCCCAAATTTTAAATCCGGATTACTTGGTTCACCTGGTTTACCGAGCATGATGTTTACCTCATTCGTTACATGGGGCATGTCAGACATTTGAGCACTTGATTCAATATTCGAATAATACACCGCAGGAAAGGCGAAAAAGATATGCAAATGCTTCGAATAAGTCACATATAGCGCGAACGACAAAATTCCAATAATGTGAATCCACCAAGCTACTTGTTCTATGCTATGTAGGTTTTCGTTAGGCAACCAGGACTTAAGGTGTTTTGAAATGATGAAGGATTGCTCGGGGTCAGCTGCGTTCATCAAGTATAAGGCACTCATGAGGACCAATTCGATGATTAGAATTTGTAGGGCGTCTTTTACGGGAAAGCCTTGTAATTCGCGGTGGCTTGCAGCGTCCAGTCGTTTGATACTTTTGCTTAATCGACGGGCTATAAATACGACACATGCCACGACCACCCCGCCAGCGAGTATTTCAAAAAAATTGATAATTACGGGGTAAAGATTTCCTAAAAATGGAGCGAAAATTCGATGCGTTCCGAGGATTCCATCGAGGATAATTTCTAGAATTTCAATGTTGATTAGGATGAATCCGAGGTAAATTAATAGGTGCATTGCCCCTACAAAAGGCTTCTCAAACATCTTCTTTTGCCCCAATGCAAGCAACAGAACACGTTTCCAGCGTTCCTTTGAATTTGTAATGTGTATAGGTTTTGCTAGGTGTATGGTTTTTGCAATTTGTCCAAAACGCCGGGCGATCAGATAGCCCATGGCTAGTAGGATGGCGATGAAGCTTATTTGAGTCATGTTGATTGTGTTCGGGGGTAAACGCTGCCGGGGTCTGCGACCCCGGCAGCGTTACCAAAATCCATCACCAAACTACCTCAAATTCATGAGAGAAAAAAATCAAAATCATGATAATTTTTATCTATTTATTTCAATCAAGTGAAAAACCATATTCCGAATTTCAATGAAAAAAAAGATGAAAAATTTCACTGAACCACTAATCGAAAATAAGGTGTTCCACATTTATACCCGCGGTATTGATAAAAAACCCATATTTCTTTCAGACAAACATTACAGATCATTTCTCTGGAAGTACCAAAAGAAGGTTAGTCCCTACGTAGACACCTATGCATTCTGTTTATTAGGAAACCATTTTCATTTGCTAGTCCGCATTAAAACCTATGAAGAAATTGATAAACTGACTGACCTAAAACTTCTACCTAAACCCAAGGGTCGCGTTGGGCTTTTCATAAGTCGAACATTAGGAAATATCATGAACTCACATGCACAAATGTTCAATCGAGCAACGGATCGAACTGGCGGATTATTTGAATCACCCTTCAGAAGAAAACCTGTGGAATCCTTAATCTACCTGACGCATTTAATCAAATACATCCATTTAAACCCCGTAAAGCATGAAATTTATGGAAACTATGAATTCTATCCATACTCGTCATATCAGGAGTATTTAAAATTTAAACCTAGAATTATCAACAAAAAAGAAGGACTAAACTTTTTTGGCAACCAGGCAATATTTGAAAAATTTCACGAAACGGATACTTCCACTGAAGAAAAGATATCCAAGATATTGATAGAATAATTTTGAATATAAGTCGTTTGAGCGGTAACGCTGCCGGGGTCTGCGACCCCGGCAGCGTTTACCCTACATCTCCTTCTTTAAAAACCTTCCCGTCTCACTCCCCTTCACCTTACAAATTTCCTCTGGAGTACCCGATGCAACCAATTTACCACCCGCATTACCTCCTTCTGGTCCCATATCAATCACATAATCGGATACTTTAACTACATCCAAATTATGCTCAATAATCAAGACGGTATTGCCCTTATCTACCAACTTCTGTAAAACATCTAACAACAACTTTACATCCTGAAAATGTAATCCGGTCGTTGGTTCATCCAATACATACAAGGTCTTGCCTGTATCTTTTTTGGACAATTCTTCTGCCAACTTCACCCGTTGGGCTTCTCCTCCCGACAAAGTCGTGGCGTGTTGACCTAAAGTAATATAACCCAATCCAACTTCCGACAAGGTTTGAACTCGGCGATGAATACGAGGTTGGTGTTCAAAAAACTCCAATGCCTGCTCCACCGTCATATCAAGCACATCAGAAATTGACTTGCCTTTGAAACGAACTTCTAGTGTCTCCCGATTAAATCGCTTTCCCTTACACGTTTCACATTCAACCAAAACATCTGGCAAAAATTCCATCTCAATCTTCTTCCGACCCGCACCTTCACAATCCTCACATCGACCGCCCTTCACATTAAAACTAAATCGGCCAGCTTTGTAACCTCGAATCTTCGATTCCGGCAACTCACAATACAATGCTCGAATATCTGTGTACATATTCGTATACGTAGCTGGATTCGAACGCGGCGTGCGCCCAATCGGGGACTGATCGACCTCGATAATCTTATCAATGTTTTCTAAACCCGTAATCGATTTGAACGGCAAAGGATCTCTTTTAGAGCGATCAAAGTGTTGTTTCAGTTTCAACACCAAGGTATCATGTATCAAAGTCGATTTACCAGATCCCGAAACGCCCGTCACCGTGATGAATTTCCCCAAAGGAAATGACACCGAAACGCCCTTCAAATTATTTCCAGACGCCCCTTTCAATTCGATCATGTGGCCATTGCCAGAACGACGAACTGCGGGCGCCTTAATCGCCAAAGTACCATTCAAAAACTGCGCTGTCGGCGTACCTAATTTCACAAACTCCGCTGGAGTCCCAGACCCAATCACCTGCCCGCCATGTCGGCCTGCACCCGGTCCAATATCTAAAATATAATCCGACTCCAGCATCATATCTTTATCATGCTCTACGACCAATACCGAATTACCCAAATCGCGCAAATCCTTCAAGGCCTGAATCAACTTCTCATTATCCCGCTGATGCAAACCAATCGAAGGCTCATCCATGATGTAAAGCACGCCAACCAATTGCGTTCCAATTTGAGTTGCTAACCGAATTCGTTGGGATTCCCCACCAGACAATGTCTTCATCGGTCGGTCCAAAGTCAAATAAGTCAAACCGATTTGCGTCAAAAAAGAAACACGTTTCCTGATTTCTTTTAACACCTCTGAACCAATTTGTAATTGACGTTCCGAGATGCGCGAATCCACATCTTCTAGCCAAAGCGAAAGCTCGGCAATATCCATTTGGGCTAATTCTCCAATATGCTTCCCGTCAATCTTAAAATGCAATGCCTCTTTTTTCAAACGATAGCCCTTGCATTCCGGACATGTTTTAATGACTAAAAAATCCCGTAACCAATCTTGAGTTTTCTCCGACCCACTCTCCTGCTGACGCTTTAAAAAATTAATAATTCCATCATATTTTGAATTCCAATCAGAACCAACATATTTCTTCGATGGCACGGGTACAGGTTCATCCGTACCAAATAACATGACCTCAACCGCCTCACGTGGAAACTTCGCAATTGGTGTAGACAAACTGACCTGATAAGGCTTAAGCAATACTTCCAACTGCTTAAAAATCCACAATTCCCGATATTCTCCAATCGGGGCAATGGCACCACGCAAAATACTTAACGAAGTATCTGGAATAACAGACTCCTCCGTAATTTCTTCGACAACGCCTAAGCCAGAACAGCAAGGACAAGCGCCATAAGGACTATTAAAAGAAAAAGTATTTGGCGCAGGCTCATCGTAAGACAACCCCGTCTTAGGGTCCATTAAGGTTTGAGAAAAGTAATGCAGCTTATCCGCAGCATCCAAAACGAAAACTTGCCCCTTACCCACATTCATGGCCGTTTGTAAGCTCTGTGACAAACGAACCCGCTCATCTTCCGTAATCACTAAGCGATCGACCACCACCTCTATATCATGCACCTTAAATCGGTCTAATTGCATTTTGGGCTCGATATCCATCACTTCTCCATCCACACGCACTTTGGTATATCCCCATTTAGCAATTTGAACAAACAATTCGCGGTAATGACCTTTGCGGCCTTTCACGACGGGGGCTAGCAAAACAACTTTCCCGTTGGCAAATTGAGACAATAAAGTTCCGATGATTTGGTCGACCGACTGCTTCACCATCTTTTCGCCACTCAGATACGAGTAAGCCTCTGAGGCACGCGCATATAAAAGGCGTAAGAAATCATAAATTTCTGTAACGGTCCCCAGCGTAGATCGTGGATTTTTGGAAGTCGTTTTTTGCTCAATGGAAATCACCGGAGACAAGCCTTCAATTTTATCAACATCCGGACGTTCCATATTGCCCAAAAACGAACGGGCATAAGCAGAAAAACTTTCCATGTAGCGACGTTGCCCTTCAGCATAAATCGTATCAAATGCCAAAGAAGACTTCCCGGAACCCGAAATTCCCGTCACGACGACCAATTGATTCCGAGGAATGGAAACATCAATATTTTTCAAATTGTGCTCCCGAGCACCTAATACCTCAATATGTGAAAAACCCGTTAAGTCCATGCCTTTTCCTTAAAATTCAATCCATAAAGGTACAAAAAAAGAGGCTGCCCTTTTCGGGGCAGCCTCAAGAAAAATGAGATTATCTTATTTGTTCAATAACTCATCAAATGTAATACTCACATAGTACATACTTCCAACTGTTGGGTTAGCCCAACCTGTTGTATATGGTGTACCAAATAAGTTCGTAGCACCTACTTTTAAGATCGACTTCAAGCCAGACAATTTCTTGCTAACCTGCGCATCCAATGTATTAAATGCAGGGATTAAACTTTGTTGAGATTGATTAACCACTTGGTTAACAATCGATGATTGCCAAACAAATTGATCTTGGTATCTCCAAACTGCATTAACTCCCCAGCCTGAACCACCGATGTTACGATTTCCAATAGAAAGGTTCGTACGGTAGTTTGGTGTGTTGAATGCCAACTGATAGTTACCCAAACCGCCATCGTCTTTCACCGCGTTATAAGACACGTTTGAACCCAATGTCCAGTTAGATCCCAATTGGTAGTCTAAGCTCAAGCCCCAACCGTTTGTAACAACTTCATTGTCTACGTTCGAAGGGAAAGAGAAAGTCTTGTTACCAAGAACTGCTGGATCTTGATGTTGAGCTGGCGTTTGAACGACAACTTGGCCCGCCGAGAAGTTTGTAAAGTTCGACTGATAAATATAGAAGTCGGCTAATAAACGATCCCCTAAGAATCCTTTGTAACCCAATTCAACTGTATGAACTTGCTCAGGCTTCCAATCTTTCGATTGATAAACTGCTGGCTTACCTGCTAATACTGATTGTAATGTGTATGAATTACCGGATAATTTATAACGATCTTGAATTACCGCTAAACCACCCAATAAACGAGCCGATGGAGTCATCAAATTGATGTACTGATCTTGTGTTGTTGGAATACGGAAACCTGTTTGATACGAGGCACGGAAGTTCGAGCGACCTTCTGTATATACCCCTGACAAACGTGGGCTAAATTGACCCTCAAAGTTTTCGTTCTTATCGTAACGAATCGAACCTGTCAACTTAAATTTATCTGCGAACATTTTTTTCGCCATTTGAAGATAAGCGCCGTACTCAGAAATTGTAAATTCGCTTCCATCATCCTTCAATGCAAATAATGTACCCTCAGAATTCAACGCATATTGACGGTAATTAGCTCCCACAATCATTTCCACTTTATTATTCAATTTCTCTGTCAAATTGTACATTCCTTCTAAGTGGTACAAAGCTGACTTATCTGTAAACTTAGCACCTTGAGGTAATGCTTTCCCTTTAATCGCTTCTACAGCCGCATTGAATCCCGCAGTTCCTGGAACTAAACGTGTTGCATCCGCAACTGAACGTGCAGTTCCATGGAAGTAAGGAAAACTAGCTTGCGTACTTGCGATAGCCGTTCCAACCGCTGTTGTTGGGTTTCCTGTTTGTGCTAAGGTTGTTTGCAACACCTTTCCAAAGTTCGTCAAAGCCAAACCTGCGAACGTACTGAAGTATTCTGGATACCAAGCTGTACTAGGTTTTGCAGCTTCATTAATTAACTGTCCTAAAGTACCCGTAGCGTACGCGTCACCTGAATTTTCTTGTGTTGTATAGGCACGAACAAAAAAGTTAGAACCTTTTAACTCCGCTTTGTATTGACCCATCGAGAAGTTTTTGATTGAATAACGATCCGCTCCTGTGTACATCGCAGTACCTTGTCCATATGAAGCTTGTAAAATCATCTCAACTTTATCATTAAAACGATAATGCAATGCTGCATTAAACTTCATGTTACGGTTTGCATAAGAAGCAATATCACGCTCCGCATAACCTTGACGAGAAATTGCAACGTTCGGAACAATGTATCCCAAAATCGCCGAAGGCGTTAATAAACCTCCTGTAGCTGCTGAAATCTGGTTAATACCAGCTGTCAATGGGTTAGATGGTACGGATAATAAAGGTTTTAATGAAGACAACATATTCACGTTCGTCTCGTCACCATACGTACTAACACCATTGTATGCTAAATTAGTTGTACGGTCACCCGCTCCCAAACTTGTTCCATTCAATAAACTCTGATCACGTGAATCCGTTGCTTGCCAATCTTCTGCACTTGATGTATTGAAGTTGATTTTATAAGCCCACTTATTGTTAATCGCTTTTGCATAACGTAATGAAATATCGCTGTATGGAGTCAAAGCCTCTGTACGATTTCCCGCGTACATCGCTCCAGCTTTTACTTGTGCACTTAAACCTTGGTATAAGAAGGGTGATTTTGAATTCATCAAAATGATACCGTTCATCGCATTTGGACCATATAAAGCTGACGCTGCTCCTGGCAATACCTCAACGCCTTCTAAGTCTAGTTCTGAGATACCTACGATATTACCTACCGAGAAGTTCAAACCTGGCGCTTGGTTATCCATGCCGTCAATCAACTGAACAACTCGAACGTTTCCATTACTATTAAAACCGCGCATACTGATGGAAGAGAAATTCACCGACTGTGTACTCACCTCAATGCCTTTCATGTTACGCAATGCATCATAAAAGTTGATCGATGGAGTCTCACGAATCGAACGCAAATCCATTTTCTCTACAGAAACGGGGGATTGCATTACGGATTCTTCAATACGTGAAGCCGATACAACCACGTCTTGACCTAAAACCGATTGCTCTTTTAAATCAATTTGAATATCTGATTTTGCCGATTTAACCGCAATTTCTTGACGCTCATACCCAACCATTGAAACGGAAATCGTGAATGGAACTGGTGTTGATGTCGTAAATGCAAAATGTCCGTTTGCATCGGTAATTGTACCAATTACCTTGCCTTTAACCGAGACACTTACCCCGATTAATGGTTCTTTTGATGCCGCATCCTTAATTGTTCCCCCAACTTTCGTTTGAGCAACTGCTGCAAACGCAAGTAAAAAGACAACCGTAAAAACTGGCAAGATTTGAGTAAAAAGTTTTTTCATAAATGTAATTGTTTGAAGTTTCTGTTAACGTTTTTATACACTTCTGAAACAAAGCTAATCAAGAAATAAGAATTTGCCCAATGTTTGATATTAAAAATATACCAATTTTTCCGAAAATATTTTAATTATCAGCAAGCCTCAACATCCAATCAAACCAAAATACTTCCGTAAAGACTTATTTCTTAGTAGCTTTGATCAATTATTATCCGCATGTTGTTAAGACGTATCTATTTTCTTGTTGGCCTAATACTCTGTCTCGCAGCAGCTTGCAAAACACAAGAGCCCGCGCAATTAAAAATAGCATGGAAAGAAAGCCCTGTACCAGCAGAAATAGACTACAGCGCTCCTTCAGCTTGGGCAGCCTTACCTAATCGATTAGACGCAGCTGATGCAGTACCGTTAAAATCTCCCTTAAAGGACGAACAGAACCAAGCCAAAGCTGACGTATTTTTCGTCCATCCGACGATCTACACCTATGCACCCAACACACCCTATCAGTGGAATGCAAGTATTCAAGACCAATACCTAAACAATAAAGTCGACTCCTCAACGATCCTGAATCAAGCCACGATTTTCAACGCCGCTGGACGAGTTTTCGCTCCCCGGTACCGACAAGCCCATTATTATGCTTTCGTAACTCCTAACAAAGCCGATAAAGATGCCGCGCTACAATTAGCCTATTCAGACGTCAAAAAAGCTTTCGAATATTACCTGCTTCATTACAATCAAGGTAGACCCATCATTATTGCATCGCATAGCCAAGGAACAATTCATGCTACTCAACTCATCAAGGAGTATATCGATGGAAAAGCCCTCCAAAAACAATTTGTAGCGGCATATTTAATTGGTATTGCAACACCCAAAAACGCTTTTCAACAAATAGAAGCATGTAAGACTGCCGAGCAAACTGGTTGCTTTGTAGCTTGGACAACATTCCAACAAGGCTATTTACCTGCCTGGCACCCGGGTAAACCTACTGAACTTGTATCAACAAATCCATTAACTTGGAGCCTTGACGAAAACTTTGCTCCCAAAGAACTTAATGAAGGTGGCGTATCCTACGGCTTCAAATGGGTTAAAAACTTCGCTGACGCACAAAATCACTTCGGAGTTCTTTGGATTAATACACCCTATGTTTTTGGACGCTCCTTTGTGCATTTGAAAAATTGGCACCAAGCAGATATGAATTTATTCTATGCGCCCATTCGAAATAATGCGAAAAGACGGGTTGAAACCTATTTAAATGCAAGCAAATAATATGCAAAATACATACCTCATCATCATGGCCGGTGGAATCGGCACCCGTTTTTGGCCTATTAGTCGGAGTGCGAATCCTAAGCAATTTCATGACGTACTCGGCGTGGGAAAAACCATGTTGCAACAAACCGCAGAACGATTTGAGGGAATTATCCATCCGGAAAATATCTACGTTGTCACGAGCGATGAATTTGCCGGTATTGTTAAAGAACAATTGCCTTTTTTAAGTGAGGAGCAAATCCTTCAAGAACCCCAACGGAAAAACACGGCGCCCTGCATCGCTTATGCAGCCTATAAAATTGGGAAAAAGAACCCGAATGCAACGCTGATTGTTGCGCCTGCTGACCATGTAATCATCAAAGAAATCGCCTTTCAAAACAATGTCCGTGCTGCCATCGAAACGGCCAAAGAAGACGTATTGGTTACTTTAGGCATTCTACCTACCCGACCGGATACCGGTTACGGATATATTCAGTTTCATCCCAGCGAAAGTATTTCTAAAACCGTTAAAACTTTCACCGAAAAACCCCATCTTGAGCTTGCAGAAGCATTTTTAGATAGTGGTGACTACGTTTGGAATGCCGGGCTTTTTGTATTCAGAATTCCTGTATTCAAAAAAGAACTAGAGAAACACCTATCGCGCCTTGCTGAGCAATTTGAGGAAGGAGAAGCTTTCTACTACACAAACGAAGAACAAGATTTTATCCGCAAAGTTTATGCTGTTTGCAAAAGTGTTTCCATCGATAATGGAATCATGGAAAAAGCACAGATCGTTAAAGTTATTCTAGCTGATATCGGTTGGTCCGACTTAGGAACATGGAAATCACTTTATGAAATTCACGAGAAAGATTCCAATGGGAATGTCATCGATGGAAATGTCATGGTTTACGATACCCAAAATTGCATCATTAAAACGCCAAACGATAAATTGGTCGTCATTCAAGGATTGCAAAATTTCATCGTTGCTGAACATGAAAATGCCCTCATGATTTGTCCGCAAGACCAAGAACAAGACGTGAAAAAATTTGTGGAAGCTGCGACTTACCTAAATCCTAAATTTTCTTAGGCGTTTGCCAAATCAATTAATCCTTGAAAATCAGGGATTACATGGATATTGGACGGAATCTGTCGCTCAGGCTGAAGGATTTGATAACCTGTTAATAACACTTGAGCATTGGGTAAATCTTTCGCCATCTGCGCAACATAGTTATCAATAAGCTCCACATTAGGCTCAGATGTAAAAACACTGAATATGTAATCGGGCTGATGAATTTCATAAGCCAAAAGCAATTCTTCGTAGGGCAAGGACTGGCCTAAATACACCACGGAATGTTTGCGCGCACGAAAAACATAATTCGCAAACAACAAGCCTATTTCATGCAACTCCCCTTCCGGCAAATACAATAAGAATTTCTTGGCATCAGGCTTCAAACTCAAATCTTGCGCATCAATACTAGCGACCAATTTTTGACGTATCAAATGACTGATAAAATGCTCCTGGGCTGGTCCAACTGAACCTGATAACCACAAAGTACCTAGTCGGCGCATAAAAGGATAAATAACATCCAACATATAACTCTCAAAGCCGTGGGCCTGAATCATATTTTTGGTCAACAACTGAAATTTGGCTTCATCCAAATCCATCATCGCCAAGGTAAGCGCTTGAATTTGATCAGGAAAATCAAATTGACTTTCAGATAAATGTAAAATATGGGATGCCATTTCAGCCTCCGACATATTGGCAATCGCAGAAATCTTAAATCCACCCTTATCTTGAAGCAATGCAATATTTAGGACGCGCTTTAATTCCTCATCGGAATACGTTCGAATGTTGGTTTCTGTCCGAATAGGATTTAAAATTCCATATCGCTGCTCCCAAATCCGCAAGGTATGCGCTTTGATTCCGCTTAAATTTTCTAAATCCTTAATTGAATAAATGGCCATTCCTCGCATCTGTATACTAGGCTAACGAATCTTGGAGGAAAATGTTTAAGAAAAGATTTGGATTAAAATCCAATGACCCAAAAAGAAACAAAATTGCAAGACCGCAATCAGTCGGAATAAACTTGATTTTGTCGACAATCCCGAGGTATTATAAACCCAGTGAAAAAAGAAACTTACCAACCACCAAGCACCAAAATTCTGCGCAGGCACCGAATTACCTGCCCATTGCCAGAAATCGTAATGCATCGCTACAGGCTCAATCAACAAATCCAAGGCAGTCATCAAACCAGCGCCCAAGGCTGCCTGTCCGATACGCCCCGAAATATTCCATTCTGCAACGACAGCATTCGTAGCAATCAATAAAACAACCCAATTTAACCCAATCGTGATAGGCACATGCATCAGCTGAAAACCAAGCGTCTTCCCATAAGCATAGGAACCAAAAATTTGACCCGTCTTCACACCCACTACTTCAAGCATCCAGCCTACAAAAGCTAGCGCAAACAACATGATGTACGCATTTCTGCTCGGATTAGGATAATAAATCACACAGATAAACGCTGTAAACCAAAGCGTCAATGGAACCAACGAAGTAAATAATGCTGCTGTTTCTGGAATATGCATCCCAAAAAGACCCGCCGCATACAATACAATTAAAAAACGCTTCAAAAATTGTGGATTCATATTTCGTTTAATTTACCAACCCGCAGGTTTATGTAATTCAATACCATCATTCCCGATCATCTGCATGGGTAATTGGCATTCAATTAATTTTTCTTTCGTAATCAACTGGCTCGATCGTGCCTCTTCTTCTAGGGTATCATTCTCGCGAAAAGGTGGGAATAACATCACAACGGATTTTTCCGCAAAGCTTTCATTGACCGCCTCGACACATGGGGTAAAATCGGTATCCCCTGTCACGACAAAAGCCACATCATATGCATCCAAATGAGCATCCATGAGGAGATGCGTGGCAAGATTCACATCGGTCATTTTCTCGGTAGGCGTAATCCAAGTATGATTACAATGGTAACATTCAATCGTTTTATTATGGTAAGAACCAAAGATTAAATCGACACCTGTTAGGTCAAGGGCCGACAAATATGTCGACTGACGTGCTTCTTTCTCTTCATTATGTGTAAGTCGAGATGTGAAGAACTTCACGGCAACCAATTCCTGATTCGGATCTAAAAAGCTTACCATGAGCTTTTTAACATCCAACCATTTACAAAATTTCAACCCAGCGTCAACCATACCAAAGTATAGATTAGAGCCATCGATGTAAGCGATCACACGCTGCTTGGAATTGTTCATGACCAAAAATAAAAAAAAGTCCTGGCATTTTACCAGGACTTTCGAAATGAAACGGGCGGATGATGGGACTCGAACCCACGACCAAGCGCACCACAAACGCCTACTCTAACCAACTGAGCTACAACCGCCATTTAGGACTGCAAAAATACGGAAAGCTTGCAATATTGCAAACCTTAACACAAAAAAAGCGGGAGATTTTTTCAAATCCCCCGCAATAAATTATTTCTGAGCAGCTACATAACGTGCCTCAGCCTTATTCCAGTCAATCACACTCCAGAATGCATCGATGTAATCTGGGCGCTTATTTTGGAACTTCAAGTAATATGCATGCTCCCAAACGTCTAATCCAATTACTGGAAAACCTTTTACATCAGCCACATCCATCAAAGGATTGTCTTGGTTGGGTGTAGAAGAAACAGCGATTGAACCATCTTTTTGAGCAACTAACCACGCCCATCCTGAGCCGAAACGGGTAAGACCTGCTTTTTTAAACTCTTCTTTGAACGCGTCAAATGATCCAAATTTTGCATCAATCGCCTTTGCCAAAGTACCAACCGGAGAACCTCCACCGTTTGGAGATAAAATATTCCAAAACAAATCGTGGTTGTAATGTCCACCGCCGTTATTTCTTACAGCTGGAGACAAGGTTGAAATTGTTGAAAACAATTCCTCCAAAGACTTTCCTTCTAATTCCGTTCCAGCCACAGCTGCGTTCAAATTCGTCACATAGGCATTGTGATGACGATCATGGTGAATCTCCATGGTTAATGCATCGAAATGCGGTTCTAGCGCATTGTTTGCATAAGGCAAGGGTGCTAATGTAAATGACATTTTTTTAAAATTTTAAATGGTGAATAGTGAATCTTGGAAAGCAAATGGTTGATTTTAGTTCGGAATTCCGAACCTCATTTTATCAGTTAACTTATAAAAATAGGGTTTAAATTCGAACTCGAAGTTAGCTATACTTACTGAAATATACGTGTGATGTTTCAAATATTTCGAACCTTATTTTAAAAAAATAACCACTAAAACTACGCTCAAAATGCTCTGGAAAATACAGCAACGTTTAAATTACTTAGATCATTTAATTTCATTAAAAGCTACTGGGCCACCAAAAGAACTAGCCAAGAAACTTCATATAACTGAAAGAGCTTGGTACAAATTAAGAGAAGAATTAGTTAAAGACTTGCATTTCCCTATAGCTTATGATTCTAAAATTAGAAGTTATGTATACTTATACGAAGGCAAGATTGAAATGGGGTTTAGGAAATCAAGTTGTTGATCATATTTGCAAAATAAAGAACTGAACTATAAGTTCATCGTATCCTTTTACATTTGGAATAACTTACAATTTTGTAAGCCAATACTAACTACTAATAAATATGAAAAAGTTGAATGAAAAAGAATGTGTTCACCTATTCGGTGGATGGGACTTTACTGTGAAGATTTTTGGATGGGAAATCTTAGACCATACTGCCAGTCGCAAAGGCGATAAATGGCATTGGTGGTTTGAATAAATGCTAATTACGTTCCACCGCCCCTTCTTCTATTTATAAATGAGAAGGGGCATTATTTACCTCGCAATGAAAAAGAACCCATATATTATATTCGGCATTATTATCTTGTGCCTATGTCAAGTAAAAACCACTCAAGCCAATTCTATTCGATCTGACAGTTTACCTGAGGTTATTGTAAAAGGAAAAAGAATAGGTTATTCGAAATTAGTGAAAGATTGTTATACCAATTTCCGTCGGATAACATCACATGATTTCTCTCAAGAATTTACAGGCTTCTCCGTTTTAACCAGAAATGAGAAATCCCAGTTTGAACTGCGAGGACGAATTTTGGTAAACTTTAACGATTACCAAAATCTTAATTATATCATGCTAGCTAAGCAAAATAAGTATACCCAGAATAAGCGGGAATCGAAAAAAGAAAATCTTACGCTAAACCCTATGAATTTCCTAAATAAACTTGAATTGAAAGAAGTTAAATCAGTTATCAAATCAAGAGGATATCAATTCAAAGCCATCGTGGAGAATGATGAATTTGTCGAACTAATTTTCTTTCCAAATAATCCCGTATTCCAATCACAAGAACAAATCCTTAATTTAAAAAACATAGAAGAACTGGAGACTGAAGATGCCAAAAGGTTTTACTATTTTGGAACGCTTAAAATCAACAAACGAGATTTAGCCTTTGAAAGCATAGATATTCATCTCACAAAAAGTAAAAAAAACACCACTGTTAGTTTGATAAATAATTTTAAAGCGCTTGATAAATATCAAATCAATAGCGAGCACTGCCATTTACTATTTAGTAAAAACAAGCAATTCTACCAATTGAAGTCGATTGATTTTAAAACAGAATGGCAACAAATAGATTTAGGCCAAACAAAAGAATTGGGAAAATTCCAGTCAATTGCTCATTTTGACAACTCCCCACTTTCAAAAACAGTATTTGATTCTATTAGATACGATTTATATACGATTTGCCACCAAGCTAATTAAGTTTAGATTAGATGAATCCCCAAATTGACCAATATAAAGCCTTCGTAAAGCAAAAAGGAAACTACGATTGCGGTGTCGCATGTCTTTTGTCAATTATCCGCTTTCATCAAGGTGATTGCAGCTATGAAGCACTTTTGAAGAGGTGTGGTACAAGCCAACACGGGACAAGTATACAAGGCATAAAACAAGCCGCGAATCAAGGGGGATTGGAAGCAGAAGCTTTCCTGATTGAAGAGCTAAGAGACTTCAAAAAAGAAGTTAATTTTCCATGTATATTACTCGTGGTTAACAAACAATCTCTAAATCATTATATTGTTTGTTGTGAATCGAAAAATGAAAAATTCTATAAAATTTTTGACCCTGCAAATGGATTTGAGTTTTGGAATGAAGAACATTTGTTATCGGTTTGGAAATCAAAGGTCGTCGTACTTTTTTCCCCCAATCTAAATTTTAAAAAAGTTAGATATTAATCGCGGCGAATCATTAAACTATTTTATTACCGTTTACGTGAAAAAAATTCTTTTAACAAAGCCTCCGATTCCTCAGCTAAAATACCCCCTAAAATATCTGTTTTAGGGTGCAATACATTCGTACCCAAGGCACGAAAACCTCGCTTTTCTTCTGAGGCTCCAAAAACCAATCGGCCCAATTGGGACCAATATAACGCCCCCGCACACATCAAACAAGGCTCTAATGTCACATACAAGGTGCAATCTTTCAAGTATTTACCACCAATCGTCTGTGCAGCGGAAGTAATCGCCAACATTTCTGCATGTGCAGTCACATCGGTCAGTATCTCCGTTTGATTGAACGCTTTGGCAACTATTTTGCCCTGGCAAACAACCACCGCACCTACCGGAATTTCATCTTCCTCCAGTGCCTGCTCGGCTTGTCGGAGCGCTAATCCCATGTAATATGCATCCTCATTCAAGACCATTAGGCAGGCATTTGAATCACGCGATTACGCAAATAAAAATCCAAAAGCACAATGGCTGCCATAGCTTCTACAATCGGAACAGCACGCGGCACAACACATGGGTCATGACGTCCTTTTCCCGAAACTGTAATCTGCTCGCCCTTCTCATTCAAACTCGTTTGATCTTGCATGATGGTAGCAACGGGCTTAAATCCCACACGGAAATAAATAGGTTCTCCGTTGGAAATACCCCCTTGAATTCCGCCCGAATGATTTGTCAAGGTTTTTAAACTTCCATCCGGACGCTTTTCAAACAAATCATTATGTTGAGAACCACGCAATGCAACGCCAGCAAATCCACTTCCATATTCAAAGCCTTTCACAGCATTAATACTCAACATGGCCTTTCCTAGTTCTGCATGCAATTTATCAAATACAGGTTCGCCTAATCCCACTGGACAACCCGTGATGTATGCGGAAACAACCCCTCCCACGGAATCACCTTCCTTACGAATTTCATCAATGTAGGTAAACATCTTTTCTGCCAAAATTGGATCAGGACAACGAACCGCATTTGATTCAGTTAAGCTTAAGTCCAAAGCCTCTACAGGAGTTTCCAATTTCAAAGTACCCACTTGTGATACATAGGCTGTGATTTTTACACCCAATTGATTCAAAACCAATTTGGCTAAAGCCCCCGCTGCGACACGGGCAACCGTTTCACGTGCGGATGATCGTCCACCTCCACGGTAATCACGAAGTCCATATTTCGCAAAATAGGTGTAGTCGGCATGCGACGGGCGAAACTGATCCGCGATATGCGAATAATCTTTCGAGCGCTGGTCTCCGTTCCATACCAACATCGCGATGGGTGTACCCGTGGTCTTTCCCTCAAAAACTCCGGAAACCACTTCCACCGAATCCGCCTCTTTACGCTGCGTGGTGATACGTGATTGACCCGGTTTTCTGCGATCAAGTTCCGACTGAATAAATTCCAAATCAAAATTTACTCCAGCTGGACACCCCTGAATCACGACACCTACAGCGGCACCATGCGACTCACCGAACGTACTTATTTGAAAAATCTTACCGTATATACTACTCATAAACCTATTTTGAAGCCTTCCAAAATAAGAAGGCAATGAATCCAAACATGATAATCAATACAAAATTAACCAATTGTCGCCAGTTGACCCAGCGATTCCATTTTACTTCTAAACTGTCTTGCTGTTCAATCGACTCATAAATCCCCCCTTTTTCCAAAGAAGTATCTAATTTTCGATCCCGCGGCTGACCTTTAACTATCAAGACCAATTTTGACCGCAAGGTATCAAACCGGGCTTTATCCACATTGAAATAAATCCAATGGAAGTAATTCTCCAGCGCAAATTTACCCGCTTGCTCCGGAATAATACGAACGATATCAGATTTATTCCCAAACATTTGGTCCCGGTAAGGGAACACGCTTCGCTCTGTGGACAATAAATTAAAGCTCAGAAAATAATCCGACTCAACCGCTTTATTATCCCACAAAATACTATTGCCATCCCCTAATACATGGTATCGATAGGTAATTCGATCGCCTGTTTGAGCGACATCATGATCCATCTCTTCAACCAAGGTGAATCGGCCCACAGGCACTTTTCCGGAAAGTGCATGCTTGGGCATCGCTTTTGGTTGAATGTTTACAGCAGGTGAACTTAACAACAATGGCAACTTTTCTTTGGCCTTCCCTTTTTGTAATACCCGTAATTGAACGGGTGGAATGCGAATGGCATGTACATCTAATGGGAAATAAGTCGCTTGAAAAAAACGATATTCGGTGTATTTTTTTCCGCGAAAAGTCACATGCAATACTCGTTCTGTCTGTAAATTAAAATTTTCTTCCCAACAATTATGTGGCCTAATTTGCTGAATCAACGCAGGAATCTGGATATCATTTCGGTCAAAACTCAGGTCCATCGTATTGTTTGAAGGCACGTACAATGACATCGTTAGGGTGAATGCCTGACCAACAAAGGGCTTTGCCACATCCGAACGCACAAGAAAAAAGGGCTTGTTGTTCGTAAGATCCACCGTCGCCGGAACTTGAATTTCATTAGGTACTTCCTCCGACTTCTCTACACCGGGAACTACTTGAACCACAAAAGGCTCAATTTTAAAAACCTGCTTATTTACCTCTACTTCAAGTAAAGGGACGAGTACATTTCCGGGACCGTTGGGCTGGTAATATTGGGTAAACGTCAAGGTCTGCACGACTTGCTCATTTTCGAAATTAGAGGCTTTGCTCCTACTGACCCCCAATTTTCGAAATCCATTAATTTCAGGGAATCGGTAATTCGGCAATTGTTCAGAAGCTGCAATGGAAAATTGAAGACTAAATTGATCTGTCGTGGAAATGGATTTCGCACCTGTTTGAACGACAATGTTTTCTTTGGACTGCCCCAATAGTTTCGTTGAAGGCATGAAAAGCCCGGCGAATAAAAACGCTAAAAAGTATAAAATATACCGCATCCCCGCAATTTACACAATTATCGGTTTCAAGCACAATCACCAAAGTCGCATTCGAAAAGAAATCCCTAAGGCAACATACCAAGCATCACCCGTGCGAAGACTCTTTCCTGCAGATACGTCGGCCTTCACGTGTTCAGTCACATAATAGGCCAGACCGCCATCAATCCAGGTATCCGTAAATTGTGTCTCTGGAAATCGGCCAAAAACCTCTGCATAAGCATATCCTCGTTTCCCGATATTCACGTTAGGTGCAATTCGATAAATTCCTTCGACAGCTCCATCTGAATGATATTCTGCTCCAAAATTATAACCTATACCCCAAGGCCCTCCTAAGGAGTTCTGAAAAGTCAAAATGGTTTCCCCAACAGAATGTGGCAATGGATTAAGTTCTGATTGATCTCGGCGATCTTGATTTAAATGATATTGAACAATGATGGCAGAACGGGGAATGAATCCTTTTTCTTGAAATAAATGCGACTTAAATCCAAAAGATTCTGTCGAAAAGCCATTGACAGGTTCTTGCAAAAATGTGTAACGCAATTCGACGAGCGGATGAATGCCAATTTTCAATAAACTCGTAGGTAAGAGATATTGAACGGCTCCGGCCTCCACAGCCCGATTAAAGCCAATCTCTGCCTGAAAATAACCTTTCTTTACGATGAATGGACATTCGGTTTGATCCGGTCGATCCGTTTCGATCCGACCGCTTTGTTGGGCCCTAAGCTCCAACCCAAACAACAACAACAACAATAAGAAGATAAGTCTGTAGCGCATGCCACGAAGATATCAATTTTTAGTCTAATCTAAAATTTATTTTTTGCGACCAAAAGAAAAACCGAGAGCCCCATATATCTCCCCAAACCAAATACTTTGTTCAGCATGGTCGCCACTTTGGCCAGTTGTATGCACATCCCACAAATTCGTATATCCGCCTTTTACCGTAGTTTCGAAGAACAATAGCCTGGTCAGATTCAAACGCAAGCCCGTTTTTACTGACGCTCCTGCCCCAGCTAAATTCCAATAATTATTACGACCTAAGGTGAACAAACGTACATCCGACCTAGGTACAACAAGTCCAAGCCCCACGCCATTCATCCACTCCAATTCCAATTTTCCGATGCCTGGGTTCCACAAAGGCGTATAGTGTTCTAATTCCACAGAGGCATAATTAAATCCATCCGTATGTTCGTATTGAAGAAAATCCTTGGATGCGACAGTAAAAGGCGTATTGTTGTAGGTGCCTACATATATTGGGTTAATGGCAAAAGCCGGATTCGACACTTGTGCACTAATGTTCCCCGTGATATGAGAAGCTTGATCGGGAACCATCACATATTTCATGTGATCCCAACCTAAGCTGATCGATAAATTGTCTTTAATGAAATAGCCCGCGTGCAGATTAAACTGCGGGATTGAAAACAGATTCGGATTAAAATAAGTTGTAAAACCATCGAAGGGCGTGGGTGCATCAGCCGCCACGACATTATCCAATGTGAAATCATATCCAGAACCCGTAAAATGAATATCAGAGGTGGGATAATCGGACCGATTATAGCCCCAAAATGCGTAAAATGAACCCTTCCGACCTTCGTGTTGCGCTTGCGCAAAGAATGAAAAACAACTAAAAAGTAGAATATAAAACTTAGACATTCGTTAGAGAATTTTGAAAAAGTAAAATTGCAAATATTTTTAGGGATTAAACTGATAAAATGCTGATTTTGGTCAGAATTTTAAAAGCATTTGGAAATATTTCAATAACATTGGCGTAAATTGCATGTCCAATTATTGCCATTAAGTATTGAATACCATTGAAACATAAGCCATCAAGGCCTTGATCAACATGAGAAAAGCAACACCCAAATTTGAATATAAAACCTTTACGCTTGGCGAAGCCTTGACAGAGGAACAAAAAGAATACTTCCAGAAGTATGGTGTTATTCAATTTAAAAACTTCATCTCAAATGAAACTGCTGAGCTTTTCATCGCTGAGTTAGCTAAAATTGAGGCTAATTGGTTAGCAGAAGGGGTTGAGAAAATCAATGGCATCCCCTTGAAATTCGGGAAAGATCCAGATGGAAAAGACATGATCCAACGCATGTGTTTCACCAACAAATACAGCGAAGTTTTAGCCGAATTTCTGAAAGATCCCCGCTTCGAATTATTATTAGAATTACTAGGGCCCTATGACGGACGCATCGGTGCTGACGAAAAAGATGGCCTCGTTTTTAACCATTACGTAAACCAACCGAACTCCAAATTCACCCAAATGGGATGGCATACGGATTCCCCGCGCGATTTGTTTTTAGGGCAAAAAATCCTTCCTATGTTGAACGTAGGCATTCATTTAGATAAATGCCCTTCTTCAAACGGCGGGTTACGCGTATTGCCAGGCACACAAAATCAGAGTATTTTGAAATTGTTATTCGGCAAAAAACAATTCATCGACCACAAACCGGACCCGCGCGAAGCAGCTTTTGAAATCGACCGTGGAGACTTAACAATTCACGATGGCCGCTTATGGCATCGCGTTGAGGTATCCCCTAATTTTGGTGAAAAATCTAGGCGCCGAGTGATGTATGTTCCGATTATCACAGGGAAATACAAGCCGAAATCAGCAAGTAGCAAAACTCCATTCTACCACCGATTTGCGAAGGTGGTTACGAAATAAAAAAAAGGCCATTTGTCAACTGACAGATGGCCTTTTTTTTATGCTTGCGATTCCATATAGGATTGTAAGATAATCGTCGCAGATATGCGATCCACAGTACCCTTTTCCCTTCGGTCTTTTTTCGACATCCCTCCAGAAATCATGGCTTGCATCGCCATTTGTGAGGTAAATCGTTCGTCATGCTCTATAATGGGCATGGCGGGAAACTTCTTTTTGAAATGCTTAATCAGCACCCGAACCCCATGTGTGGAATCCGTATCGGAACTATCTAAGTTTTTTGGCATGCCGATGATCACTTTGTCAACAGCTTCTTTGGCAAAATAGACTTGAAGATAGTCCAACAATGTATGTGTCGGAACTGTTTCCAATCCCGTTGCAATAATCTGCAAGGAATCCGTCACCGCTAAACCCGTACGCTTTAATCCAAAGTCAATGGCTAGCAGTCTTCCCATATTAGTTGATCAATCCTTTGTCACGCATGATTTTATCCATCAACTTGCGATCATTGTCATTATTGAAAATGGCTAATGGCAAGTAAATGAATTGGTATTTACCCATTTCTAATACGTAGGCTTCTTTATCCTTATAGGCTGACAAAATCATATCCCATTTGATCATCCCACCTTCTTTGTCGGAAATTTTCATGAATATCTGCCGACTATCAATTTCGTAGCGGTATTTATCGAACAACTGCTTGTATTGCGCTAATTGCGTAATTCCAGTAAACTGAATTAACCAGAACAAGATATATCCGATCACACCGATTGCTAAAAAGATGTAAATCCAGTAATTCTTGTAAGTTCCAGACAAGTTTAAAAAGATATTTAGTCCGACTAAAGCCAAAGGCAAAAATGCCCATTTCCATTGATTAGCGAATAATTGACGCATGCACATGGCGATGTATTTATTCTTTTCTAAGCCGTATTTCTTCGTTTTTATCGCTAAAGGATTGGAAGGTGCTTGCATTTGGGCACGTTGTTGTGCTCCGTAATTCTTCGCCATAGGTAATTATTTTAAACGCTAAATAAAGGCCAAAGGTACAAAAATTGGATAATTTTGGGTAATTTTAATCGGCTAATTTAGACAATAAGCGAAAGAATATGTCGGCAAAACAAGTTTTAGACGGACCCGCTCTCCTACAGAAAATCAGACGGATTGCTTTTCAAATTTTTGAAAACAACTTTGAAGAACAAGAGATCATCATTGCGGGTATTCATGGGCAAGGTTTTGCCTTAGCCGACATGCTTAGCAAACATTTGGCGGAAATTTCAACGATTCACGCAGTTCCAGTTGAAATTAAACTCAACAAGGAAGTTCCCTACGAAAGTCCGGTTCAGTTTTCTGCCGACATGAAAACATTTGAACACAAGGTCATTGTAGTAGTGGACGATGTATTAAACACAGGACGTACATTTTCATATAGCCTTGCACCCTTTTTAACGATTCCCGTTAAAAAATTACAAGTTGCTGTTTTAATTGACCGTAATTACCGGAAGTTCCCAATTGCCGCAGATTACAAAGGCTATGAACTTTCAACGACAATCGCTGAACATGTGGAGGTGATTGTTACCGATGATGTAAAACGCGGTGTATATTTGAAATAACCTAAGATTGCCAAATCTCCCAAGCCTTATCCGCTTGTCCATAAAGCATCTCAATTCCCGTGTGAATCCCCCCAGCGCCATGCGCCAAACCCTCTTTTAAAAAAGTAGTTTCCAAGGGATTATAGACAATGTCATATAAGTAATGTTGGCCCGTCAATAATTCATAAGGAATAGGCGGACAAGCTGTTTCATTCGGATGCATCCCTAGCGGAGTCGTATTCACAATAAGCCCAATCGATTCCATCAAGGCAGGTAATTCATTATAAGAGACGATGCCTTCAGCTGCCTGGCGGGATACTTTGATTACAGGTATCCCCAAATCTTCAATCGCAGCAATAACCGCTTTCGCAGCACCACCTTGACCTAAAACCAAAGCCTTACGCGATTTGAAATCTGCAAAAGCCGACCACGCTTTTAATGTTCCTTGAAAACCAAAATAATCGCTATTGTAGCCACGAGTTCGTCCGTCGGGCAAAATCTTGATCGTATTGACCGCACCAATCCGTGCAGCAGCCGAATCAATTTCATCCAAAAATGGAATGATTTGTTGCTTGTATGGAATGGTTACATTGAACCCTTTGATGTCAGGTGTTGCTAACAGCGCAGGAAATTCATCAATCGACGGAATTTCAAATTGTGTATAAGCATGCGAATCTTGCAAACCTAATTGCTCAAACTTTTCCGTAAAATAGCGCTTTGAAAAGGAATGCCCTAGGGGGTAACCGATCAATCCAAATAAGGAATTCATCTTATTTCTTTGAAAATTGTTGCTTTAGCACTCCGATGATAATTGGCAATACCGAAACTCCGACAATCCCCAATACAACTTTCTCAAAATTGTCCTTTATCCATGCATTATCCCCTAAGAAATAACCTGCCAAAGTTATGCTGATCACCCAAAGGCAAGCTCCTACGACACCGTAAAATAAATACACAGGATATGACATTCGACCGGCGCCAGCGACAAAAGGGGCAACCGTACGAACAATTGGAACAAATCGAGCAAGAATCACCATTTTAGAACCATATTCTGCATAGAAAGCTTCTGTTTTCTCGATATGTTCGCGCTTCAAAAACAAGATTTTTTCTCGGCTCTTAACCCACTCACTGAAGTTCCGACCGATGTAATAATTCAATTGGTCACCCAACAAAGCGGCAACAATCATCAAAGGAATAACGGTAGATAAACTAAGTTGACCACTCGCAGCTGCCAATAAACCTACGGAGAATAACAACGAATCGCCTGGCAATAAAGGCATAATCACGAAGCCCGTTTCGACAAAAATAATGGCGAATAATAAAGCGTAAGTGAGAGACCCATTGGCCGCAATAAACTCGCTTAAAAAAGTCAATGGATCTTTGAGCAGATCAAGAATAAAATGAAGCATCCGTTATTTATCTAAGAAGTGATCAAATGTATCGCCACGTAAACCTAAGCGAATTGTCTCTAATGAAATCACCTCGTTCGGGGCGATATTTCCTACATTGACATTGGCACCCACTAATTTCACAAACCAAACTTGTTGGGATTTTTGTGGCGCCTCCCAGATAATTTTTTCTTCCGGAATTTCAGTTAAAATCTCCTCGACTAAGCCTTGGCGAACCTCACCAGATGCTCTAAATAAACCCACGTTTCCACCTTCTCTCGCCTCACCAATCACTTTCCACGCACCAGCTTCAAGCTCCATGCGCATTAGTTTAATCCATTTGTAAGGAGGAATAATTTTGGCTTCATCTTTCGAACCCACTTCAGACAAAACGGTTACTTGTTGGGAAAGGGTACGAATAAATTCACATTTAACCTCAGATTCCATTTCAACAGAACCATCTGAAATCTCCGCATATTCCATGCCGTATTGATCTAAAACACGACGATATTCGTCAAATTGACCACGGATGTAAAACGCTTCAAACAAGGTTCCCCCAAAATAAACAGGAATACCTGCTGCTTTGTAAAGCGCTAACTTCTCTTTTAAATTAGGCGTAACATAGGATGTAGCCCAACCTAATTTTACGATATCTGTATAACCTGCACCCATTTCTAAAAAATCTTCTACTTGACGTAGACTTAATCCTTTATCCATGACCATCGTCAAACCTTTTTGTCTCGGTTTGGTTGTTCTATCAGGTATTTGATTCAAATTGTAATTCATACGTTCAATCGGGCTTGTTATGAAATTAAATTTCAACAGGTAATATCCTGCAAAAATAAGCATAACATCTGACTGAGGCAAACACTATGTTGATCGATTTTGATTAGACAAATCCCAAAATCATCCTATATTTGTTCACTCTAATTTTAACTAAGATGAAAAAAACAATTGCTTTTCTATTTTACATGTTGCTAGCCCAAAGCAACTTACTCGCTAATTCGAATGCGGATGTTATCCTAGGAGAATGGATTTCCGAACCCAAAGACGGCAAAATAGTGATTTTCAAACAAGGAGATCGTTATTATGGCAAAATTACTTGGGGAAAAACACCCGGCAAAAAAGATGTTAATAACCCTGATACCCGCTTGCGCAACAGAGAATTAGTAGGATCGGTCATCCTGAAAGAATTTGTTTTCAAGGGAGGAAGCTGGGAAAATGGAACGATTTACGACCCACATTCCGGCAAAACATATGATTGCATTTTAAAGGTAAAAGACAATAATCAAAAATTGGATATTCGCGGATTTGTGGGCATGGCCATGTTTGGCAGAACTTCCACCTGGTCCCGAAATTAATCCCCATTCGCCTAAGTAGACACATGAAACCAAACGAAAAAATAATTGCCTACCTCAACGCAAATCTCAATAAGAAAATTGCAGATGGCAATCCAAATCCAATTACAACATGGCTTGACGGCACGCTTATCAAGGCATCCGCAGGCTCAATAACGGCTGAATTTACGGTTCGCGAGGATCAGTGTAATCATGCACAAGTCATGCATGGGGGGATTATTACCACCATTTTAGATGAAATCATGGGCATGACCCTCATTACTGTGGAAATTGATCACTTGTACGTGACCATCAATTTGCATGTTGATTTTCTATTTGGAGCAAAAGCCGGCGAAAAAGTTACTGCTATTTCCGAAGTCTTTCGCGTAGGAAAAAAGATTGCCAATGTAGAGGCCAAACTTTATAATGCGGAAGGTAAATTATTAGCAAAAAGCACGAGCAATTTAGCCGCCACGTCCATCCCTGTTCAGTTTTAGACCAACAATTGGTAAACGACAAAAGCAGATAAGTACGCTAAAGTCGTCATGTACAAAAATTGAATGGCTGGATATTTCCAGGATTTTGTCTCGCGATAGGTCGTTGCTAACGTACTCATACATTGCATCGCAAAAGCATAAAAGATCAATAGAGAGAAACCTAAAGCTGCATCATAAAGCGGCTTGCCGGTTTCCGGATTAATTTCTGCACGCATCCGATTTTTGATGGTTGCATTTTCATCATCCACTTCGCCGCCTAAACTGTAGATGGTTGACATCGTTCCTACAAACACCTCACGTGCAGCAAAAGACGTAATCAAGGCAATTCCAATCTTCCAATCGTAGCCCAGCGGCTTAATAACCGGCTCAATAAAATGGCCAAAATGGCCCGCGTAAGACTGCTCTAATTTCTCTGCAGCAACTTTATTGGCTAATTCAGGAGCACTTAATGTAGGATTCGCTTGGCGGACCGATTGCTCGACAGTCGACAAACTATCTCCCGGACCATAACTCGCTAACACCCACAAAACAATCGAAATTGCTACGATGATTTTACCTGCTTCAAAAACGAATGCCTTCACCGAGTTGTAAATTGACAAGGCCATGTGCTTAAATCGAGGCCCCTTGTAAGTTGGCAATTCCATAATGAAATAGCTTTTTTCCTTAACCTGCAAAAGCTGTTTCATGACCCAAGCCGACAAAATTGCCATGAAGAAGCCTAATAAATACAAACCAAACAAGGCCAGACCTTGCAGATTAAACATGCCAAACAGGGTGCTTTTTTCCGGAACAACCAAGGCAATTAACACCGTGTAAATAGGCAATCGCGCAGAACACGACATCAAAGGCGTCACCATAATCGTAATCAAACGATCTTTCCAAGAACCAATGGAACGGGTACTCATGATAGCAGGAACTGCACAAGCTACCCCCGACATTAAAGGAACCACGGATTTCCCATTCAAACCAAATCGACGCATCAATTTATCCATAATGAACATCACGCGAGACATGTAACCTGTCTCTTCCAACATGGATATAAAGAAAAACAAGAAGGCAATTTGGGGTACAAATATCAAAACCCCACCGATACCGGCAATAAGGCCGTCGGTAAGTAAACCTGTTAAGGCTGACTCAGGTAATATTTCTTTCAAATAATCATTCAGTTGGGCAACTCCCCCATCAATCGCATCCATCGGATAGGCCGCCCAAGTGAATACGGCTTGAAACATCAAGAACAAAATTCCCAAGAAAATCAAATAGCCCCCCACGGGATGTAAAAAGAACTTGTCCAATCGGTCAGTCATGGTTTTGACCGGAGGAGCGTCCCATTGGCGATTCAAATTAATCACGCAGCGTTCAACGATTTCAGACAATGCCTCATAACGCTTAACCGTCTCAGAAGTTTTGTATGATTTAGCATCGAAACGATGTTTCTCTTGCAAACGATCGAAACCAATTCGCTGCTCTTCTGAGAACATCTTCATGCGATCATGTTCCATCAACCACAACAAGGAACGGTAAGGATCGGCCTCGCCGTATTCAGCCGTAATATCCGCTAATAATTCATCCCCCACAGGCAAAGGCAATGCGTCATTGGATGCATAGCGATTTTTCAAGGTCTTCTCGACCGCCAAACGCAATCCATTTACTCCGATTCCTTTTTTAGCGTTGATTTCCGCAACTTCGATGTTGAGCTCACGAGCCAACTTAATGGAATTGATGACATAGCCTTGGTTTTCGGCCACGTCAACCATATTCAATGCCAAAACGGTTGGGATACCTAAATCACGAACCTGGGAAAACAATAATAAATTCCGCTTTAAATTAGAAGCGTCAGCGACCACAATCGCCATGTCGGGATAATCCGCATGGGAGGGATTCCCTAAAATATTGATCACCAATTCCTCATCGATGGATTTGGGATAAATACTGTAAATACCTGGTAAATCAAGCACCTCTACCTTGCGATTGGGCTCAAGTTCCCAGATACCCGTCAATTTGTCCATCGTAACACCTGGAAAATTACCGGTCTTCTGATTCAAGCCCGTAAGGCTATTGAACAGCGACGACTTTCCCGCATTCGGATTCCCGATTAAAGCTATTTTAGGTAGTTTGGACAAAATTTATTTGGTTTTAACTTGAATGGTTGCTGCTTCCTCTTTTCGCATACTCAGCGTATAACCCGAAACTTTGATGGCAATCGGATCACCAAAAGGCGCCTGATGTGTCAACTCGATTACGGTTCCGGGTAAGCAACCCATTTCCAATAATTTCAACGAAAGCAACTCATCTGTAAAACCAATGATCTCCGCCTGCTCGCCCACCTTTAAATCCGCTAAAGTACCCGACATCTAGTTTTACTTATTTAGAATTGTTCAAAATTAGGACAAATGTACTAAGTATTTCCGACCTAAAAAATGATATGATACAGTTTTGGTGCAATTGATTTGAAATAGCTAAAATACTGAAGGGAATATACTTTAAAGCAAATTTTCTATTGTAAATTGCAGGTCCTTTAAGGAAATCGAGGCATGATCCTGAATGAAATACACGTGTTGGTTAAAAAGGAGCTACATCTTGAGTGGAGGCAACGTTATGCGCTGCACGGATTACTCTTGTATTTAGCCTCAACCATCTTCGTTTGCTACCTTTCATTTAAAGCCAAACAACAAGCAATTAATCCAATTACTTGGAACACCTTGTTCTGGATCATCATGTTGTTTATTGCCATCAACGCGATCGGTAAAAGCTTTACCCAAGAATCCACACAGCGTAACTTGTTTTACTATACGCTCGTGAGTCCGGAAGCGATTATATATTCGAAAATCATCTACAATTCTTTGGTCATGATTGGAATCTCCTTCGTGGGCTTCTTTTTTTACTCTTGGGTAATGGGAAATCCCGTAGGAAATATTCCCTTGTACCTTTTGGCTATTGTGCTGGGAGGCATCGGATTTGCCTCTACATTATCTTTAATGGCTGGCATCGCGGCGCAAGGAGAAAACTCGGCCACACTCATGGCGGTGTTAAGTTTTCCGATCATCATTCCTTTGTTATTATTGATATTAAAATTGGCCAAGAGCGCCATGGACGGCATATCCATTCAGGAAAACTGGGATGAAATTGCCATTTTGAGTTCGCTTGATACCATCGTCATTGTCTTATCTGGAATACTATTCCCGTTTATATGGAAACATTAAAAAAGCACTATGGCAAAATCCTCTGCATGATTTTGCTTTACTATACGATATATGCAGGGTTTGATGGGAAAGTTCCCCGGCAGCCCATTTTGAACGAGACGGTTCGAAACTTGTATTTCCATGTGACCATGTGGTTTAGCATGATTTTTCTATTGGGAACATCTGTATACCATTCCATCAAATACCTGCGATCAGGAGATGTGCAAGCGGATTTAAAATCCTATTCTTATGTCGAAACAGGCTTGGTATTTGCCTTAATGGGCTTAGTCACTGGTAGCTTTTGGGCCAAATTCACCTGGGGAGATTGGTGGACAAATGACCCCAAATTGAATTCCGTTGCCGTGGGACTTTTGATATACCTAGCCTATCTTTTAGTCCGCTCTTCACTTCCTGAAGAACAACAAAAAGCCCGAGTGTCTTCGGTGTACAACATTTTTGCCTTTGTCGTGTTTATGGTCTTGATTTGGATTCTTCCTCGCATGACCGATTCCTTACACCCCGGAAATGGTGGAAATCCAGGATTTAACTCCATGGACCTCGACAATCGCATGCGTATGGTATTCTACCCTGCCATCATCGGATGGACACTACTAGGCTTTTGGATCGCAGGTTTGCGCATTCGAATCAAACAATTGGACCAACAAATCGAAGAAAACAACTAACATGAAAAAATACATTTTCAGCTTTATCATGGCACTTATTTCTTTTGCAGGACAAGCTCAAGCGCCAGTAGAAATGGCCGATCAATTTCGTGCCGACGGTAAAATCTATGTCGTAATTGCCATCGTAGCAATCATTTTAACAGGTATATTCATTTACTTATTCCGTTTAGATCGTAAAATCACCGACTTAGAAAAACGCATCAAATGAAAAAGACACATATCGTAGGCCTTATTTTGATAGCCATCGCCATCGGAATCATCTTGATTACGACCGGAGACGCAAGTACTTATGTGGGATTTGATGAGGCAGAACGCATCAGCCAACAAGATCCCAGCCAAAAAGTTCACGTTGTAGGGAAACTGAAAAAAGATGCTTCGGGAAAAATTGTTGGGATGATTTTCAATCCAGCTTTGGATGCCAACCGACTAGAATTTATTGTCGAGGATAGTCTGGGTCGCGAAAACCAAGTGGTTTACGCAGCACCCAAACCTCAAGATTTCGAAAAATCGGAAAAGATCGTCTTAGTGGGCAGCATGAAGCCTGATAAGATTTTCTATTGCGATAAAATATTGCTTAAATGCCCTTCTAAATACCAAGAAGGAAAAATATCTGCCGACTCTAGCGCTTCATTTGAAGCCAAAAAATAAATATGATACACGAAACTATTGGACAAGTAGGGCATGCGCTCATCATTGTTTCCTTCGTAACCGCCTTATTGGCAACTTACGCCTATTTCCGTTCTAGCCAAGAAGCTTCGGTGGCAAACGATTGGCGTCAAACAGCTCGTACCTTATTCATCGTACATTTAGCTGCTGTCATCGCGGTTGCAACGACCTTGTATATCATTATTTACAACCACTATTTCGAATACCATTACGCCTTTTCACATGCGTCGAAGGCCTTACCGATCGCTTATATTGTTTCCTGTTTTTGGGAAGGACAAGAGGGCTCATTTTTGCTTTGGATATTCTGGCAAGCCTTATTAGGTGTTTTGCTCATGTTCCGCAATCCCAAATGGGAAAGCCCAGTCATGACGGTTTTTGCCCTTGTACAAACATTCTTGACATCCATGATTTTAGGTGTCATTATTCCAGGCATTGAATTAAAGATTGGCTCATCGCCTTTCTTATTACTGCGTGAAGCCCAACCTGATTTGCCGGTTTGGAGCATGCAGCCCAACTTTATTCCAGCGGATGGTCGGGGATTAAATCCATTATTACAGAATTACTGGATGGTTATCCATCCACCTACCCTATTCTTAGGATTTGCCTTAACATTGGTTCCTTTTGCATTTTTGATCGCTGGTCTTTGGAAAAAGCAATTAACGGAATGGATAACTCCTGCTTTGCCTTGGTCACTCTTTGGGGGTGGTGTATTGGGCGTAGGCATCATGATGGGTGCGTATTGGGCGTATGAAACCTTGAATTTCGGCGGGTACTGGAATTGGGATCCGGTGGAAAATGCATCTTTTGTACCTTGGTTGGTTTGGATCGGTGCTATCCACACGATGATTGCATACCGCAATTCAAGTTCAGCGTTAAAAACGTCGATCATCTTAGTGATTACCACATTTATCTTGGTACTTTACTCGACCTTCCTAAACCGTTCCGGTATACTAGGAAACGCGTCGGTACACTCATTCACCGACTTAGGTCTATCTGGCCAGTTATTGCTTTACATGGGAACATTCCTCGTGGGCGCAATCGCATTAGCGTGGTATCGCTGGAAAGACTTACCAACGGATGAGAAAGAAATGGGTATCTATTCGCGTGAGTTTTGGATTTTCGTGGGAGCTTCCGTCTTGGGACTTTCGGCTTTCCAATTAACCTTTACGACTTCGATACCTGTTTACAATAAAATTGCGGAGGCCTTTGGTCTAGTTTCTAACATAGCGCTTCCGGCAGACCAGGTTGAACACTACAGCAAAATTCAAATTTGGATATTCATTGGCGTGGCCATTTTGAGTGCGATAGGCCAATTCGTTTGGTGGGGAAAGATTAAAGACAAAAACCAATGGAAAGCCCTTTGGAATTCTGTTCTCGTTTCAACATTATTGACTGTTTTATTCGTTAATCTGGGTAAAATATTTACCCTTTCCTACATCGTTTTGTTGTGGTCGAGCCTGTTTTCGGTTTACGCAAACGCAAGTATTTTATGGTTTTTGGCACGTCAAAAAGTTTCCATTGCTGGGGGCGCACTTTCGCACGTGGGATTAGCTGTCATGTTGATCGGTATTCTGTTCTCATCTGGCTATTCCAAGGTCGTATCGCTGAACCGATCAGGCTTTGCTATTTCCAATAAAGTAGAACAATTCACGAAAGACGACAACAAAGAAAACAAAGAGAATCTTCCATTGTGGCTCGGTCAAGGCGCCCAAATGCAAGATTACCTAGTAACTTATAAAGGCCGTAAGATTGCCTTACGTGGCAAACCTGGGTATTACAATAAGAAAGATTTCGAAATCATTGAAGGCGATTTTCATGCTGTTGCCTTAAGAGACGTAGCAGTAAACGGCGAATCCATTGCGAAAAAAGGCGATACGGTCACCGTGGAACCTGAAAACAATTATTACGAATTGGAATTCAAGAATGCAGAAGGAAAAGCCGTTTCGTTGTTCCCGCGCTGGCAAGTGAATCCCAAGATGGGAACAGCTATTTCGCCTGACATCAAGCATGCATTTAGCCACGATATTTACACCTATGTTTCCTTAGATCCCCGCTTAGCAGCGGAAGCCGGCGAAGAAAAACAATGGAGTCAAACGGTGAACTCTACGGTTATGGTTGGCGATACCTTATTTTTGAATGACTTCGTCGCAGTGCTTAAAGATGTAAGCCGAGTAACAAAACTAGAAGGTTTTGAATTTGGGCCAAATGATGCTGCAGTGCAAGCCAACTTCCTTGTGCTTGGGAAAAATGATCAAAAATTCGAATTGAAACCCACGTTCATTATCAAAGATGGAATGGTAGCGATGCCAGCCTACGAAAGCGAGGAAACAGGAATCAAGATTAAATTCACGACGATTAATCCAAAAACACAACAATTTAGTTTTGCGGTGAATACGACCCAACAAGATTTGATCATCATTAAGGCCCTCGAAAAACCTTACATAAATTTGGTTTGGATTGGATCAATCATGATCTTTATTGGTCTATTCATCGCAACCTTCCGTCGAACAGAAAAACCGATTGCCTCATGAGCCGCAAGGAAAAACTAAGTTTATTTATTGCCGTTGGTTTCCTTTTAATTTGGATCTTGGATTTAAATTCGCCTACTCCAAAGGAAATCCAAGGACTATTTTGGCAAGAAATTGGCTATCATTACAGTTGGCTCATGTTTGCCGTGGGATGTCTTTTTTACTATCAATTCGCGCGCAACGAGCGAATATCCAAAGAAGACAAGAACAAAAAGAATTAATATGCCCGACCCCGAATATACCATTCAGAGTGCCCAAATCATTGGAATCATTACTTCCATGGTTTTTTCCGCCTTCTTTTCTGGCGTGGAAATGGCATTCGTTTCTTCCAACAAATTATATTTCGAGTTAAAGGCGAAACAAGATATTTTGAGTGCGAAAATTATCTCGCATTTCAACAAAACGCCATCCCGTTTCATTGGTACCATGTTAATTGGCAACACATTATCGCTTGTTGCTTATGGTATCTTCATGGAAGAGTATTTGCATCATCTGATTCTTGCGAACATTCCCCTGATTCAAAATGAATTATTTGCACGTTTGCTGGCATCTGTCCTTGCCACCATATTAATTCTAACGACGTCCGAGTTTACGCCGAAAAGCATCTTCTTGATTAATCCTGATGCCATTTTGGAATTCCTAGCCATCCCCATTTGGATCATTCACACCCTGATGTTTCCCTTGGTTTGGCTAACGGTGGGTCTATCCAAATGGTTTATTACCAAAGTGCTTCGCCTCACTTATTCGGAAGAAAAGCCGGCTTTTGGGCTAACAGATTTAAATCATTACCTCCAAAATTTAAATCGCAAGGTTTCAACCGAAGAGGAAAACGAGGTAGACACGAAAATCTTCCACAATGCTTTAGAGTTTAAACAGGTCAAAGTCCGCGATTGCATGATTCCTCGTACGGAAATTACAGCGGTCGAATTGGAGGAAGGCATCGAAGGATTGACCAAAACATTCATTGAAAGTGGTCATTCGAAAGTGCTCGTTTACAAGGAAACCTTGGAAGAAGTTATTGGCTATTGTCATTCCTTAGCGCTCTTTAAAAAACCGAAGGATTTACAATCTATCTTGACCCCTATCCCGATTGTTCCTGAGGCGATGCCTGCGAATGATTTGATGATTAAATTCTCTAAAGAGCGTAAATCCCTGGCAATTGTCGTGGATGAGTTTGGCAGCACATCGGGATTGGTTAGTATGGAAGATGTCATGGAACAAATCTTTGGCGAAATTCAAGACGAATACGATGATTCTGAAGATTGGATTGAAAAACAATTGGATGAGAACACTTACGTTTTGTCCGGTAGGCATGAGATCGATTACCTGAACGAAAAATACGAATGGAACCTACCTGAAGGAGATTACGAGACCTTAGGCGGGATGTTGATTAGCCTCTACGAAGACATTCCAGAAGCGAATGAAACAATCATTTTAAGTCCTTTTCAATTCCAAATTTTGACGGTAACCGATGCACGTATCGACACCGTTAAGGTAATCATTACCGGAAAAATCACGCAGAAGGAGGAGATTAAAGGGAAGCATTAATGACACGCTGAAGTGTTTGACACTTCATTTGTGTTTCTTGCCATTCTTTTTCAGGATCTGAATCTTCGGTAATTCCGCAGCCTGCAAAGTAACAAGCCTGATTACCCGAAATTTGCACCGTACGCAAGTTCACAAATAAATGCGTTTCAGATGCCAAATTAATCGGCCCTAAATATCCGCTATACAAGGAACGATCATGTTTTTCTGTCTGTAGAATCCAGTACAAAGCTGCCTCTTTTGGCGTACCACATACTGCGGAGGTAGGATGTAATAAACCCAACATTTGGGTAATCAAACCCGGATAATTTTGTGTCAACGTATCAACAGAATATTCCGTTTTCAAATGCATCAAATTTCCTGCCAGCACCGTTTTAGGGCCATTCTCAATGTATTCGCGCAGACGAATCTTCTTAAAACACTCGATGATATAGCGACTCACATAAGCCTGCTCCTCGATTTCTTTTTGAGACCAGCGCGCTTCTGAAGGCGACAATAAATTCCCTGCCGCATCAAGTCCTGATTGGGTTCCAGCCAAGGATATCGTCCGAAAAATTCCTTCCGAATCCTGTGAAACCAAGGTTTCAGGTGTTGCACAAAGCCAAACGTTTTGTAGTTCAGGCAAATAAATTGCCGCCACAAAAGCCGTAGGATACATCTGACAAAGGCGTTCAAAGGCATCGCATAAGTCAAAATCAGCTGCTAATTCCTGTAAATCGATTCGCGACAAAACAACCTTTTGAAATTGTCCCTGTTTGATTTGTACCACAGACTGAGCAACCTGTGCCTTGAATAAATTCTTCTGTGCGATATCCTCCTTACTCGAGTTCTGTAAGGGTTTATTCAATGTTTGCGTTGACATTGATTTGTACAATAGAGAAGACGCTTGCAAAAAATAAGGCTGGCCTACAAAAGGTCCAACTAAAAAGCCAGGGCCTAAATGCTCCAATTGATCCGAATCGGTCCGAACGCCTCCACGAACATCTTGCAATAAAACTTGTTGGATTTGATTCGGAAGGCGCCACATGGCAAGCGCAATCCCTTCAGCAGGAGCCTGCGCCCAAATCTCTTTCCAATCAGCCAAGTTATTCAACATTAATCTACTTTCAAGATAGCTACTGTTAAACGACTCGCGCAGATTAATTGTTCAGTTTCATCGTGAATTTTAATTTCATACACGTGTAAGGTTTTTCCAATGCGCAAGGGAGTACAAGTCCCGAAGACATAACCACTACGTGCCGACTTCAGATGATTGGCATTAATTTCAACCCCCACACCTTTGTATTGATGCATGTCGGGAACTGCCAATAAAGCTGCAATACTCCCCATCGACTCTGCAAGAACAACAGAAGCTCCACCATGTAGTAAACCAAAGGGCTGTTTTGTACGATGATCTACAGGCATTTTGGCCTTAAGAAACTCCGGCGTGATTTCCGTAAACTCAATTCCCAAATGCTCAATCATGTTGCCGCGGCTCCATGCGTTGATCTCGTCGATACTGATGGAAGTATTAAACATATAATTTGTATTTTTGTGGCGTAAAATTCGCAATTATTTGGCGAAATAAATCTCAATTCAATCAATTAATATGCATAGCATCAAAGACATTTACCTGATTCGCCATGGGGAAACCGACTACAACCGCATGGGGGTGGTGCAAGGAAGTGGAATCGATGCCGATTTGAATGCATTAGGCCAACAACAAGCCCAAGCGTTTTTTGAACATTATCAGGATTTACCTCTCGACAAAATATACACTTCGGCTCTCAAGCGTACCCATCAATCCGTTAAAGGCTTTATCGAAAAAGGCTTACCCTGGGAGCAACATGCAGGTCTTAATGAAATCTCGTGGGGAATTCGCGAAGGCCGTACGCCGAATAATGATGATGACCAATATTATAGAACGCTTGTTCGCACATGGCGGGAAGGTCAAGTAGATGTTCCATCTGAAGAAGGCGAAAGTCCCATCGATGTGCTCGAAAAGCAAAAACCTGTCGTGGAATTAATTCTTTCTAGACCCGAGGAACGTAATATTTTAATCGCGATGCACGGTCGGGCGATGCGGGTGTTGCTCACGCATTTATTCGAAAAACCACTACATGACATGGACACCTTTGGCCACCAAAACCTGTGTCTGTACCACTTACAATACGATTACCAAACTCAGAAATTCAACGTCATCAAAGCGAATCATACAGCCCATTTACAAGGATTGCCTGATTGCATGTAAATTATGAAAAGACAGCGCCTGTATTGGACCTTGCAATGTTTTGGCTGGTTTGCCTGGGCGCTGAATGAGGCTTTGCTTTACACGAATCAATATGGATGGAAATGGGCGTGGATATTTTCTTCGTTGGCAAACATCGCCTTAGCCATTTTTTTAACCCACCAATACCGACGAATCACCAAACGTTTTCGATGGCAGGACAAGAACTTGTGGCGTATGCTCCAACTGAATTTGTTGGCCCTTGTCGTCATGGCATTGCTATTGATGGCGCTCAACATTCCTTTGGACTACCTCTTGTTACAAGAAAATTATGAGGTAAGCTTAAGCCCATTTATCATTATTCAGATATTTTTCAATTTTGTAAAGCCGCTGGCGATTTGGGCGTTGATTTATTTCTTTTTTCAGTACTCCAACAAGCGATTGGAAATGGAACGGGAGAACGACCAATTAGAACGGGCAATTTTGGAAACAGAGGGAAAAGTTTTGCGTGCACAGATGAATCCACATTTTGTATTTAATGCATTAAACAGTGTTCGCGCATTGATTACCGAGGATCCGCAAAAAGCAAAAAAAGGCATCAACCAATTATCGAAGTTATTACGAAGTTCTTTGTTGACCGAACGTAAAAAAACAATATCCTTACTCGAGGAGCTTGATACGATTACCGACTACCTCGCCTTAGAAAAAATCCGTTACGAAGACCGCTTGGATTGGAAATTAAGCATCGAACCCACTTGTCATAAAGCACAAATTCCACCGATGTTGCTGCAGACATTAGTTGAAAATGGAATCAAGCACGGCATATCTCGGTCTGTTAAAGGCGGAACCATTGAAATATCCGCCCAAAGAATGGAAGATCTTATTCAAATTTCTGTCATAAATCCGGGACATCTCAAGCCAGGTAAAGAATCAGACGAGGGAGTTGGTCTAATAAATTCACAAAATCGCTTGAACTTATTATACGGCAAAACCGCTCAAATCGAACTTCAACCACTAAACAAAAATCAAGTGTGCGCAATTGTGACATTGCCCTATCTTGAGGAAATTTAAGATTTATGAAAGCAATCATCGTAGACGACGAGCGTTTAGCGCGCAATGAATTGAAACGCTTATTGGAAAACTTTCCGCATATCGAGGTTATTGCCGAAGCCTCAAATACCGATGAAGCGGCCGCTTTATTGGAAACCATGCAGCCCGATGTTTTATTTCTTGATATTCAAATGCCAGGTAAAACAGGTTTTGAATGGTTGGAAAGTTGGGACGGCTACCTACCCGAAGTCATTTTCACAACCGCTTTTGATGAATATGCGTTAAAAGCATTTGAGGTGAACGCGTTAGATTACGTGCTGAAACCCATTGAGCTTTCCCGACTAAGTGAGAGTATCCAAAAATTAGACAAGCGTCAAATTCGCCAAGCTAGTTCGGTCGCAACACCTAATCATGTGTTAGGTGCTCAAGATCAGATATTCGTGAAAGACGGGGAACGTTGTTGGTTTGTTCGTTTGGATCGTGTGCGTTTATGCGAATCGATGGGAAATTATGTTCGTTTGTTTTTTGATGACCAAAAGCCTTTGGTGCTAAAATCCTTAAATGCACTCGAGGAGCGTTTGGATCCTAAAGTATTCTTCCGAGCAAATCGCAAGCACATTATCAATTTGAATTACATTGATAAAATCGAACCCTGGTTTTCAGGAGGCTTACAAGTGACTTTGTCTGGGAAAGGAGAAAAAATTGAAATCTCTAGACGTCAGTCGATACGTTTTAAGGAATTACTCTCGCTTTGATCGTTTGGGCGCTTCGCCTAATAAAAACCCATAAGCTTCTAACGCAGGCACATGATCAAATATAACTTTCAGAATCGCTGTTAGGGGAAGTGCTAAAATCAAACCCGGAATTCCCCAAATCATTTCGCCGGCTAATAATGCCAACATAGCAACCATCGGATTGATACTAACTTTAGATCCAATCACTAATGGCGTGATGAAATTAGCTTCCACAAATTGTACCGCAGCTACCCAAGCGATCACCCCTAAGGCATAATTTGGCCCTAAACTTCCCAATGTCAAAATGATTGGTAAGCATGCTCCAATCCAAATTCCAATATAGGGGATCAATAACAAAATTCCAGTCAAGCAACCAAAGAACATAAAATAATCCACACCTATCCACCAAAATCCTGCAATGCAAAGTAGGGAGACAATCAACATCACGGCTAATAGTCCTACGAGGTAACTCTGAACAACCGTACCTGTTTTTTGCATAATACCATGGAGAACTTCACGATTTGTGGTAGGAAACACTCGCGCTAAAAAATCAGCAAAAAACTGTCGGTAATACAGAAAGAAGAATACAAAAATAGGAACAATGATGAGTGTCGTCACCCCATGAATCACCGTACCAAATGTCGTTGTGATAATATCTCCGGAATTTTTTAGCACATTGATAGTTTGATTACTCATCTCTACCATTTGTTTTTTCCGAGAGATATTTAGGTTGTGTGAGAGGAAACTTTGTAAGCCTGCCACCCACTTTTCAGCCTTGCGGATAAACATGGGCCAATCGCTAGCAAATTCGGCAATTTGACCTACCAAAAGTAAAAGAAGAAGTCCAATAAAGGCGAACATGATTAAAAGACAAAGCGAAATGGCTAGTGCGCGCGCAATGCCTTTTGATTCCAACCAAGTACATACGGGCAATACAAGCATTGCCAAAATCATGGAAAACGATAGAAGAATGAGGAGATCTTGCAGTAAATACAAGCCTAAAACGACAAGCGATATGCTGATTAACACAGCGGCTAAACGAACGGGATATGCAGTATCTTTAGGCATGTTTTAAATTAAATGTATTTCAAATTACGTAAAATTTAACAATTTAGTAACTTAGACCTATCTATCTTTGCGGCATCATTAAACATCCAACGCGCTAAAACCATGAGTAAAACGCTAAATCAAGCGAAAATTTTATTGGTCGACGACGATCCGGATATTCTTGAGCTATTGGAATACAATTTAGCAAAAGAAAACTACCAATTAGCAAAGGCCTATGATGGCAAGGAGGCATTGGAGATCGCCCAGGTTTTCAAACCTGCTTTAATCATCATGGATGTCATGATGCCTGTCATGGATGGTATCGAGACCGCGCGCAAAATGAAATTGATGCCCGAGCTGAAAAACACCTTGATTTTGTTTTTAACAGCCCGTGGCGAAGAGTTCACAGAAGTTGCAGCATTTGATGCAGGGGCGCATGATTACATCATCAAGCCGATTAAACCGCGTGCCTTAGTTAGTCGTATCAATGCCTTGTTAAAGCGTGAAACCACCGAGGAAACACAAGATATCATTGAAATAGGCGGCTTAGTAATTAACCGCACCCAATATGCTGCGACATTTGAAGGACGTGCATTGATACTTCCCAAAAAAGAATTTGAACTACTCTCTTATCTTGCTAAAAACCCGAACAAAGTTTTCAACAGGGATGAATTATTAGAAAAAGTCTGGGGTGCTGACGTATATGTTGTTGAACGTACCGTAGACGTCCACATCCGTAAATTGCGCGAAAAAATTCCGGAACATTATATCAAAACCTTGAAGGGAGTCGGGTATTTATTCTCGATTGAGAAGGCCTAAATTTCGTCTATTTTCGGTAAATTGCGGCTTCATGACAAGTCGGCTTATCCTTTTATGTTTATTGGCAAGTTTTACCTTGCACGGTCAATATCCCAAACGCGAACTACGCGGCGTATGGATTGCCACCGTTCAAAACATCGATTGGCCTAGTCCCCGGAATTATAATGCAATCAAGCAACAAGAAGAATTTCTTGATATGCTGAATTCGCACCAACAAACAGGCATCAACGCCCTTTTTGTCCAAGTTCGTACCGCTGCTGACGCACTCTATTCGAAAAGCGAGGAACCTTGGTCGGCCTATTTATCCGGCCTGCAAGGGCAAGCACCCAAGCCGAATTACGACCCTTTGGCCTTCATGATTCAGGAATCCCATGCGCGAGGGATCGAATTTCATGCGTGGTTGAATATGAACCGGGCGAGTATGTCTACCAAGAATTTACTGGCCGCTAATCACATCGTTCGAAAGCATCCTGAGTGGATGGTGATTTACAATAACCAACATTTATTCAATTTCGGAATTCCGGCAGTACGCCACTACATTACCCAAGTGGTCAAAAACATCGTGCAAGAATACGATGTGGATGGCATTCATTTCGATGATTATTTCTACCCTTATCCAATCAAAGGAGCTCATTTTAATGATGATGAGGCTTATGCACAATACAAATTGCCGAATGAAAGTTTGGCCGACTGGCGCCGTCGGAATATTAATTTATTGATTGAAGAGATTTCGTCGACTATTAAATCCGTGAATCCGCGGGTAAAATTTGGCATTAGCCCATTTGGTATTTGGCGACATAAAAGTTCAGATCCGGAATATGGATCGCCAACGAGTCGGGGATTGCAGTCCTATGACGACCTTTTTGCCGACACAGAAAAATGGACTAAATCGGGTTGGCTGGATTATTTGGCACCTCAATTATATTGGGGGACAACGCATCGGGTGGCAACATTTGGGCCCTTAGCGAAATGGTGGAGTGAGCATGGTTATGGGAAACCCGTGTACATTGGACACGCCGCATACCACCTCAATGACCAATGGAATGCCGCCGAATTATCGAAACAATTAACACAGGCGCGCAGTTTAGACCAGGTGAAAGGATCTATCTTTTTTAGTTCGAGTCAATTAACGAATAATGCCAAAGGTTGGCGTGACACGTTAAGGAGCACCCATTTCAAACACATGGCATTAGTTCCTCCGATGCCCTGGATTGATAGCATTCCACCGACCGCACCGCATAAAGTTTCCTTATTAAAGCAATCGGGAAAATGGACGATGCGCTGGCAAGCAGGCGAACCCAGTCTTGACAAAGACCCAGCCGCCTATTATGTCGTTTATCGGATTCATCGGACTGAGGGAATTCGCGGCATTCAAAATGCAGCAAACATTATTTACAAAGGACAAAAAACAGAATATTTGATTGACCCATCTGAAATGCAATCCGGCCACGGATTTGTTGTAACGGCATTTGATCGCTTACACAACGAATCACCCGCCGGTACTATTCAATGGATCGTTCCTAATTCCAATTAATATGAGCTTACGATTTTTACATTTAACTGTCAAAGACATCACGGAGGAAACGTCGGATACGAAAACCATTCATTTTTGGCATCCCATCCATGATACCTTGCATTACTTGGCAGGTCAATTTTTAACGGTCATTCCCAACATCGCTGGCGAAAAACCGCGCAGAAGTTATTCGCTTTCGTCTTCTCCTGCGACGGATATGTCCCCAGCAATTACGGTAAAACGCATTGCGGGTGGATTGGTCTCTAATTTTTTATGTGACAACGTGAAGGTCGGGGATAGTCTCGAGGTGATCGAACCCATGGGGAATTTTGTGATTGAGCCGGATGCGGATGCCACCAAAAACTATGTATTTGTGGGGGCAGGATCAGGGGTTACGCCGCTGATGTCCATGATCAAAACGCTTTTGCACAAAGAGCCTAAATCAAAAATTCACTTGATTTATGGATCGCGCCATGAAGATCAAATCATCTTCAAAAAACAACTAGATGTTTTGGAGAAGGATTATGCTGACCGATTTACGGTTTTACATGTGATTAGCCAACCGGCAGCAAATTGGCCCGGATTAAAAGGGCGAATTAATCAGGCGTCTACGGTATATTATTTGAAACAAGAATTAGGCATCGACATCGCCAAGGCACATTATTATTTGTGCGGACCACTTGAAATGATGGAAGAAGTGCAAAGAGCTTTGGGGATTTTCGAAGTGCCTAGTAGCCAAATTCATAAAGAGCTATTCAATTCCGCGCCTTCGGTGGAGACCGCGGCGTCCGACAACGATGTAGCACATGAAATCACGTTGATCTACGAAGGAAAAGAACATCAGGTGACAGTTCAGCCGCATGAAACAATTTTAGAAGCTGCACTTGAAGCAGATTTAGATATCCCCTATTCTTGCCAGGCGGGTATGTGCACGGCTTGCATGGGTCTATGTAAATCAGGTAACGTCGTAATGGATGAAGAAGATGGTTTGACTGCCGGTGAAATTGCCAAAGGTTATGTCTTAACATGCGTGGCACATCCAACGAGCGACGGTGTGGTGATTGACCTCGATTAAATTATCAGTTTTAAGGGGCGCAAGCCCCTTTTTTCTTACTACCTTTGGCAATCCTCCAAGGTTTGCCAAAGGTAAGTGATGATACCCAAAGGTAAGGTGGAATTAAAAATCCCGCGGATCCCATGCCACCCGCGTATTATCATACAAGACAGCCAACCGTGCCATATCTTCGGCATCCAAAGCAAAATCAAAGACTTCCGCATTTTCAATCATCCGCTCCGGATTGATCGACTTAGGTATCGTCACGGCACCTTGCTCAATGACCCAACGAATCAAAATTTGATAAGTTGATTTAGACCATTTTCGCGCGATATCAACCAATACCGGATGTTCTTTTTTCAATCCACGAACCACCGGCGCATAGCCCTCCACTTGAATGTTATTTTGCTTGCAAAAAGCAAGCTCCTCCGGCAAATAGCAAAAAGGACTCAGCTCTATCTGATTCACCGCTGGACAAGCATGTGCATAGACAAACAATTCCTCTAAATGCTTTTGGTAATAATTCGACACCCCGATGGAATGCACAACACCTTGTTCATGTAGCGATTCCAGAGCCTTCCACGTTTCTTTGCGATGCTGATCCTTCGGCCAATGAATCAAATACAAATCCATATAATCCAAAGCCAAATCCTTCAAGGACTTCTCAAAAGCACGCATCGTGGAATCATATCCCATATCATCCATCCATACTTTGCTCGTAATAAATAATTCCTTGCGAGGAACTCCGGCTTGCTTTAAAGCCTGCCCTACTTCAATTTCATTCCCATAAATTGCCGCAGCATCAATGAGTCGATAGCCCAAAGACAAGGCGGATTCAACGGCTAGGCCAACTTCCTGTTGTTGCTCTGGGGCATAGACTCCCAAGCCCAAGGCTGGCATTGATATCTCATTGTTTAATTGAACGGAGGGTATTTGTAAATTCATATCGCTAAAATTAGATTTAAAGCTAGCCAAATTTGATGTATTTTTACAAAAAATTAAGCACATGACCCGACAAGTATCCGCCCAAAACATCCAACGAAAATTTCTCGCACAAGACTTTCAATTAAGCACATGGGAAAGCGTTTTGCCTTATTTCGAACAACTCAGCGAAACGAAAATCAACTCCTTAGCGGACCTCATTCAGTTTTGTGAAAACCGTTCTGAACTGGAAAGTTATTTGTCGGAAAACTTCGCCTGGCGCTACATAAAAATGTCCTGTGACAATCAAAATGAGGCACACCAACAAAGCTATCAGCAATTTGTCAATGAGATCATGCCGAACGCATCGGTTTTTGATGATGCTTGGAATAAGAAAGTAACCGAGAGTCCATTCGTTTCCGAACTTCCTGAAACAGGTTATGCGGTTATGTTGCGCGGCATGAAGAAATCCATCGAGATTTTTCGGGAAGAAAACATTCCCTTATTTACTGAACTACAAAACCTGCAAACACAATATGGAACGGCAACAGGTTCTTTAATGGTGGAAATTGATGGAGAAGAAAAAACACTCCAACAAGCCAATGCTTATTTAGAATCGACCGATCGCGCCAAACGACAAGATGTGTACAAAAAAGTATCGGACGCGCGTTTAGCCATCCAAGAAAAACTCGATGCCTTATTCACGCAATTAGTTGAAAAACGAAATCAAGTAGCATTAAATGCTGGCTTCGCAAATTACCGAGATTATGCCTTTGCGAGTCTTGGACGCTTTGATTACAGCCCGGCGGATTGCTTTGAATTTCATGCAGCAGTAGCTAATACCGTTGTTCCTATCATCAACCATCAAGCCGAAAAACGCAAAAAAACCTTAGGTCTCGAGGCCTTGAAACCTTGGGATAAGTCGGTGGATGTCCTCGGCCGCAAGCCCTTGAAACCTTTTGAAACGGGACAGGAACTTTTAGATAAAACGATACAGGTATTCGAAAACATCGATCCATTCTTAAGCGACTGTTTGAAGGAAATGGTAAAATTAGATCGCTTTGATTTGGACTCGAGGAAAGGTAAAAATCCCGGTGGATACAATTACCCATTGGAAGAAAGTGGATTTCCTTTCATTTTCATGAATGCGGCAGGTCAAGTTCGTGATATGGTGACCTTGCTACACGAAGGCGGGCACGCCGTACATTCGATTTTGACAAAAGATTTGGCCCTGAATGCCTTCCGTAATTTCCCATCAGAAGTCGCAGAACTCGCTTCCATGAGCATGGAATTAATCACGATGGATCAGTGGGACCAATATTTCCAAGACCCGAAAGATGCCAAACGAGCGAAAATTAAGCATTTGGAAGACATATTAGATACATTGCCGTGGGTGGCGACGATAGATGCCTTCCAACATTGGATTTATGAAAATCCAACACATAGCACCGAAGAACGGAGTGAGGCCTGGGATCGCATCTTTTCGACATTCTCTGATTCAATTACGGATTGGTCGGGCATTGAACAAGTAAAAGCGAAGCTTTGGCAGAAGCAATTACATTTATTTGAGGTGCCGTTTTACTACATCGAATATGCGATTGCGCAATTGGGCGCCTTAGCCGTTTGGCGTAATTATTGCCAAAACCCGAACGAGGCGTTGAATCAATATTTAGATGCCTTGAGCTTAGGTTATACCAAGCCGATGAAAGAAATTTATGCAACAGCTGGTATTTCCTTCAACTTCAGTCAAGCCTACATCGCTGAGTTGATGAATTTTCTAGTTGAAAAAATTAATCAATTAGAAGAAAGCTAATTTTTTTAAACCAAAAATTGGCCTTATTTTTGCAACGTATTTTTGTCCAAAGAGAACAATGAAATTAAAAAATCTACTTCCAATTGTTGCCATTGCGCTAGTAGCTACGGCTTGTGATTACCAAAAGAACAACCGCATCAAACAAAAAGATTTGCACGCAGGTGACGAATATGTTTATGGTGTACACCCAGATTCAGCTGCCGTTCAGACTAAAAATACGTATACAGCGAAACCAGAATTAGAAGTACGTGCTAACGCAATTCGCGAGCAATTATTCCAAGGAAAAGAAATTTCGAAAGGAAACTAATTACCAATATAATGTTGAAGAGAAAGCCAGTCAATGACTGGCTTTTTTTATGCCCCTAATTGATTAATAAATCACGGATAAAGGTCAATTGGTAAAACATGACCGTAAACACTACCGCCCAGAAAATCCCGGAAATGGCCATGAAAAACAACACGCGCGGTGTGGGAACCTTGAATGATAAAGCTAGTAAGCTTCCACCGATTGGCGTGAAAAGCAAAGGTGTCATCACAGCAATTCCTTTGATACCAAAACGCTGCCAAACACGAACGGCATAACGCGCGCGGCCTGAAAATAATTTGGGTTTTTGAACGCGAAGTTGGGAAATTTGCTGAACGATAAAGCGTCCCATCGTTAACATAATCGTCACCGTTGTCATCATCCCCACCCAGGTACAAAGGATGGTTTCGACCATCGAAAGCCCTAAACCAAAACCGGTCAAAGGTCCCGCGACAAATTTAATCGACGATGCGGCCATAACCGCAAAATAGGCTCCCCATTGCATTAGTTGGCCGTTTGATAAATGGCTAATCCTTGATCTAAAAAGGATACGAAATGATTAATATCCGCATCAAATGCTACCGGCTTCACCATAGGTGCGGCATCCTTGCGTGGGTCCAACAAGACATAATGCGGCTGGGCATTCGAATTAAAACGAGCGATTTGAAAATCGAGGTTTTGATCCCCTAAGGTTTTCTTTTCTTGCCCATCCACTTTGGATACATACCATTGCTCCGCAGGCAGTTCAGTCTTGTCATCACAGTAAAGCGCAACGACAACGTATTTTTCCTGCAAGCGTTTTAATACCTGCGGGTCCGACCACACATTCTCCTCCATTTTCCGACAGTTCACACAGCCATGACCAGTAAAATCGATGAATAAAGGTTTGTTGACTTTCAGCGCATAGGCTTTGGCTTCTTCAAAATCAAAGAATCCTTGCAAACCCAAAGGCAAGGTTAGAAAATCTGCATATTTCTTTTGGCCTTGATCTGTTTTCACGGGTGTTACGTTACTTGTCTCGGAACCCTTAAAATCCTGCGAACTCAATGGTGGTAACCAACCCGATAGACCTTTCAAAGGTGCTCCGAACATCCCTGGAATTAAATAGATTACAAAAGCTAAAACAGCCGTAGCGAACAACGTGCGAGGTACAGAAAGGTTTTTGGCAGGCCCATCATGCGGCAAAGAAATCTTCCCGAACAGATACAAAGTCAAGGCTGTAAACACAGCAATCCAGATCGCTAAGAAAATCTCACGATCTAATAAATGCCAGTGGTAAACCTGATCAGCCACACTTAAAAATTTAAAGGCAAGGGCAATTTCTAAGAAGCCCAACACAACCTTTACCTCATTCATCCAATTACCCGATTTAGGCAAGGATTTCATGAAACCAGGGAAGACAGCAAACAAGGTAAATGGAATCGCAAAGGCTAGGGAAAAGCCCAGCATCCCGATAATCGGTTTCAAGAAAACCCCTTGCGATGCGGCAATGAGAATAGATCCCGCCAAAGGACCCGTGCATGAAAATGAGACCAAAACGAGCGTGAATGCCATAAAAAAGACACCCATCAAGCCGCCTTTATCCGATTTGGCATCAACCGAATTCACCAAGCCAGAAGGCAAAACAATTTCGAATGCACCCAAGAAAGAGATACCGAAAAACACGAAAATAACGAAGAACAGGAGATTCGGAATCCAGTGAGTACTTAAGAAATTAGCGAAACTAGCCCCTGCAAAAAATGCGAGTATGGTTCCAAAAAAGACATAAATCAATACGATGAATAGCCCGTATAGAAATGCAAGACGCTTTCCTCCTTGTTTCTTCGTGAAGAAACTCACGGTCATCGGAATCAAGGGATAAACACATGGGGTTAATAGAGCTAATAATCCCGCCCCTAATGCCACAAAAAAGAATTCGATTAAACCACCACCGGCTACATCAGAGGCTTTTTTTTTTGAGTCTTCCGTAACTGAAATCTTGAAATTACCTTTGATCGGGACACAAAGTCCGCTTTCGTTTGAGCAGGTTTGGGAATCATAAGACCCATCAATCACCCAATTCTCTGAGGTAATTTTAACTTTTTGGCGAAATTCTCCTTGCTCCGTAAAATACGTGTAAGTTCCTCCCCAAATCTCTTTATCCTCTTTACTGTGCGGATTAATGGCTTTCAAGGGCCCAACTGCCTCGACACCTAAACCTGGTTTTAACGAAATCGTTGTCACCACAGGTCCTAATTCCTTATCAAAATCCGATGAATACAGGTACCAACCTTTGTCGATTGAAACCTTAAATATCAACTCAGCTTCTTGGCCAACAACAGGTTGTGCAGGAGATAATGTCCAAGACCATTTTGCTGGTGTGATTTTTTGCCCGAAAAGCTGAACCGAAAAGAAAAGGAACAGCGCTAAAAATTTTAATTTCATTTGTTGAAAAATTAATGCCTTCAAAATTACGCTTTTTTGTTGGGATACAAACGTGGTATTTGTCGACAGAGTTCCGTCAATTAGCGTTTTTCTATTCAGATAAAAAAACGTAATTTTACAGCCTTAAAATACGTAATCAAGAACATCTTATATTCATGGCTGCTAGCACATTCCCTACCCAACGCGACAACGAAATTTTTTCACTGATTAGTCAAGAGGCTCACCGACAAGAATTCGGGATTGAGTTAATTGCTTCTGAGAACTTTACATCCCCACAGGTGATGGAAGCGCAAGGAAGTGTTTTGACAAATAAATATGCGGAAGGACTTCCAGGGAAGCGTTATTATGGCGGTTGCGAAGTAGTAGATGAGGTTGAAACCTTGGCTATTGAGCGTGCAAAAAAATTGTTCGGAGCTACTTGGGCAAACGTACAACCACACTCAGGTGCACAAGCGAATGCAGCTGTTTTTCTTTCGTTTTTAAATCCAGGCGATAAAATTTTAGGATTTGATTTGTCACATGGCGGTCACTTATCGCACGGTTCTCCAGTCAATTTCTCTGGAAAATACTTTCAAGCATTCTTCTACGGTGTAGAAAAAGAAACCGGTTTAATCGACTGGGACAAAGTAGAAGCAACTGCTTTAAAAGAAAAACCAAGATTGATCATTTGTGGTGCATCCGCTTACTCACGCGATTGGGATTATGCGCGTTTGCGTGCGATTGCTGATCAAGTAGGTGCCATCTTATTAGCAGATATTTCACACCCTTCGGCATTAATCGCGAAAGGTTTGTTGAACAACCCGATGCAACATTGCCATATCGTTACGACTACAACACACAAAACATTGCGTGGACCACGTGGTGGTTTGATCATGATGGGCAATGATTTTGAAAACCCATTTGGTTTCAAAACATTGAAAGGTGACTTGAAATTAATGTCGGCTTGTTTAGACGGCGCTGTATTCCCAGGAACACAGGGTGGCCCATTAGAGCACGTAATCGCGGCTAAAGCAATCGCTTTTGGGGAAGCATTAACGCCAACATTCGAAACCTATGCGAAGCAAGTACAATCGAATGCACAAGCGATGGCGAAGGCATTTTTGGCAAAAGGATATGATATCATTTCAGGTGGAACAGACAATCATTTAATGTTGATCGACTTACGTCCAAAAGGCTTAAGCGGAAAATTGGCAGAAAATACGTTGATCCAAGCGGATATCACGATTAACAAAAATATGGTACCATTTGATGACAAATCTCCATTTGTTACATCGGGTATGCGTGTGGGTACAGCGGCGATGACGACGCGTGGCTTGAAAGAATCAGACATGTCTCAAATTGTTGAGATGGTGGACAAGGCTTTGATGAACCACGATAACGAGGCTGTATTAAAAACAATCAAAGGTGAAGTAAACGAATGGGTAAAACAATTCCCATTATATCTATAATAAACGAAAATGGCATTAGATCAAGATTGGGACGATGAATTAGACGAGGAGAAGGATGGGACGGAAATGTCCTTTCTCGATCACCTGGAGGAATTGCGCTGGCACATCATCCGGTCCATCGCCTCTATCTTGATTTTTACCATTGCTGCCTGGATATTCCGAAATGAAATCTTCGGAATCATCATCATGGGGCCTACCAAAGTGGACTTTTGGACGAATCAGGTTTTGTGCCAACTGGCTGACTTTACCGGCATGACAAGTCTTTGCATGCAGCAAGCTGACTTTATCTTGCAGTCTAGAGAAGTTTCAGGCCAATTTATGATGGCTTTGACGCAATCGATTATTGTGGGATTAATGTTCGCGTTTCCGTATGCATTTTACGAGGTTTGGCGCTTCATTAGCCCAGGATTAAAATCCAAAGAATTAAAGGCAGCGCGCGGCGCGGTCTTTTGGGTATCGCTCTTATTTTTTGTAGGCGTTTCTTTTGGATACTTCGTCGTTGCACCCATGGCGATTAACTTCTTGGCAAATTTCAAGTTGGACCCATCCATCCAAAATCAATTTGACATCAACGATTACATCTCGTTATTGTCTATGTTGACGCTCGCTTGCGGCTTAACATTCCAATTACCCATGATTGCATTCGTGTTATCACAAGTGGGTATTTTGACGCCTTCATTCATGCGCGAATACCGCAAGCATGCATTGATCGTCATCTTGTTAGTGGCAGCGATAATTACGCCATCACCGGATGTGATTTCCCAATTGCTGGTCGCATTTCCACTTTTCGGATTATACGAAATCAGCATCATCGTTTCGGGCCGTGTATTACGCAGAAAAATGCGTGAAGAGGCTGCAGAAGCAAACGACTAACCCTTATGAATTATCTATCGGCGGAGAATATTTCGCGAAATCTTGGCGAACGCTGGGTGTTTAAAAACCTGTTTTTCGGCTTACAGAAAGGCGAAAAAGTAGCGCTCATCGGAAAAAACGGAACAGGTAAAACAACCCTGATGGAATCCATCATGGGCATGCAATCCCCCGACGAAGGCAAGATTACTATCCGCAAGGGAATCCGTGTAGGTTATCTACCGCAAAACCCCATTTTTGCCGAGAATGAACGCGTCTTGAATTATCTGTTTTCGGATGATTTGCCAAGCGCCGTAGCGATTAAAGCCTACGAAAAAGCCATGCTTTCCGGCGATCCGCAGGAATTAGAAGATTCCTTCGCCTTGATGGAGGCAAATAATGCCTGGGATTACGAAGCGAGAGCCAAACAAATCATTACCCGATTGGGGATTCCGGATGGCGACCAACAAGTATCTACCCTTTCAGGAGGTCAAAAGAAGCGCCTTTCTTTGGCGAAATTATTGATCGAAAGTCCGGATATTATGATTCTGGATGAGCCGACCAACCACTTGGACATTGAGACCATTGAATGGTTAGAAGGTATTTTATCTGGACCCAATGTGACCGTTTTAGTCGTATCCCACGACCGGTATTTCTTGGATAAGGTCTGTAACAAAATGATGGAACTTGCGAACGGTTCGATCTATACCTACGAAGGAAATTATGGCTATTTCTTGGAGAAAAAAGCGGAGCGTGAAGCATCCGAAGCGAGTACTGTAGCGAAAGCGAAAAACCTTTACCGCAAGGAATTGGAATGGATGCGTCGACAACCGAAAGCGCGTGGTACCAAATCACAATCTCGCATCGATGCCTTTGCTGAAACGGAAGAAGTTGCCCACCGCAAAGTGGACGACAGCAAATTGGAATTAAATATTCAAATGTCCCGTTTGGGAAATAAAATCATTGAAATCAACCACCTGAAAAAGGCCTGGGGCGAGAAGAAAATCGTCAATGATTTCACATATACGTTTAAGAAAAAAGACCGCATTGGAATTGTGGGTAAAAATGGTGCAGGAAAAACAACCTTCTTGCAGTTATTGACTGGATTGGAACAACCTGATTCAGGAACGATTGATCCAGGCGAGACTTTGGTCATCGGTTACTATACGCAGTTACCTTTTGAATTCAAGCCGGAACAACGCGTCATCGATACGATTACGGAGATTGCGGAGGTCATTCCTTATGGCAAGAATGAGTCCCTGACTCCTAGCCAGTTTTTGAGTAAGTTTTTGTTCCCAACGGCCCAGCAATACACACCCGTTTCGAAGCTATCCGGTGGAGAGAAAAAGCGCTTGCAGTTGATGCAAGTCTTGGTAAAGAACCCGAATTTCTTGATTCTGGATGAGCCTACAAATGATTTGGACTTAGATACGCTTCAGTTACTGGAAGACTTTTTAAGTGAGTTCCAAGGCTGTTTACTTTTGGTTTCTCATGATCGTTATTTCATGGACAATTTGGTAGACCAATTAATCCTAGTGGAGGGCGAAGGTGAAGTGAATTTCTTTAATGGAAACTATACGGATTACCGCATATCCTTAGAGAACAAGGAGAAGGAACCGGCACCCGTTGTAAAAGCTGCACCCGTAGAGACACCTGTTGTACCCACGCAAAAAGGGGCTAAATTGAGTTTCAAGGAACAGAAAGAATTTGAAGATTTGGAGAAAGAAATGGTCAAATTGGAAGCTGCAAAAGAAGCCTTGATTGAAAAACTCAATGGAGGTTCAGAGGATTTTCAGTTATTGGCCGACTGGGCGAAGGAAATCGAAGCATTGAAGAACACCTTAGAAGAAAAAGAATTACGCTGGTTAGAACTATCTGAAAGAGCATAAAACGATGGATCCATTAGAAGGCAAAACGCTTAAGTTCATTATCGAATATTTGGTTGACAAATATGGCTGGGAAGGCCTTGCGAGTCGCATACGAATCAATTGCTTCGCGCATGAACCCAGTGTAAATTCGAGCCTAACCTTTTTACGCAAAACCGACTGGGCCAGAAAGAAGGTCGAAAATTTATACATCAAAGCCATCCGCATGGATGAGCATCCTCCGAAATAAAAAAAGAAGCCCCGCATGGGGCTTCTTCGATTTGAGACCTATCCCCTAGGCTAAAGCCTAGGGTTATAAAGTTTTTTACAACTGAATTTATAACCCCAGGTTTAAACCTGGGGCGATTAAAATTAGTTCTCAAAGAAGAACTCTTTCAACGCATATAATGGTTTATCACCAGCGCCAGGATTGACAAATACAAAGTACAAATCATTCACGCCTGTAACCTCAACGGGCATCGCTGTTTGACCTGCTTTTTGAATATCAATGCTACCCGCAAGTTTACCGGTTGGACTACCTAAGTGCAACTCAAGCTTACCACCAGCCGTTTGACCTGGTAACACGAACGCACTTACTTTGATATTTTTGATGCCCGTTAAATCGATTTGATTGAAAGATGCGTAACCTTGATCAGCCGTGGCAACCAAAATTTCGCCCAAACCATCCACTTTCGTTTTCATCGTTTTCGCATTGGCATCACAAGAACCCGCAGCAACTTTTGCATCGCGCAAGGTTACCACTTTTTGCCCTGTTGCAGGAGCCATTTTTCCATTTCCTTTATCTGTATAAGATGCAGAGAAAATAAACGTTCCTGGCTTGCCTTTATCAGAAGTTACATAGGCCCCTTTAACTGGTTGGGAAGCTTTCTTCTTATCCGAAAGACCTAAGATATAAATAACCATTTCACGCGCATCAGCTTTAGAAACTTGTGGGTGGGCTGCCATCACTTGCTCGCCCCAAACTCCGCCTCCTCCACTAATGACTTTCTTAGAAAGCTCATCAATGTTCTGTGAACTCGCACGGTATTTCTTCGCGATTTCATTGTAAGCAGGTCCAATGGATTTCTTATCCAAAGCATGGCAAGTTTTGCAATCCGACAAATCAATTAAACGCTTTCCATTCGAGAATGTCGTATTGCTTTTATGCCCTTGTTCGATAATCGTCTTATCATAACCTTCCAAATAATTGATATTTAAGACAACATCTTCTTCTGCAATTTTACTTGCTGCTAATGAACCATCTTCTTTGTCTTCCACAGAAACTTGATATTTCACCGATTTATCATTCCAATAGAAAGTCTTATTTCCTTCGATTTGAACATCTACTTTCGGCACATCATTCCCTACTTTAATACGGAGTGAAGCCGTATTTGAATTTCCTTTGCTGTCTTTTACTTTCAAGATTACATTGTAAATGCCCGCTTTGGAATATGTATAAGAAGGATTCGCGGCAGAACTTGTTTGGCCATTACCGAAATTCCATTGATACGTGATCGGATCTTTATCAAAATCAACCGTTCCTTCTGATGAGAATTTCACTTGCATCGGAGCAGCACCTTCTTTTTTGCTTGCAGAAGCTACGACTTTAGGCGTACGATTGCCTGCATTGTATTCCAATTTGAACAACACAGCCTCTTCGTTTTGAGCGAACCAGTTTGGACCATATTCCAAACCATAAATTGCACCATCTTTCGAGAATGTGAAATCCATTGGATGTGAGAAGGTTGTTCCTGGCAAGAAACGCTCCATGCTCAAATAATCCCCATTCGCTTTCATGCTCACAGTGTAAACCATATCACGTGCCCAATCATATGCGAATAACTTGCCATCGTAGTAGTTTGGCAATTTAACTTTCGAATCCTTTGGATAGTCAGCGCTATAATAAACACCACCTGCCATCGCATTACGAGAGCCTTTACCCATCACTGGGAATTCAGGTGATTCTCCGTAAGGATAATAAATGAATGCCTTTTGTGCATTTGGCAAATGCGCTAAACCTGTGTTGTGCGGAGAATCGTTCACCGGAGCTTTGGGATTGAATTTAGCCCAAGTACTGTCTTTCGCAAAATCACGTTGGTTGTACGGACGGTTATCCGCCACGAATAAAGGCCAACCGAAATACCCTGCCTCACGTGCTTGGTTTACTTCATCATGTCCTTTAGATCCATATTTAGGTGAGTCGTCACCAGCATCTGGACCTACCTCACCCCAATACAAAAATCCGTTGCGTTGATCTACTGCAATCCGATATGGATTACGGTTACCCATCACATAAATTTCTGGCTTCGTATGATACAATCCTTTGGGAAACAAGTTGCCTTCTGGAATCGTATATTTTCCATCATCTGTTGGCTTAATACGCAAAATTTTTCCTCTCAAATCATTCGTATTTGATGAGGTTGCACGTGCGTCCCAACCAGCACGCTTGTCGCGATTATCCATAGGACCATAGCCGTTTGAATCAAATGGATTCGTGTCATCTCCTGTAGATAAATATAGGTTACCTGTTTTATCCCAAGCGATTGAACCGCCTGTGTGGCAACATCCGTCACGTTTTACGGGAACACGTAAAAGCACTTTTTCACTATCCATTACTAAGGTATCCTTCAAGTCGTCGTATACAAAACGCGAAAGATGTTGCGCTGTATCTGCCTGCCCTGTTTGAGGAGAATAGTATAAGTAAACCCAGTGGTTTTTATTGTAATTGGGGTCTACATTCACCCCCATTAAACCATATTCAAATTTAGAGAACACGTTCAGATCAGCAATAACCTTAACTTTTCCTTTCTTAGGATCATACATTTTAAGTTTGCCTTTTCTTTCTCCGTAGAAAATTTTTCCTCCGTCTGTCAAAGCCAATTCGGTAGGCTCATCTAAATTTTTGTCTAAGATCGTTTTGGTAAAACGGTTGTCTTCAGGTAGAGGACCTGTACGCAATGGCTTATTGAAATTAATCGCTGGTCCTGAAGCTGCCCATTGAAGACCTCCCCAAATATGTTGCAAAACTAAAGGCTCATCAAATGTCTCATGCGTATGCCCCCAGTTGGTGTAAAATGACCGACCACCGTCAAACTCATGATACCAAGCCATTGGGTGATAATCCCCCATTTTACCATCTTTATAAGACTTTTCATCTAAGGTAATTAAGACCTTAACGTCCTTGTTGAAGTTTTTGAAATCGTAGAATTCATCCGTACGATCAAAGGTCGTAGGCATGTGAGCCGTAGAGATATGTGACTTATCTACTGCAGTGAAAGTACCCTTTTGAACGTTCGGACGACCTGGATGTGAAGCGAATTGTCCGCCGGCTAATTTAGTATACCAAGGCCAATCATATTCCGTATCCGTCGCAGCATGTACACCAAAATAGGCGCCACCTGCTTGAATATAGCGTTCGAAAGCGTTTTGTTGTTGTTCATTTAACACATTTCCTGTTGTGCTCATGAAAACGACAACCCGGTAATTTTTCAAGTTCTTTTCAGTGAACATGGCTGGATTTTCAGTTGTATCAACCGAAAAGCCTTTTTCTTTGGCCATTTTAAATAAGGCGATTTGACCAGGCTTGATAGAACTGTGTCGAAAACCTTTCGTTAGTGAAAAGACCAAAACCTTTTGGCCTTTTAAAGGGTTTGCTTCTTGTGCAAAAGCGATTGAGAGGGTAGTGATGCTAAGAATAACAGCAAACACCAGTCGGCCTAAACCGAACAAATTCTTTTTCATAGTTGATAATTTTAACAATAGGTATTGCAAGATAGCTTAAATGCCAATTTTATTCATAAATTTCCTCAAATATTTCTACCATGAACAAACTAGTCACTACAATTGCGCTCATTTTTGTAAGTGTTTATGCTTTTGGCCAATCCTGCTGTTTCGTAACGAAAGACGAAATGCAGTTAATGGCATCGAACAAAGCCTTTCAGCGCTCTCATAAATTACCGAAGCCCTATCATCACATTAGCCAAGCAGGTGGTGAGATGATTACGTTTGCAACGCCAGATGGCCAACAAGCGAACGCCTTTTTTATCAAAGCAGCAAAGCCGACCAATTATACCTTATTCGTTTTTCAAGAATGGTGGGGATTAAATGACCACATTAAGCGTGAGGCAGAGCATTTTTACACAACGTTAGGCAATGTCAATGTGCTTGCAATCGATATGTACGATGGCAAAATTGCCACGACTCGTGAAGAGGCAGGCAAATATATGGGAGGAGCAAATCCTTTGCGTTTAGAAAATATCATCAAAGGTGCGATTGCCTATGCAGGTCCACAAGCGAAAATTGCTACAGTAGGTTGGTGTTTTGGCGGAGGCCTTTCATTAAAAGCCTCTATTTTAGCAGGTCCGCAAGCGGCTGCTTGTGTCATGTATTATGGAATGCCGGTGAAAGATGTGGAGCAACTGAAAACCTTGAATACGGATGTATTAGGCTTGTTTGCTGGTCGGGAAAAATTCATTTCTCCAGCCATCGTAGCAGAATTTGAGGCCAACATGAAGTTAGCAGGCAAAGGAATTCAAGTGAAATCTTTCGATGCGGAACATGCTTTTGCCAATCCATCGAATCCTGCCTTTGACAAAGCTGCTACTGAAGAAGCCTGGAACATGGCAATAAATTACTTCAAAGCCCGTTTAAAATAACATGCGTAAAATCGTCATTTTAGTATTTCTTGGCTTGTTTTTCGCTGGGCCTATTTATCAGGCATCCGCGCATGTGACCGTGTTTAGCTATTCTAAACCAAAGGTCTACAAGAAGAAAAAAGGCTTTCTTTGGGGACTATTCAAAAAGAGACCCAAAAAGTGCGATTGCCCTAATTTATAATCGGATTTAACCAAGAGTCTGCTCGGGTGCCTGCTGGCTTACTAGCCAACCAGCGTTTACGGTCGGCCTCTTGGTTTTCATTTTGTGGCTCAGCCACTTCAATATCAGCATCCATAAAGATAATCGTCATCACCTCGCGCATCGTTTCTGAATGATTACCTGGTGCGGCATGCAAAGTCCATCCCATGTGAAATGTCGCATCCCCCGCTTGCATGGTTTTCTGCGCTTTGATGGGAAATCCTTGATCCCGAACAAATGAAGCAATCGTTTCTTCCGATTTATCCGAAATGGGCATCGGCGGTAATTTCACATGTTGTGTTCCTGAGGCAAAAGTTAGCATGCCCATTTCTTCTGTGATATCGACTAAAGGCATCCACATCGTAACCGTTTTCGCATTACTCAAGGGCCAATAATATTGATCCTGATGCCAAGGCGTATGCCCACCCCCCGCTTCTTTAAATAAGGCTTGGTCGTGATAAAGTCGGACTTTTTCCACCCCTAATAAATCCGCAGCAACCTGGCCAAAACGCTTTGCAAATACAAATTCTTTGATGTTAGGATCCTCTTCCCATAGATTCATCATTTGCAAAAATGCCTTGCCATAGGTGTCTCGCTCCGACATAGGTTTCTGTTTTTTCCGAAAATCATCTGCCCATTGAACGATGGAATCCCGATAGGGTTTTAAAGCTTCGGGAGAAATAAGTTCTGGCAAATAAACATGACCGTCGCGCTGAAAATCAGCAACTTGTTGGGCTTGAATAGGATAATTTGTGTTCAACATGGGTATAGATTTGTGCCAAAATTCTCAAAAATAGCTGGCACAAAACGCATCAATATTTGCAAAAAATAATGCAATTTTACCTAATAACGATTTCCCGACTTATTTGTCAGCTAAAATGAAAGCAAGCCTAGAGCATTTAGATTCCCAAGAAAATTCCTCGTTTCAAATCAAAGAAGTCATTCAAAATCGATTTGATGCACCCTATCATTACCATCCCGCCTTTGAACTGACCTTGATAATTGCAGGCGAGGGCAAACGTTTTGTGGGCAATCACATTGCCGACTTCCATCGAGGGGATTTAGTGCTTTTAGGATCAAACCTACCGCATTGTTGGCAAAATCACCGACAAGACTGGCTTGTCGAATCGGAAGATTCCCAACAAGCGCAGGCTTTGGTTATTCACTTTACAGCGGATTTTCTAGGGCCGGATTTTTTTAATAAGCCAGAATGTAGGACGATCAAACAATTATTAGACAAATCGCGTGGAGGTTTCTCGATTCAAGGACCTACGCAAGATCGTGTGGTTAGAGAAATGCTTGCGCTGAAGGAGTTAAATCCATTTGCACGCTTGATGTCCCTGTTGAACATTTTGCAGCTGATCGCTAATTCAGGAGCAGATTCGCAACCGATTGATACAAATGAAATTTCCTATCAATTATCGAGTACGGACCTTGATCGCATTAATCGAATTTATGCCTATGTGATTGCTAACTATACCCAAGAGGTACATTTGGATGAGGTGGCTCACTTAGCTAATATGACTGAAACCGCATTTTGTCGGTATTTCAAAAAGGTCACTAAAAAAACCTTTGTTTCCTTGGTGACGGAATTCCGAATCAAACATGCCTGTGAATTATTACGCACGAGCAATAAGACGATGGTTGAGATTTGTTTTGAGAGTGGCTTTGGCAATTTGTCTCACTTCAACAAGCAGTTTAAGCAATACATGAACGAAACACCCTTGCAGTACCGGAAATTAGTTCGAGAATGGGAGGTGGGGTAAACGCTGCCGGGGTCTTCAGACCCCGGCAGCGTTAGCAAAAATCAGTTTTAAGATGGAAACCACCTAAGAAAAAACTGATAAAAAACTGATTATTTTTTCTCTGGAAATAAAAGGCTCAATCCGATGCTTACGGACAATATTCCCAGAATTACACCCAATGAAGCCAGGGTTCCAAAACCCCATTGTTCCAAATAATGATGCCCAATCATCTTCAATCCGACGAAGCTGAGCAACACACCCAAGCCCATCGGCAAGAAACGGAACAAGCCCATCAAGCTAGATAAAAAGAAAAACAAAGACCGCAGTCCCATCACAGCAAAGACATTGCTAAAGAAGACAATGTATGGATCTTTCGAAATCGAAAATATCGCAGGAATAGAATCTACCGCGAACAATATATCTGTAAACGCAATCACAACCACAATCACAAAAATGGGCGTAATGTATAATTTGCCCGTCTTCATTCGAACAAAGAAGCGGCCAATTACATTTCGCTTGTATACATTAAAGTATTTAGACAATAGTTTAACAACTGGGTGATCACCCGGATTGATTTCTTCCTCATGCTCTTTGGAAAGTAAGATCTTCACTCCCGTGTACACCAAGAACGCGCCAAACAAATAAATAATCCAATCAAATTTCTGCAACAAGGCTGCTCCCAAAAAGATAAATATCAAGCGCAACACAATCGCTCCCAAAATCCCCCACACCAAAATCTTCTTGTAATAGCGTTTCTGAACCCCAAAAGAGTTAAAAATCAATATAAAGACGAACACATTATCTGCCGACAACGAATACTCGACCAAATAACCCGTGATGAATTCCAAGGATAAATTATCTTGGAAAATTGCCAACTGGTCGAAATAGGATCCTTTACCCAAATCTATATGTGGTGCATAGGCCTGCTGTACTGCTCGAAGCCCTGCAACATCTTGAATCCCATGGACCATCGCGCCATTATAGCCCAAAAACACGTAAAAAATGATGGCCAACAATACCCAAGCTCCACTCCAGAAACCCGCTTCTCTGAAAGTAACTTCAGCAGCTCCTTCTTTCTTGAATACCCCCAAATCCACCAACATCACCGCCATGACGGCAACTGAAAACACAAGAAAAAATAGCGTTTCACTCATAAATAAGTATTTTTACATTTTGAAGGCACAAAGGTCGTAAAATTTGGCCAATATTATATGTACGAAGGCAAAAAGGTAATCGTCGTAATGCCCGCTTACAAAGCAGCATTGACACTTGAAAAAACTTACAATGAAATCCCCCACGATTGGGTTGACGAAGTCATTCTCGTAGATGACTACAGCCCAGATAACACCGTGGAAGTAGCCCAACAAATTGGCATCAAACACATCATCCGCCACGACAAAAACAAAGGTTATGGCGGGAATCAAAAATCGTGTTATACCAAAGCATTAGAATTAGGTGGCGATATCGTGATTATGTTGCACCCCGACTACCAATACACGCCGATGCTTTTAAAAGCCATGATTTCCATCATTGGCAACGGCTTGTATCCTGTCGTATTCGCATCTCGTATCTTAGGAAAAGGCGCACTCAAGGGTGGCATGCCAATCTACAAATACATTGCTAATCGTATTTTGACCTTATTCCAAAATATCTTAATCGACCAAAAGCTATCGGAATACCACACGGGTTACCGCGCATTTTCAAAAGAAGTTTTAGAAGCCGTACAGTTCACGAAATGCGATGACGATTTCGTTTTCGACAATCAAATGATTTTACAAATTTTCTGGAAAGGTTTTGAAGTTGGCGAAGTAACATGCCCAACCAAATATTTCGAAGAAGCTTCATCCATCAATTTCAAACGCAGCTCCATCTATGGTTTAGGCGTTATTTGGTATTCAATCCGATACCGCCTCGCGAAATGGGGGTTGAAATGGGACTTGATGAATTAAAAAAAAAGGCATTGCAAACGCAATGCCTTTTTTTGTACACTACAACCTAATTGATAATCCCAACAAGAAATTAAAACCCGCTTGTGGGTAATGAAAATTCTCTGTTGTTAATGCGCCGTCATATAAATAACTGAACGTATAGCCATTCGAGGAATACATCGCATTCAATACATTATTCAATAACATCGTCGCTCGAATCTTTTTCGTCAGTCCATATCCCAAGCGAACATCTTGTGTGAAATAAGCTGGCAAAGCACGTGCAGCATTGGATGTATTATCCAAATATTGCTGCCCCACATACTTGCTCAATAACGACGCTTCCAATTTACCTTGCGTATAAGTCAATGTACTTCCACCAATTACCGATGGCGAATAGGCAATATCCGTCTCTCCATGTTTAATAGACACAATGCTGTAATCCGCATATTCAACGAGTTTTTCTGTAAAATCTTGTATACGATTCCGAGAAATTGTCGCATTGGCCTGCCAAGTCAGGTTAGCCGCCAATTGTACATTCACAGAAGCCTCTAAACCTAAACGGTAACTCGATGGGGCATTCGTACGAATTGCTTCTCCTACTGAATTTACCGCACCAGTTAGCACCAATTGGTCCGTATAATTCATAAAATAAGCGTTCAACTGATAGGAAACCTTCGCACGGCCAGCTTGATAACCTACTTCCAAATCCCGCAAAAATTCCGCACGTGGCGTCGTTCCTGGATTATCGACAAAATCTTGTCGGCTTGGCTCCTTACTTCCGAGTGCATACGAAGCATAAACCTTCGCATTCGATGAAATCTGATGCGTAATACCAATTTTAGGATTTACGAATTGATAGGACCAAATCTGGCTTATGTCTTGCATTTTATCCGCAATCCCAGCCATCTTATGCCCTACCGTTCGGTATTGCAAATCCAAATAAGCATTCCATGAAGTTGCAATCGCCCAATTCGCTTTGGCATATAAATTCAAATCCGTTTTTTGCGACCGACTGCGGTACCATTCGTGACCCGCATAAGCAAGCGGTTGAATCAATAAGCCATAATGCCGACCCACATAGCGATTCCAAGCACCGCCAAACGTCAATTTTAAACGCTGTAAACCTTCATATTTTAAGGCAAATGTCGAGCCATAAAAATCATTGTCGAGCCATTTTTGGCGAACTACATCGACTGAAGGTTTGTCGGCAATACCATAGGCACTTAAATCTGCTGAAGGCTTAAACTCCTCATAATAACCGCGACCATAGGTATAATGAAAATTCCAATCCAAATCCCAGTTGGGCGATAAACGATGATTCGTCAACAACTGTAAATGATCTTGGGAATAATTATCCGTCTGATTTGCGTAGGTGTAATAATTATAAGTTCGTCCGCTTGTAAGCAAATTATTTGCTTCGGCAGTGGACAAATAATTCCGATCAATATAGGCCTGCATATCAGCAACCGAACCCGTCACACGAGATTCTGGCGTGCCATACCAAGACTGAAACGTTTTCTCCCGTCCCGTAAAATAATTGATACGAATGAAGGAGTTTTTGGCAAAATAAGCCGCAGATAAATAAGCCGATTGCAGATTTGAAGATGCACGATCGATATAACCGTCTGACACAATTCGTGACAAACGCCCATCTACGGTGAATTTACCATTCATCAAACCAGTCCCAACTTTTAGGGTTGTTTTCAAGGTTCCAAATGATCCGCCCGAAGCATTTATATCGGCATAAGCCTTCTCTTCAAAGGTATTCGTTTGCATATTAACCGATCCGCCAAAAGCCCCTGCTCCATTGGTGGATGTACCCACCCCGCGCTGAATCTGCACCGAATTAACCGACGAAGCAAAATCAGGCATATTGACCCAATAAGTACCTTGCGATTCAGAATCATTCACAGGAATTCCATTGATTGTGACATTGACACGCGTCGCATCACTACCCCGAATTCGAATACCCGTGTAACCGACACCCGCACCCGCGTCCGAAGTCGTCACGACCGATGGGGTAAAATTAAGTAACATAGGCATATCTTGGCCTAAATTATTTTTCTTCAGATCTTGTGCTGATACGTTCGAATAGGCCATGGCAGAATTTTCATCCGCCCGAGTAGCCTTCACGATTACCTCGTCCTGTAAATAACTCGAACGCTGAAGTAGAATCCGAGCAGCATTCGAAACAGAAACTTCCTGAGCTTGATAGCCCACAAACGAAATGGTAAGTTTCGTGGCATTGTTAATACCTGAAAGCGAAAATTGACCTTTTGAATCAGTCAAAACACCCCGTTGGCTACCTTGAACACGTACCGAAGCCCCCCATAAAGGTGCATTCATCTCTTGATCGATAACGATCCCTTCGACTCTTTGGCCGAATAACACATGCGTAATGAATAAAAAAAACAGCGTCGTTAGCTTTTTCATTTTTGAAAAGTTTAACAACAGGTAAAGGAGTCAAATCCTGTATGATTTAACAATAACCCTTATTACTTTGATTTTTTCCGAGTTTTCAGCGCTAAAAACTCGACAAAATCCCTTCGACGGCATTACCCGTATCAGGTTCAATGGGTATAATCTCAGCCTTTTTTAGAGGCACCCCTTTTTGTGGATGCACAAAGTTACAAATTTTTCTACCTTTGCAAGCCATTCGCCTGTTCATAATTTTATGATTGTCAAAGAGTTTCTTTCCTTGTACAAAAATGACGGAATTGTTCAACACATTGCAGAACAAATCCATCGTCCGGAACCGCAAAACACCTACATCAAAGGACTTTGCGGCGCCTTGGATACCGTACTCATTGCCTCATTACTGAAAGAAAACAATCCCTTTCTGGTCATTTGTGAAGCCAAAGAAGAGGCACAATATATCCTAAACGACCTACAATCCTTATTGGGTGAAGCGGCCGTCATCCTATTTCCCATGTCGCATAAAAGACCTTATGAATGGGAAGAGGTCGACAATGCGAATGTACTCATGCGGGCGGAAGTCCTCAATGTACTGAGCAATTACAGTGGTCAAGCCTTAATCATCGTCAGCTATCCCGAAGCGATGACAGAAAAAGTAATCAACCGAAAATCATTGGTTAAAAACACGCTTTCCATTCGGGTTGGTGATAAAATCGATCGCAATTTTGTGGCTGAAACGCTCAATGAATATGATTTTGAACGCACCGACTTCGTCTACGAAGCGGGACAATATTCCGTTCGCGGAGGTATTTTGGATGTATTTTCGTACGCAGCAGAGTACCCTTATCGACTGGATTTCTTCGGAGATGAAGTAGATAGCATCCGAACTTTTCATCCAGAAACGCAATTGTCGATACAATCCGTTTCGGCCATGCACCTCATTCCGGACGTTCAAACCAAATTAGTTCAAGAAACTCGCGAATCCTTTTTTACGTTTTTACCTGCAACGACACGCATTTGGCTGAAGGATTTTAGCATGCTCATCGATGCCATTGAGACAAATTTTGAAAAGGGCGAGGCCGCTTATTTGGCCAATAGCAGTTCTGATATCAATGTACTGAATAAGCCCGAAGAGCGCTGGGAAACGAATAAAAGCATTAAAAAATCCTTGCAACAATTCAGTTGCGTGGAGTTTGGCAAACGCACACACCTGAAAAATAGCCAGGCCATCGTTTATCCGTCTAAAAACCCTGGTGTTTTCCAAAAAGATTTCGAACGTTTGGCAAATACCCTATTAGACAATCAAACAGCTGGTTTTCAAAACATCATTTGCTCGGAATCGCCACGACAACTAGAACGACTCGATGTGATTTTCAATGAAATCAACACGAGCATTCAGTTTAAACCCTTGCAGATTTCCTTGCGGGAAGGTTTCATCGACGAGCAAACAAACATCGCCTTTTATCCTGACCATCAATTATTCGACCGCTTTCATCGCTCCAAAGAGAAAAATAAGTTCTCCAAAAGCAAAGCGCTTACATTAAAGGAATTGCGAAGCCTTCAAGTAGGTGATTTCGTCACGCACGTGGATTATGGAATCGGCCGATTTGCTGGGTTAAATTTGATTGAGACCTCGAATGGCGAACAAGAAGTCATCCGACTGATTTACCGAGACGACGATGTATTGTCGGTTTCCATTCATTCATTACATAAAATTTCCAAATACGCTGGCAAGGAAGGCGCCCCACCGACCATGTCAAAACTGGGGACACCCGAATGGGAAAACAAAAAATCCCGCGTTAAAAAACAAGTCAAAGACATCGCCAAGGAACTGATTTCCTTGTATGCCAAACGCAAAAATGCACCCGGTTTTGCCTTTTCGCCTGATACCTATTTACAAGCCGAATTGGAATCTTCCTTCTTATACGAAGATACCCCCGATCAGGCCAAAGCAACGGCAGATGTCAAGGCTGATATGGAAAAACCGCACCCAATGGATCGATTGGTCTGTGGTGATGTGGGATTCGGCAAAACCGAAATTGCTATTCGGGCGGCTTTCAAGGCTGTGGCGGACTCAAAGCAGGTGGCTGTATTAGTACCTACGACGGTTTTGGCGATGCAACATTACCGAACTTTTCATGATCGATTGGCGGCATTCCCATGTAAGGTTGAATACGTAAACCGATTTAAGTCTACGAAACAAATCAAGGAAACCCTTGAACGCGTTGCCAATGGGCAAACGGATATATTAATCGGCACCCACCGATTAGTCAACAAAGATGTACATTTCAAGAATCTAGGCTTGATGATCATCGACGAGGAGCAGAAATTTGGGGTGAAGGTCAAAGATCGTTTAAAAGAAATGCGCGTGGATGTGGATGTATTGACGCTAACCGCCACTCCAATTCCGCGTACCTTACATTTCTCATTGATGGGGGCGCGTGATTTATCTATTATTGCAACACCTCCACCGAATCGTCAACCGGTCGAAACGAAATTGGTCGTTATGACCGATGAATTATTGCGCGATGGTGTTCGGGATGAGCTGGCACGTGGCGGACAAGTTTTTGTCGTTCATAACCGCATCAACGAATTAGAAAGTACAGCCAATCGTATTTTACGATTAGTGCCTGATGCGAAGATTGGTGTAGCGCATGGCCAAATGGAAGGAGACAAACTCGAAAAAATCATGATGGATTTCATCGAGGGGAATTACGACGTCCTTGTGGCTACCAACATCATCGAGTCCGGCTTAGATATTCCGAATGCCAATACGATTTTCATCATCAATGCGAATCATTTTGGCTTATCTGATTTACACCAAATGCGTGGTCGGGTTGGGCGATCCAACAAGAAGGCCTACTGTTATTTGGTAACGCCATCCCTTTCCGCATTAACCAGCGATGCGCGTAAGCGATTAAGTGCATTGGAAGAATTTTCGGATTTGGGCGATGGGATTAAGGTTGCGATGCGCGATTTGGATATTCGGGGAGCGGGGAATTTATTAGGTGCAGAGCAATCGGGCTTTATCAACGATTTGGGATATGACATGTACCACAAAATTTTGGATGAGGCAGTTCAGGAGTTGAAGGAGAATGAATTTAAGGCATTATTTGAAACGGATTTAAGTGAAATAGCAGAGGCCTTGAAGGTCGATTGCCAAATTGAAACCGATTTGCGTGTTTTAATTCCCGAGGAATATGTCTCAAGTATTTCTGAACGTTTAGGCTTGTATACGCGCCTGGATGAGATCGATGATGAAACGAGTTTGACTGGATTCATCACGGAGATGGAAGATCGTTTTGGTAAAATGCCTGTAGAAGTACAAGACATGATTGACTTAGTACGTTGCCGCTGGAAGGCGCAAGTATTGCGGGTGGAAAAAATCACCTTGAAGAGCAATATATTGAAATTGTATTTCGTTTCTCAAGAGATTCCGCAGGAGCTTGTACTGAAGGTAATCCAATTTGTTAATAGCAAAAAAGGCCAATGCCAGCTTCGAGAAAAATCTGGAAAAATGATTTTACAAGTGGACAGAATAAGCACCATACCAGAATTAAACACAATTTTGGTGGATATTTTGGGTTAGCATAGCAGGATTAAGTTGATTTTTATACCTTTGTTTTTCAAATTCTGACGAAAGAGCATATAGATGATTGCTAAATTATTAAACGTACTAGGCCTTTGTGCTAGCTTATTCATGTTGACTTCTTGCCCAGGTGGCTTGAAAGGTGGACTTGCAAGTGGCTCTAAGCCCAACAGTGTCAATATCGGTAATGTTTCAACAACAACCGGATTAGCCTACAATACCAAAAATGGTTTTCAGGTAGACAAAAAATTCACAGGACAATTAACAGGCCCCAACTTAGTTTTCATTGAAGGAGGCCGCTTTACAATGGGTTCTTTGGAAGAAGATGTTTTGGGCTTACATGATAATATCGAGCGTACGGTGTCTGTTCAATCCTTTTACATGGATGAGACGGAGATTGCCAACGTACATTATTTGGAATATTTGAGTGCTGTCAAGAAGGATTCGACACAAGATTTTTACGAATCAGCATTGCCTGATACGACTGTTTGGCGCAATGATTTGGCCTTTAATGACCCATACGTAGAACAATATTTACGTTTCCCAGGTTTCCGTATGTATCCTGTTGTAGGTGTTTCTTGGAAACAAGCGACAGATTATTGCATCTGGAGAACGGCAGCAGTTAATAATAATTTAGCTGCAGCGCCTGCATCCAAAATCAAATTACCTAAGAAATCTGCGGCAGGAGCAGCTACAACAGCAGCAGCACCTCGTACGAATACCAATGCCCGTTTGACAATCGAATCAGGACGTGTTTTACCATCTTACCGCCTACCTACGGAAGCGGAGTGGGAATATGCTGCGAAGGCGATGATCGGTACGCAACAACAAGATGAGAATCAAGTAAACCAACGTATCTATCCTTGGGATGGGCCATCGTTGCGTGAGTCATCTGGAAAAGGTCGTGGAACGATGCTTGCCAACTTCAAGCGTGGACGTGGTGACTATGCAGGTATCGCTGGTAAGTCGAATGACGGAGCGATTATTACGGCAGAGATTTACAAATATGCGCCTAATGATTTCGGTTTATACCAAATGGCAGGAAACGTAAATGAGTGGGTGCAAGATTTGTATCGTCCATTATCTTTCCAAGACTTTAATGATTTGAACCCGGTTCGTCGGAATGACAAAGAAGATAAAGAGTCACGTTACGATAGCAAAAACAATCAATCGTTGATTACGAACAAAGTTCGTGTATACAAAGGCGGTTCTTGGGCGGATGTGGCATATTGGTTAGCTCCAGGCTCACGTCGTTTCTTGGATGAGGATTCTGCAACGGCAACGATTGGATTCCGTTGTGCGATGATTTCTGCGGGCACAAACAAATAATAAGAAGCTTATTTCAAGGCTGCTAGTGTGAAAAAGGAAACCTCCTTTGCACCGGCAGCCTTTATTTTTTCTGCGGCGGCTAATAACGTTGCGCCGGTGGTCAAGGTATCATCCACGATCAAAATATGCTTGCCTCGTACATCAGCAAGTACCTCAAATGAATCTTTCAATAATTCAAATCGGTGAGAACGATCCTGTCCGATGAGTGAATGGGATTGCAGGGATTTCTGTAGACCAAGTGGGAGTATGGGAATTTGCAATCCCGAGGCGAGGCCATTTCCGATACATTCCGCTTGGTTATAGGTTCTTTCGCGAAGCCTTTTGGCATGCAAAGGAATGGGGATGACACAATCAACTTCTTGGAAAAAATGGGACTTTTTCAATGATTGACCTGCCCAAAATCCTAAGAACTTCCCTAAGTCTTGGGCTCCTTTGTACTTGATTGCGTGCATGAGGTGCTGTACGCGTCCGCCGGCGGCAAAGATAAAAAAGGTTTGAACCTCTGAATAAGTAAATAAACCATCAAACTTCGCACGTAGCCACCAGGGTGAATTATCCGCATAATCGACTCGCGCTAAGGAGATTCGGCAATAGGTGCATATAAAATCTTCCGACTCAAAAAGGGGGTCTTCGCAAGCGAAACAGAGCTTTGGGTAAAGCAATTGTAAAAAGGCATTAAACATCTGTAAAATATTTTTGTATTTAATTAAGTTTCAGTAATTTTGCACCCCTAAACGAGTACCTAGACAAAACATTGTCCAAGTATTTGATAATTAGCAAACGGATTAAAAAATCATTTCATAATTAACCTTTTAAAATGGCACGCGATTTAAAATTCACTAGAAACATCGGTATTGCTGCGCACATTGATGCGGGTAAAACCACAACCACGGAACGTATCCTGTATTACGCAGGGGTTTCCCACAAAATTGGTGAGGTACACGATGGTGCGGCAACAATGGACTGGATGGAGCAAGAGCAGGAACGTGGTATCACGATTACTTCTGCAGCAACAACAGTAGGTTGGAAATACCGCGATCAAGATTACCACATCAACATTATCGATACTCCAGGTCACGTTGACTTTACAGTAGAGGTAAACCGTTCTTTACGTGTATTAGATGGTCTAGTATTTTTATTCTCTGCCGTAGACGGTGTAGAGCCACAATCAGAAACTAACTGGCGTTTGGCGAACAACTACAACGTAGCACGTATTGGTTTCGTTAACAAAATGGACCGTTCTGGTGCTGATTTCTTAAACGTGTGTAAGCAAGTGAAAGAAATGTTGGGTAGCTACGCGGTGCCATTGCAATTGCCTATCGGAGCTGAAGAAGGATTTGAAGGGGTAGTTGACTTGGTTAACTTCCGTGGTATCAAATGGAACGAGGCAGATAAGGGAATGACATTCACTGAGGTACCTATCCCAGATGATATGTTGGAGGAAGCAACTGAATACCGTGAGAAATTATTAGAAGCGGTAGCTGAGTTTGATGAGACGTTGATGGAGAAATATTTCGAAGATCCAGCATCTATCTCAGAAGATGAAATCTTAGCTGCATTACGTGCTGCTACGATCTCTATGAAAATCGTTCCAATGCTTTGTGGTTCATCTTTCAAAAACAAAGGTGTTCAAACAATGTTGGATTATGTAATGGCTATCTTGCCTTCTCCAATGGACAAAGAAGGTGTAAAAGGAACTCATCCAGATACGGGCGAAGAAATTTTGCGTAAGCCAAGTGAGTCTGAGCCATTCGCGGCTTTGGCATTTAAAATTGCAACTGACCCTTACGTAGGTCGTTTATGTTTCATCCGTGCTTATTCAGGTGGATTGGATTCAGGTTCTTATGTATTGAACAACCGTTCAGGAAATAAGGAGCGTATCTCTCGTATCTTCCAAATGCACGCGAACAAGCAGAACTCAATCGAGCGTTTAGGTGCTGGTGATATTGGTGCGGTAGTAGGTTTCAAAGACATCAAAACGGGTGATACCCTTTCTGATGAGAAACACCCAATCATCTTAGAAGCAATGGACTTCCCAGAGCCAGTTATCGGTTATGCAATCGAGCCTAAGAAAACGGCTGATGCAGATAACTTCTCAAAAGCGATCACGAAATTGATCGAAGAAGATCCAACTTTACAAGTTGAGTCAAACGAAGAGACTGGTCAAACGATCATCAAAGGTATGGGTGAGCTTCACTTAGAGATCATCATCGACCGTATGCGTCGTGAGTTCAAAGTAGAGGTTAACCAAGGTGCTCCACAAGTAGCTTACAAAGAGTCATTAACTAAGACGACAGAACACCGTGAGGTTTACAAGAAACAATCAGGTGGTCGTGGTAAGTTTGCTGATATCGTATTTGAAATCGGACCAAGAGAAGATGACAAACCAGGTTTAGAATTCGTTAACAACATCGTAGGTGGTGTTATTCCACGTGAATTCATCCCAGCGGTTCAAAAAGGATTCGAAGAAGCAATGAAAACAGGTGCTTTGGCTGGATACCCAATGGATTCAATGAAAGTTCGTTTATTCCACGGTTCATACCATGATGTCGATTCAGATTCATTATCATTTGAATTAGCAGCTCGTATGGGTTACAAAGAATCAGCGAAACAAGCAGGTGCTAAGTTAATGGAGCCTATCATGGCTGTTGACGTAGTTACTCCAGACGAATACACTGGACCTATCACAGGTGACTTAAACCGTCGTCGTGGTATCATGAAGGGTATGGATTCTCGTCAAGGCGCTGTTATCTTGAAGGCTGATGTACCTCTTTCTGAATTATTCGGTTACGTAACAGATTTACGTACGATGTCTTCAGGACGTGCAACAGCTTCTTTAACGTTCTCTCATTACGAATTCGTTCCGCAAAACATTGCTGACGAAGTAGTTAAGAAAGCAAAAGGATTGTAAGATTCTTTGAAAATAGTAAAAGCCCGAACTTCACAGTTCGGGCTTTTTTTTGTGCAGAGTAAACGCTGACTGGGACGCAGAACCCGGCAGCGTTACCGCCCAAAGCTACATAAAGCCTATGGGCAATTTGTCTCTAGAAACTGACAATTTGATGCCCCATCATTACCTTGTAATTCAATCCCAAGAACTTATAAACCGTAAAGTCCTTTCGTGCTATTGTAATTACTTAGAATTTCAGTCGAAGTTAAGAACCCATTATAAATCTGCAAAGCCCCCATCCCTCCAGCAAAATTTGGATCTCCAAAACCCCAATTTGACCGACCGATATAGCAATTGTTTCTGACAATATTCACAGGGCGAGGAACAACAGAAGTACCCGCTGGCTGTCCATCTACATAGATTGTTGCAATGCGTGTATTCGTATCAAAGGTCGCACAAACATGGTGCCATGCATTCAAAGTTAAAGTTCTCGAAGACTGAAACTGTGCACCCTCAACATAAAATCCAGGATTACCACTCGTGCCATAGGTGTTCGATAACAAAATATTATTCGAGCCTGCCCCATTACCAAAATCGATAATTCGGTTCCAATTGTAAAGTTGCATCGGGTAAACCCAACTTTGAATCGTAAATGACCCTCCAGTAAAATAGACCCCACTTTTCGCTTGTACATAATTGGCATTGCCACCAGGGAAATTTAAAGCCCCTCCATTCCCTGCTCCGTAAGCTACAGTTCCGTAAATTGTTGCATTGTTTTGATTCCCCGACAAATCATACCAAGTTCCTGGCGTTGCCGTCCGAGCCAAGGAATTCACATTACGCGCATCTAAGTTCAAGACCAAGGTTGCCCCGCTCGCTGCCGTTTCAATGACATCTATGGTCGTTGTAGCTGTGATATTCAAAGACTTTCCTTCATCCGTCACCCCAGTTCCATTATTCATCCCTCCAGACGTATTTACTAAAAGAGCTGAAGTCGTAGGTACAATATTTCCCTCTGCCGTTAATGCGCATTCATAGATCGTAATCGTGGAAGAAGTATTACTGCAAGAACCATCTGAAACAAGTACTTTAAAATTGCCCCGAGCAGTTGGTGAATAGACATTAGCCGTAGCTCCATTCACAACAACATTATCCTTATACCAGGTATAAGACAAGAAACCACTGGTTGCAGTCATGACCGATTTTTCCGCACAATTATTTCCAGAAACAGCCACATTGATGGTTGGTAAATCAATTACACTTATTGTTCCTGTTGCTGTAACTACCCCGCAACCTCCCGTTACGGTTACGGTGTAAGGGAAAACCCCAACTGCTGTTGGTATTCCACTGATGGTCACCACATTCGCCGCATACGCACCACTTATACCCGCCGGCAAACCAGAAAAACTAGCTCCTGTTGCTCCTGCTGTTACATAACTGATCGCCGTCAAATTGGCATTTTTACAAATACTTTGGGCATCCGTATTCACTGCAGAGCTTAACGTAATTGTGTTAACTGCTTTGACCAAAATCGTCCCTGATAAAGATGTGGTTCCGCAACCTCCTGACAAACTAACTGTATACGTGTAATTACCGGCAATAGTAGGCGTGCCACTAATCGTAACCACATTGTTTGACCAAATACCTGTTACGCCTAATGGCAAACCTGTTACACTCGCACTGGTAGCACCTGTTGTCGTATAACTTATATTCGTGATTGCAGCGTTAATACATACTGACTGTGCATTTGTTCCTGCTCCCGAACTCAATGAAATGGTATTATTCGGATTGACAACCAAAGTACCTGAGGCGGTAATTACTCCACAACCTCCCGTTAAGGTGATCGTATAGGTAAAGGTTCCCGATACCGTTGGGGTTCCACTAATCGTTACGACATTATTGGTCCAACTTCCCGTCACGCCAGTAGGCAAACCACTAAAGCTTGCTCCCGTTGCAGAAGTCGTTGCATAGGTGATATTAGTCAATGCCGTATTTAAGCAAAGACTTTGGTTATTCGTTCCAGAAGCAGAACTTAATGCAATCGTATTATTGGGATTAACCGTGATGCTCCCTGTTTGACGAACAAGGCCATCACATCCTCCTGTTAATTCAATCGAATAGTTAAATGTTCCAACCACTGTAGGACTTCCCGAAATCGTAATGACACCATTCGACCAAGCCCAATTCACCCCGGAAGGCAGACCACTAACAGTTGCTCCAGTAGCCCCCGTTGCGGTGTAAACAATATTGGTAATACTGGTAGATATACATTTGCTTTGGACATCCGTTCCTGCGGCAGACGTTAATGTGAGTTTCGAAACAGTTGTAGTTATGGTATTGGAATTAATACCTCCCCCACCTACAATTGTCGAATTATAATTGGCTAAAACCTCCGTGGAACTTAAGGCTCGATTGTAAGATAAAAAATTCCGGAATCCTCCAGGCCAATTCCAGCCATCACCAGGTCCTGCACCTCCGATATACAATGCTGTAGGACTGGAAAGCGTAGGCGACTTGTAAACGGATGTCCCTTTCAAGACGCCATCAAAATACAATTTAGCATTGTTCGCTACCGCATCCACCACAACAGTATATTGATGAAAATCAGCATTGATCATGGCAACGGTGGCTCCAACAAAAGGATTATTTTCCGAATCCCAGGTGTTCCAAAAGATTCGCCCATTATAGAGAAACACATCAGGGCCTGAACCTGCTAAACCCGCATTAAACAACATTGTACTCCCTGGATTGCTGGATTTAGCCCAAGTAGAAAATGTCATTGAATTTGTCTTTGTCAAAGGTGCCGAAATATAAGTCCCCGAGAGAGCAAAATACTTAACTCCTCCTGAATTCGTAAAAACAGCAGAATTTAAGGTTCCATGATTACCATTGCCGCTGACATCATACCAAGTGGAGCCTGTACCGGAATAACTTGCAGAGTTTGATGCATCCAATTGTTGGATTAAGCCATTGGTTATTAAACTTCCACCACTTGTACATGACGAAGAATAACTCACATAAATCGCATCGCTATTTACTAATGTTGATGATGAAAAAACGCTTGACGTTTCTCCTGTAATCGCCAAACCATTCTTATACCACTGAAATGCTCCACCAGTCCCTGGGTTTGTTACCGAGGCCGTAAAGGTAACCGGAGTGCCATAGCAGATTAAGTTGGCAGGCGCAGTGGAAACAATTGAAACACTCGAGCTCAGTACAGTAATCGTACCCGAAACACTAACCACTCCACAACCACCTGTCAATGAAACGGTATAATTAAATGTCCCAATCGAGGTTGGCGTTCCGCTAATTGTCACAACATTCCCAGCCCATGAACCTGAAACTCCTGATGGTAAGCCACTAAAAGTAGCACCTGTTGCGCCTACCGTTGCATAGCTGATGTTTGTCAAAGCTGAATTATTACAAAGGCTTTGTGCATCTGTTCCTGCTGCAGAACTTAAACTGATCGTATTTTGAGTTACTTGTATCGTCCCTGTCAACGTACTTGTTCCACAACCTCCAGTTAAAGTAACAGTATAACTGTAATTCCCAGCGATGGTTGGTGTCCCTGAAATACTGACAACATTAGCACTCCAACTCCCCGTTACACCCGCAGGTAAGCCGCTAAAAGTAGCACCTGTTGCACCAACTGTCGAATAGCTAATGGAAGAGATAGCTGAATTCACACAAATAGTTTGGGCATTTGATCCAACTGCAGATGTCAAGGTTCCAGAATTGCTCGCATTTGCAATAATCGTTCCCGTAGTCGTTCGCAATCCGCACCCCCCTGTTAAGGTAACCGTATAATTAAATGTCCCGGATTGACTCGGAGTTCCAGAAATTAATAAAGTATCGTTTGACCAAACACCGGTTACTCCCGTCGGAAATCCAGAAAAACTCGCCCCCGTAGCACCCGTGCTTATATACCGAATGGGACTTATCGCCGATGACACACACACCGTCTGACTCGTTGTTCCAGCACTTGATAATAGCGTTACGGAATTAACCGCTTTAACAATCAAAGTACCCGTCAAGGAAACGGGGCTACCACAAGAAGATGTCAGACTAACTGTGTATCCAAAAGTACCAGAAACACTGGGCGTTCCTGAAATTGTTATCGTGTTTGAAGCAAATGAACCAGTCACTCCGGTAGGCAATCCACTAAAAGTGGCGGCTGTTGCCCCAGATGTCGTATAGGTAATCGAAGTAATGGCTGAATTGATACAGCTTGTTTGGGCATCACTTCCTGTAATAGAACTTAAGCTTGCACTAGCATTCCCATTAACCCTCATCGTAAGGGAATTTGAAACAGCGGTTAAAGGACTTAACTTAAAGCGACCCGTTGTATAATTTTGTGCAATTTCTGCGGCTGTCAGGGCTTTCCCGTACATAAAGGCTCCAGCCATTTTACTATTAAAATAATTTGAACCAGAATTATCATTAACCGTTGTACCCAAATATGTTCCAGTTGCAGGGACAGAAGGCGTTCCGGTGCGTGAGCCTATAAGTACATCATTCACATACAAGGATTCTGTAGTCCCTGAAATTGTCATGGTGACAAGCTTCCAACCGTATCCCATCGTAATAGCTAAAGGTTGCCAAGCTACAGCATTTAGTAACATTGTTGCCTTATTTCCTAGACCAAAACTGTTTCCGCCAGGCCCAGTACCAAATGAATACCCCCCTGAAATTCCATTTTTCATGAATGGCCCAACGGTATTCGCATCCAAATATACCCAACATTGCATCGTTACATTTGAAATGGCGTTGGTAACCAATGGCATCACCACGGGATTATTCGTCCCATCAAATTGAATGCTTCCGCTTGCATCAAATGATTGATGACTATTTAACGTAGCATGATTGTTCAGTCCACTTAAATCTGACCATGTTGTACCTGTTCCAGAATAACTTGTAGGGTCAGTAGCATCCAATTTGAGCAATAAACTTGCATCACTAACTAAATTCGAGGTCAAATTTGCTGCATCATGATACATCTCGACCGTAATTACATCATTGTTTGCTAAATTTGTCGTTGTATAGGTTGTAGCCGTCTCTCCCGGTATAATCGCTCCATTTTTCTTCCATTGAAATGTAGGATTCGTTGCATTGAACGTAGTAGCAGTAAAAGTCACGGATGTACCCGCGCAAATGGTATTGTTACTTGCTGTCGAGCTAATACTGACAGAGGGGGCAAAATATGTATCCCTTTGGCTTGTTTCAATTGTATTTTGTTCGGAAGTGGAAATACTCTTTGGGAAAAGTATGATTTCAGACATATTCCCGTCAAACTTTCTCGTTCCACCATCACGTTGACCGATAGTAACATAGGATGTTGTAGGAGTAAAATTACAATTGCTCGTTGTCTTAGAAGCTTTTAGATATCCATTCTCATAAATGTATGAACTAACGTTTTGATTAGTTATTGCCGTGAAAAATTTAGGACTTGTACTAAGTTCTCCCGTCGTGGCATTCATACAACCAGACCCATCCACATAATAACCGTAAGGTGATACGGTAGAATAAGCGAATCCCCAAGCACCTCCTGAACCCGTGTTTACAATTCCTGAAATACTGTAAGTACTTGCCACATTTTGAACTACAATACTATAAGTAGCCGAACTAAATGTTGCAAAATTCATTGTCGTCGAGGATCGAAGAAAGTCGGAGTTCGCACTTACACCAGCAAAATAAATAGTTGGTTTCCCATTTAACATCTTGAAATTTCCCCCTTCCATTAATTTGGGGGCATTGACTGATGATGTTTTTACATCAATGGCGTTTCCACTTTGATCATACCATATAACAACGTTCAAATTGGTTACCCCACTGGTCACAATACTTGACAATGAATTTGACGTAGCAGCGCTTGCAGATGAACTATTTGCAACGGATAATGAAATTTTGGAATCTAAGGAGATAAGCCCTGAACTTGCGTCCGGATAAACATCATAATAAGCAGTCCCTGTATGTACGCGAACTAGCGGACCACTATAAGATGAACTCAATTGACGAAGCGAATAAGCTAACTTGGGCAATGTGCTACTCGTTAATCCAATTTTGTCGAGTGTATTTTGGGCATATAGAAAAGTTTCAATCAACAGAAAGAAACTAATTAAAATGAGTTTGAAAATCGATTGATTCATGGACTTACGATTAATACATAAAATCAAATTGAACCCGATCATTCAATGTCAAGGTATAATTATTGTTACTTGCAGGAACATATGTTAAGGTCGTTCCAGACCAACTATATGCGTCATTATTCGTACGAATTCCGTTAATATACATATATACTTGGCAATTGGCGCTTGGTGTCTGAGACAACGTAAAACTTGTTTGTGCAGCACTCGCACGAACTTGTTGGCGGACTGAACGAACGCTGGATGGACTCGTAGGCACCCAAATTGAACCGTTGTATGTCAAAACTTGACCTGTAGTTGGGGAAATGCCACTAACAGAAATTCCTTGAATTTTATTAACAGAGGGACTTGCAGCGGTACCTCCCAAATCACCTGTTAACTGTAATATACCCTTGGAACTAGCGGTTGCATCATTCACAGTCGCTGAGGCAATTGCTCCTTGAACAAAAGCGGTCGTAGCAATTTGCGTGGTGTTAGTACCTCCTGCTGCCGTTGGAGCACTTGGAATCCCTGTAAATGTAGGAGATGCAATATCTGCCTTACCAGAAACGGTTGTCGCCAAAGCAACACCCAATGTGGCTTGATCAACATAATCCTTAACTGCTTTGACAGATGGATATCTGACATCTGAAGATCCATCAGCTTGAACACTTGTCGACTTGTTGTTTACATTCTCTTTCAACACAAGCCCAGGTACAGTTGGCAATTGAGAGGTTCCACTCAAGTCACCTGCCAATCTAATTTTACCAGCAGCCAATGTTGTAGCATTTGGAACGCCAGTACCAACAGCTTCATATATTGTATTATCAACATACGTTTTCGTAGCTCGCTGCGTTGGATATAATATATCTGATGGATTTGCCCCTCCCAATTCAGGAGATGAAGACTTGTTTTGCAAAACTTCATATGATCCTGAAAGATTACTTACCGTAGAAACCGTTTGATTTAATTGATTTTGTAATCCTCCCAAATTATTTACGGCAGAATTAATTTGATTTTTGTTATCATAAATTTGCAATTGATGGTTCTCCAATAACGTATTTATGTCTGTAATAGATTGTGTATGTTCTGTAATCATGTTTTCAGTAGAACTAATACTCTGATTCATGACCAATAACGTGGAGTCCGTTTGTTGTTTTGCCTGCCGAAAAGTTTGATTCATGGTTGCCAAATCTATTTTCAACGGATTCAGGTCATTCGGAACCAAAAACCCAGAATCATTATTGAATTGCGAAAGTTTGGTAGGAGCATTTATTACATTTTTATATTCTACTGCATCTGCATATAGTGCATATGGAGTAAAGGTCAACGATTGAGTACTGACTTGCTTAAAACTTTGACAGCCATCATAACTCACCCCAACTTGTAAACTTTTTAATTTCGAATTCCAAACAATACTTTCGAATGAATCATATTGAGCAGCTCCATTTATACTTTGCGAACTCAAGTTCGTTTGACCAGCACCAATGGATAGATTAACCAATCCAAATTCATCCGTCGTCGTTTTTTGATATTCTTCATATTCCAATTGACCGCTATTCCCCAAAATTGAAAAACGCAAACATACAGCCCCTTTCGATAGAGCCTGACCCGAAATTTGAGCGCCTGGAATATCAATTACTTTAGGATCTAAAATAACCGCTTGATAGTTCAATGACTTTTGGGGTACTTGAGCATAAACAGTCAAGATTACACCAAAAAACAAAATGATAGAAGTAATAATCTTATTCATACAATTAATTTATGGCTGACCCTCTTTGATGATTGTTTTAGTGATCGGTTGTCCATGTTGAAAAATTTGTAATAGATATTTCCCAGCACGCATTTCAGTAAAACCACGAAGTGGAATTTCTGTAATTTCAGCAGGAAATAAGCCTTCCCAAATTAAATTTGATGATGCATCGTATAGTGTCAGGCGTGTGGGAGTGCGTGATTCACGAGAAAAACGAAGATTAAATTGATCGAAAAATGGATTAGGAAAAATTTCAACTTCGAATTGAGGTTTAGGCTCAGCTGAATATAATAAGACTGATTCAGATGTTTGATTTGTACGACGAGAAAAAGGTTGCTTAAACCCTTGACGAATTACAACGGATCCATTTCTAGCAGTACCAGCTACTATACTTGATTGGCTTACAACATGAGAAAGGTAATATTTCCCATTATTACCACCCATACTCCCTCCTGCAGCCAATGTCGCAGATTGAATGTATTGACCCATGCAACAGAGTTGGATAAACATCAAAATCAATAGGACGATAAATCGCATATCTCTAGATCAAAAAACGTATCCCGACGGAACCCGTGTTCGGTTTAAAATTCAAAGTTGATTCCCCCATTGTTGTAGGTAAAAATGTTTGCTGATATTGATAACTTACAAAACCTGCCAATTTATCTGAGAATCGCTTCTCAACCTCAGCTCCAAATCCCAACATAAGCTTTACGCCTGAAAACTGAGGATCAAGAGATAAATCAATGTATCGATTTATCAAAAACTGATTACCGTGAACAATTTTGTTCACACTGGCAATCCCTTGTAAATTGACTGATGTCTTGAACGGCAGTGGAATACGAATTCCTAACTTTCCTTGAACCCCCAGAAAATCCGTTTGATATGAGAAAACATTTTGTTGAATATCTCCCACTGCATTCATTTGAATAAATGAAATCCCTAGATCATAATTTACCCAACTTAATAAATGAGCTACCCGGCGGTGCTGAGCCAAGAAAATATCGAATGGCTTTTGATTAATCAAGTATTTAGTTGAGTCCACGATACTTGATTTGTGAAAGGACACTTGAAAAGATAAACCTGAGCCTGATTTCAACCCCTCAATTAATTGCCCATCATAATTAACGTAATCAAAGTTAGTTATCGCAATCCCTTGACTCAATTTAACTTGTTGGGCGAAGACATTCCTGCTAGCCAATATAAATATTAAAACAAAAAATAAACGAAAATTCAATTTCATATGAGATAAGGAACCGGTTTGATCTGACGAATTCCACAAACAAAACAAGGTAATTAAGCTGAGCTATCAGCCTTCAATTTCTCTGTTATTAGTTTAAAAAAAATTTAATTAAACGACTAGGCCTACAGCCTAGGGTTTAATATTATTTTTTTTATACTACTTTTAATGTACCTTTTGCGCAAAAGGCACCTATAGTTAGCTGTTCTAAAAATTTATGATTTATACTGCCTTTATTTTGACACTGATTATTTGTTTTTTGTTAATCCTTTATCATTGGAACAACAACAAATCAATCATATTATTCGTTTACGTTTTCATTTCAATTGGCCAGCGCTCTTTAATCTATTTACTATTGGAAAGTGGTACAGATCCGGAATTATTGGCCTATTTGTATATCCATAACATACCATTCGCCTTGCTAATGGCACCCGCACTTTATTACTACACAAAAAGTATAATTCTAAATCATTTCTATGTGGACAGATGGATTTGGGTTTTCATTTTACCCTTTTTGGCGTCAATTGTTTCGTTACAACCCTACTTCCAAATTCCCATTTCAGAGAAAATTGCATTTTTCAGATTAGCGAATGCAACTGATGTAGACAATGACTTTTTTGCACATGCAAGCAGATGGATTCCCATCCAATTCTTTCAATATTCTATTCTAATTATAAATAGTGTATTCTTTTTTTATTGCATATTCATTTTAATTAAGGCAAGAAAGTCTACGAGTAAAATAATTAAAAAAAGAATAAATAATTTTTTGGGAATTTTAGGCACCATTGCACTTTTAACCTATCTACCTAGCTTAATTGTATATACTTTTGTCTATTCAAATTCAAATTATTTTTTGAATGGGGTCATTACAGTAAAGTCATTCCCACCTCTACGATATTTATCAATTTTCACGCTATTAACTCCGATATTAATACTTTTCTTCCCAAATTGGTTGTATGCAAATCAAGTAAATGCTAACCAAACGAGTAAATGGGATTTATTTTTATCAAAATATTTAGATAAGAACTGTGATATAGATAAACCCGAGACTCCCCAAATAGATGAAGATCTTACAAGAATCATGACGTTCCTGAAAGATGAGCAACAGTATTTAAATCCGCTTCTTTCAATTCACGAAATATCTAAATCGCTTGATATACCTCAAGCACGTGTTACATATTTCTTTAATAAGGTATTAAAAGTTCCCTTTCCTAGGCTAAGAAATCAATTGCGAATTGAACATGCGATTGAACTTTTGGCCCAAAACGCGCATTTATCATTATCTATTGAAGGGATAGCCATGCAATCAGGATTTAAAAACAAATCAACATTTTACATCGCTTTCAAAGATGAAAAAGGAATGACACCAATTGATTGGATAAATAAACAAATAAGCTAAACGCTGCCGGGGTCTGCGACCCCGGCAGCGTTACCGCTCAAAGCTACATAAAGCCAGTGGCAAACCGTCCCAGAATACTGATAATTTTAAGCTACAAAATAGCGCTTATAAGCCTGAATCGGCAACTCGATCAAACGATACGATAAATAAGCTGATAAACTGAGTACCCCCATCGGAACGATATTATACGGCAATTCAGGAATTGAAATCCCCATTCGACCAACTAGTTGAAAAAACAAATCCGGCACCACCATGTGATATAAATACAGGCCATAAGACATTTGGCCTATGATAAGCAAGGGTTGAACCGATAAAACTCGTGCCCACAATCCGGGTTTCATCGCGTAAAACAACAGGGCTAGTGACACCAACGACGTAAAGGTTCTAAAAAACAATTGCTTCACTAAGTCGGCATCCGTATGCATTAAACACAACATCAAAAAACAAAATACCACCGGGATAATCAAACGCTTAATCCATAAACCCATAACTGCTGAATGGCCAGCACGTAGGTAATGGGCCAACAAAGCTCCCCAGGCAAAGGTATCTACGCATGAAAACATACTGACACCTAAACCTCCATAAACATGCACAGAAAAGTACCGATACACAACCCCAAAAACGACCGCAAACCATAAAAAATAAGCACGAAAACGCGTCGCCAACAGCAACATGCAAAACGGCCAAAGCAAATAAAATTGCTCCTCCACAGCTAATGACCAATAGGGCGACAAGGCATCCGACCAATTGCCATGCAATTCAATCCAATAATTCACTAAATAGGCCCAATAATAAGCGGGGTGCTCATAAAAATCCGTTTGCAACACAATCGAAAAACGCTTCAAAACGAATAACAATCCTAAAAGCAGAAAATAAATGGGGAAAATCCGGAGTGCCCGGCGAACCACAAAATTCTTAAACGACCGAGCAAACGTTCCTAAAGTCTGCTGCTCCATCAAGATATTGGAAATCAAATAGCCACTCAACACAAAAAATAGCGTCACCCCAATCGGACCATTCGGCATCACATTAATCCCCTGACCTTCCGGAAACCAATGATAAACCAAAACCAATAAAATCGCTAAGGCACGAACTCCATCTAGCGCTGGGATGTATTTCATAGCAACAAAACTAAGTAAAACCTCTTATCCTTCCTACAACCGCTTCATCCCCTCAAAATATCTTTCGTCGAAAAGTTCCCAGATTATCAACGGAAGCATGTATTTTTGATTCGAATTTTTCTGATACCATGACAAAAATTATCGAGACCAAACATATTTCCAAACGCTACGTGATGGGAGAAGAGATTATTGACGCACTCAAAGACGTCACAATCTCCGTAAATAAAGGGGAATATGTTGCTTTCATGGGCCCTTCCGGATCAGGAAAATCAACCCTCATGAACATCGTCGGCTGCTTGGACACGCCCAGCACCGGTACCTATATCTTAAACGGCCAAGACGTTTCAACCATGTCGGAAAACGAATTAGCCTCCGTACGAAACAAAGAAATTGGTTTCGTTTTCCAAACGTTCAACCTCCTTCCGAGACAATCTGCCCTAGAAAACGTTGCACTTCCCTTAATCTATGCGGGTTATTCCAAATCAGAACGCACGAGAATCGCCATGGAAGCGCTTAAAGGTGTTGGGCTTGACAACCGAGCACTTCACAAACCCAACGAGCTCTCAGGTGGCCAAAGACAGCGTGTCGCTGTTGCACGCGCTTTGGTGAACGATCCATCGATTTTATTGGCCGATGAGCCAACCGGTAACTTGGATACCAAAACGTCCTACGAGATCATGGACCTTTTTGATCAACTTCACAAAAAAGGCAATACCATCGTCATGGTTACCCACGAAGACGATATTGCCCAATATGCCCACCGCATCATTCGATTACGTGATGGTGTCGTGGAATCTGACACCATCAATCAGAACGTACGTAAGGTCGAAAAAATCTAAACCTTTACCCGGTCTGTTCCATAAGGTGCACGTTGCGAACGACGCAACAAGCTATTCGCTTCTGTATTATTCACGAAATGCTCTTTCGAAGGATCCCATTGTAATTTACCAGAAACCTTCATCGCAATATGTGTAATCAAGCAAACTGTACACGCCCGATGACCCATCTCAATTGGTGAAATAGGCTCCTTGCGAGATTCAATACAATCCAACCAGTTGCCATGTTGGTCATCTGAATGATATAAATGCAATTCGTTTGGCCCTATCACAGATTCCAAAATCTTCGGATCTGATGCATCTAATGCTTTGGCCTTCACTTTAGCCGTAGGATCACTTGCCGTAGCCGAATAATCCCCACGCGAAACAAAAATCCAGCCCTCGGATCCTTCGTAACGAATTCCATTTTGGTAGCCGCCTGAAGTATACATGGTAATGCCATTCGCATACTCAGCTTTGGCCATGAAATCCCCATGCACATTCCATAAACCTGATTTAGGAAACTCCGCCACAGCCTCCACCGAAATAGGGCCCGTGTATTCTGTATCCATTCCCCATGCCGCAGAATCGTAATGGTGCTGTCCCCAACCGGTAATCATACCCGCACCGAATTGCTCCATGCGCAACCAACCCGGTCGGTCATAACCTTTTTGCGGATGCACCGCGATTTCGGTATAAGGCATATTGGGTGTAGAACCCAACCACATATCATAATTAAATCCTTTCGGTATAGGCATCGCAGGAGCAGAAGGTCCTGAAGGATCTCCTGGTAAACCTACTTTCACCGTATGTAATTTCCCAATCCGTCCATTGCGAACCAATTCCGCTGCAATGCGAAATTGTGATGTAGAACGCTGCTGCGTACCCACCTGCAAGATGCGGCCTGTTTTTTTAATCACCTCGGCTAATTGTCGGCCTTCATGAATCGTCAACGAAGTAGGCTTCTGCAAATAAATATCCTTCCCCGCCAATGCCGCTTCCATCGCTGGTTGCGCATGCCAAAAGTCGGGCGTACTAATCATCACCGCATCAATGTCCTTGTTTAACAACATCTCCCGGTAATCATCATACATCTTCACATCGATGTAATTCGACTGACCTGTCTTCTTTGTGTAATACTCTTCAACCAATTGTTTCGTCTCCTCCGTCCGATGGCGATCTAAATCGCAGACAGCCATAATACGCGCCTTGTCGAACTTCCAGGTTCCTGGTAAATCATGCCCACGAGCAATCCGACCGCAACCGATTTGACCGATATTTATCTTATTGCTGGGTGCATCTTTGCCGCCCAACACATGCGCAGGAACAATCGTAGGGAAACCCAATGTTCCCACGACACCTATCGCTAGGTTGTTAATGAAATTTCTCCGTTTCATGCTTTGATGGATATGTTGGTGGCATTTTTCTGCGCAATCAGGGCTAATTCCGTCGACAAGAAACAATGTGTTTGTGTCATCGCCGTTTCGGTACGATTCAATACATCGTCGACCAATAACTCGCCGTGCGGTAAATTCACATCCTTGCAATCGATGTATAAAGTCTCTTTGTTATTCACGATGTACAAGTGACTTCCGGTTCCATGTGGCGATGCAATATCTGTATTCTTACGCACCTCGATGTAGCCATCCGTACCCAAAATAGTCAAGCGACCATCTCCCCAAGTATTCAAACCATCCGGCGTAAACCAATCCACGCGGATATATCCAGAACCTTTATTACTACGCAACATCAAATCACCAAAATCCTGGAATTTCGGATACTGTGGATGGTGATGATTCGCGATTTGTGAGGCTACAACCTCACCTTGTGTTGATCCCGTAAAATGCAAAAATTGGTCTACTTGATGCGACGCAATATCCGTGATAATCCCACCATAATATTTCGTATCAAAAAACCAATCGGGACGGGAATTTACACTCATCCGATGTGGCCCCGTTCCTAAGGTCTGCATCACCTTGCCTATTTTTCCTTGCGCAACCAATTGGCTTGCCAATTCCGTCGCCTTATTTTCAAAACGCTCACTAAATGAAATCGAGTAAATTCGGTTCGTTTCCTTTTGAACCTTCCGCACCTCTGCCAATTGTTCAAGGCTTATAATCCCAGGCTTATCCACCATATAGTCCTTTCCATGTTGCATCACACGAATTCCCAAAGGCGCACGCTCATGCGGCGTAATCGAACTCAATACCAGCTTGATTGTTGGGTCCTCCAAAACCTCCGCCTCGCTCTTCACTAATTTGGCTTGTGGGTAACGCTTCGCAAAATCTTTGATTAAATCCGGTTCTTTGGCATAATAAGAAACAAATTCTCCGCCTCCACGTATGATGGAATTCGCCATGGAATAAATGTGCCCATGATTAATCCCCACAACGCCAAAACGCAAACGTGGCGCCAAGATTTTTTCAGCTGAAGGTTTGACAAAAGAGGCCGTAGCGTCTTTAATCGTAGGCATAAATGCCAAACCACTTAATAAACTCGCGTCTTGAAGAAACTTCCGACGATTAGAGGAACTCGATTTCATGATTGAATAGGTTTAAACTATGTTTAAAAGTCAGACTTAACCTAAACATACTGAATATTAAACACAAAAAAAGCTGTCCATTTCTGAACAGCTTTCTCTTATATAAAAAAATCTCAAACCTATTTTTTCTTCTCTTTAACACGAGCAGCTTTTCCTTGCTTACCACGCATGTAGAATAAACGTGCACGACGCACTTTACCACGACGCAATACTTCGATTTTATCGATGTTTGGTGACAAGATTGGGAAGATACGCTCTACACCAATTCCGTTAGATACTTTACGTACAGTGAAAGACTCACCAGCGCCTGAATTCTTACGTTGGATAACCAATCCTTGGAAAACCTGGATACGCTCCTTGTTACCCTCACGGATTTTCACGTGTACATTGATTGTGTCTCCAGCTGCAAATTCTGGATGCTCAGCTCTACGCGTTGCGTTTTCTGCTTCTACAAATTTAATTAAATCACTCATCTGACTTTTTATTTTGTGTAATATCAGCACTCAGCGGTCGCTTCGTACATAAAATTGCTGATTGGGTTGCAAAGATAGGAAAAATATTTCTTTCCAAAAACAATTGCTTACTTTTTACCTTTTATGGATTGAACAAAGCCAACAATCTCATTGTGAAGATCTTGTGCCTGTCCCAATAACTTCACAAAAGCGCTACCAATAATCGCTCCAGCCGCCGATTCAGAAGCCTTCAAGAAACTAGCACGATCCGAAATACCAAAACCAATCAAGCGAGGATTCTTCAAATTCATTCCCTCAATCCGCTTGAAATAAGTCTCTTGATCACTCGAAATTCCCGTCTTCGCGCCTGTCGTACTCGCAGAGGAAACCATGTAAATAAAGCCTTGGCTAATCGCATCTATTTGAGCAATGCGCGCATCCGTTGTTTGCGGCGTGATCAAAAAGATATTATACAAACCATATTGTTCGAAAATCGCTTGATATTCCGACTCATATTCGGCCATCGGCAAATCCGGCAAAATCAAGCCGTCTACACCCACTTCCGCACATTTCTTACAAAAAGCCTCCACTCCATATTGTAACACAGGATTGATATAACCCATCAATAATACAGGTACAGAAACCGTTTGACGCATATCTTTTAATTGCTCAAATAAATGCGCAACCGTCATACCTTGATCCAAAGAAACCTGATTGGATTGCTGAATCGTCTCCCCATCCGCCACAGGATCCGAATAAGGCATCCCAATCTCAATAATATCCACGCCACCCGCTTGCAAGGCATTCAACACGGTCATCGTATCCCCGAAATTCGGGTAACCTGCCGTCGCATACACATTCAAAATAGGCTCCGTCGCCTCCGCAAATAATTTCGTAATCCGATTCATCCTAGTCATTCAATTTTAAACGTTGCTGATACGTCGATAAGTCTTTATCCCCTCTTCCCGACAAATTCACTACGACCACTTCATTCGGCTTGGCGTTTAATTTGCCAAAGACCGCGAGCGCATGGGCTGATTCCAAAGCCGGAATAATTCCTTCTAACATCGAGCATTCCAAAGCTGCTTCCAAAGCCTCCTCATCCGTAATATCATAAAACTTCGCGCGTCCAGTTTTGAACAAATGCGCATGCATTGGGCCAATGCCCGGATAATCCAAACCTGCCGAAATCGAATAAGGCTCGATCACCTGTCCATCTTCCGTTTGCATCAATAAACTCTTACTTCCATGCAACACACCCGCTTTTCCTAAAAAGGTTGTCGCTGCTGAATGCCCGGTACCAACTCCCTGACCAGCCGCCTCCGCAGCAATCAATTGCGTCCGAGGCTCATCCAAGAAATGATAAAAAGCTCCCGCCGCATTCGAACCACCACCCACACAAGCAATCACATAATCCGGGTAATCCCGACCTTCTTTTTCCTGCAATTGGCTACGCATTTCTTCAGAAATCACCGACTGGAATCGTGCAACCATATCCGGATATGGATGTGGTCCTACGACCGAACCGATGATGTAATGCGTATCCACCGGATTATTAATCCAGTGACGCATCGCTTCATTCGTCGCATCTTTTAATGTCTTCGAGCCCGACTGCGCCGCAACGACTGTCGCGCCCAACATACGCATACGCGCCACATTAGGTGCTTGACGTTCGATATCAATCGCCCCCATATAAACAATACATTCCATCCCCATCAAGGAACAAACCGTCGCCGTAGCTACGCCATGTTGGCCCGCACCCGTCTCCGCCACAATCTTATGCTTGCCTAAACGCTTCGCCACCAAAATCTGACCAATCGTATTGTTCACCTTGTGTGCACCCGTGTGGCAAAGATCTTCCCGCTTCAAATAGATATTCGTATTGTACTTCGCCGATAAGCGCTCCGCCTTGAACAAGGGGGTCGGTCGGCCCACGTAATCTTTTAACAAAGCATGAAACTCCTCCTGAAAGGAAGGATCTGCGATGATATCCAAATATCGACTGCGTAATTCTTCCACATTGGGATACAACATTTCTGGGATAAAGGCTCCGCCAAAATCCCCGTAGTATCCACGCTCGTCAACTTGAAATGAATGGTTCATATATTTTGAGTTATTAACTTCACCTTTGTCAAATCCTTCAATGCCGGACTTGACTCTAATTTACTATTGAAATCCAAGGCATAAAGCCCTGGCAATTTTTTCGCTTCTTCGATACTCGCCTCATCCAAACCTCCCGCTAGAAAATAAGGAATATCCAATTCGTAGGCCTTTAAAATAGACCAATCAAATCGCTCCCCTGTTCCACCTACTTGAGATCCCTTTTTCGTATCAAATAAATAATAATCGGGCTCCAAATCTAAGCCTTCAACATCCTCCTCCGTCGCCACACTGACAGCCTTGATCACCGTCAAATCCTCAGCACGCAAGGCATCAATCTCATCTTGCCCCTCATCGCCGTGCAATTGCACAACCTGAAATCCGGCCTTTGTAGACAATTCAATGATATTTTCGGTGGGCTCATTCACAAACACACCCACCGCCTTTGTCTTAGCAGGTAAGGCTGGGATAACAAAATCTTGCCCTACATAGCGAGGCGATTTGGAAGCCCATATAAAGCCCATATAATCCGGTTCGTAAGCCGCAACTGCTTCGATATTATTCAAATCCCGCATGCCACAAACCTTCCACTTCATATCCTATTGCTTTAAGAAATCTGTTAATGCCTGACCGGGATTGCTCGTCTTCATAAAACTCTCCCCGATCAAAAAGCCGCGGTATCCAAAACCCTTCAACTCCTTGATAATTTCAGGCCCTGAAATACAACTTTCGGAAACCTTCACAAATTGGGCAGGAATCTTATCCGCAAGGACTTTGGATGCCTCCACATTTTGCTCGGCAAAATTCTTCAAGTTGCGGTTATTCACACCTACAACAGAAATATAATCGCCCAACGAACGATCTAATTCTTCCTGGTCATGAACCTCCAACAAGGTTTCCATACCTAATGAACGAGCTAAAGTCCCTAAGGTTTTGATTTCTGCAGGACTTAATGCTGCCGCGATCAATAATACCACATCCGCGCCCATCGATTTCGCCTCTACGATTTGATATTCATCGACCATAAAGTCTTTACGCAAAATAGGCGTATTCGGATTCGTCCGACGCGCTAAATCAAAGTCGGCATAGGTCCCCCCAAAATATTCCGTATCTGTCAACACCGACAAACAAGCCGCTCCTGCTGTCACATAACCACGCGTAACTTCATCTACGCCCATTGTATCATTAATGATGCCTTTGGAAGGAGACTTGCGTTTAAATTCCGCAATGATGCCCGTAGAAGCTGGCTGAACCAAAGACATGGCCAAGGAATGACAAGCTCTGGCAAAATAGCCTTGTTTTTCTAATACAGAAATGGAAACGCGCGCTTTGGCAGCGGCAACTTCCGTTCGTTTGGTGACAATGATTTGATCTAAAATAGTCATAGCGCAATGCGATTAATCCATAATAAACTTCTTAAACACCTGGAATGCTTTTCCACTTTCTAATGACTCTTTGGCCATTAAAAATCCATCCGCTAACGATGGAGCTTTCTCTGCAACCCAAAGTGCCGCTCCAGCATTCGCCAATACTGCATTGGTTTGAGCAGCTGTACCCTCGCGCTGTAAAATTTTATAAAGCATATTAGCAGATTCTTCCACATTCGCTCCTCCGAACAATTCCGATTGCTGCACATATTCACATCCTAATTCTGAAGGTTCATGAACTTTTCGGCCTGCGCGCGTCTCTAAACGAAAATTAGATGTCAACGAAATTTCGTCATAGCCATCCTCCGCATAAACAATCCCATATTTCTTGCTAGAATCTTTGAAAAAACCGGAATACAATTCAAAGACCTCAGGGGAATAAACGCCCGTCAATTGCTTACTCACATTTGCTGGGTTCAATAAAGGCCCCAATAAATTAAAGAAGGTTTTCATCCCTAATTCTTTGCGAATCGGCCCTACAAACCGCATGGCCGGATGGAACAAAGGCGCATGTAAAAAACACATGCCTGCTGTTTCCATTTTACGTTTCAAGATTTTAGGATCATTGTTAAATTTCAAACCCAAAAACTCCAAAACCGTTGAAGAACCTACGGATGACGAAACCCCATGATTTCCGTGCTTGGCAATCTTTTGACCAGCACCTACGATCACAAACGAGGAAGTCGTACTGATATTAAACGTATCCTTTCCATCCCCACCCGTTCCACAAACATCCATGGCATCAAACTCAGACAAATCAACTGTGACAGCTAAGTCCAACATTGCAGAAACAAATCCCTTTAACTCTTGAACTTGAATCGGGTGATACCAATAAGATGATAAAAATGCGGCAATTTGACTAGGATTCACCCCGCCATTCCCAATTTGCAATAAAACCTCGTGCGCCTCTTGTTCTGACAACGCCTCACCACTCACTCTTCTTTCTAGAACCTTTTTCATTTTATTTTAACCAATTTTTAATCATTTGTAATCCGTGTTGAGTCAAATAGGCCTCCGGGTGAAATTGCACCCCGCGCACATCGTATTGTTGATGCGCCTCCGCCAACACATATCCTTTGTCATCTTGGGCTGTAATCTTCAAATCCTTTGGCATCGAGTCAGGAATTACCGTCCATGAATGGTAACGACAAACCTCAAAACGCGATGGAATATCCAAGAACAAACGCTCGGTCGGGTCAATCACTTGACATTCCGTCGTCACGCCATGCAAGACCTCACCCATATTCTGTAATTGGGACCCAAAGGCCTCCGCGATTGCCTGATGACCTAGACAAACACCTAAAATCTTTTTTGTCGACTTATATTCTTTCAACAAATCCATCATAATTCCCGCCTCGGAAGGAATCCCAGGACCAGGAGAAAGAAGGATTTGGTCATATTTGCCCACTTCCTCTAAGCTTATTTTATCATTGCGAAATACATCCACATTCGCACCTAATTCCTTTAAGAGGTATACCAAATTGTACACGAAGGAATCATAATTATCTAAAACCAAAACGTTCTTCATGTCTTCTTATGCTAAGTTCTCTGCAACTTCCAGTGCACGACGCAAAGCTGCTAATTTATTATGTATTTCTTGCATTTCGCTGGCAACGACCGACTTCGCTACAACGCCCATTCCTGCTTGGAAAAATAAGGTATTTCCCTTGCTCAAAAAGGTTCGGATCGCAATGGCATGATTGAAATTCCCTTGAAAATCCATGAAACCAATCGCACCGCCATAGATCGCTCGGTTTGTTGGCTCCAGCCGATTAATAATCGTCATTGCATTGTGCTTAGGCGCACCACTCAATGTCCCCGCAGGAAAGGTATCTGCTACTAGTTGCAAAGGATTCACGCCTTTTTGCAAGCGACCCGTCACCTTGGATACCAAATGGATAACATGGGAGAAAAATTGCACTTCCTTGAAAGTCTCCACTTTGACATGATCCGCACTACGGCTCAAATCGTTGCGCGCTAAATCGACCAACATTACATGTTCTGCCGTTTCTTTCGGATCTGCCAAAAGTTCTTGCGCTAATTCCGCATCCCGTGCATCATCCCCCGAGCGTCTAAACGTTCCAGCGATTGGATGAATTTCAGCGACATCTCCATCAATTTTAATTTGCTTTTCTGGCGATGCACCGAAAATGCGGTATTGTTCGTAATCAAAGTAAAACAAATAAGGCGATGGATTCACGGAACGCAAAGCGCGATACACTTGAAAATCATCCCCTTTGAAACCTTGGGAAAAACGTCGGGAAGGTACGATTTGGAATACATCACCGCGCAAACAATGCTTGATGCATGTTTCCACAATCTCCTTCACTTGTTCATCATTCAAATTACTTACTTCCTCGCCTACACGCTCGAATCGTTCTGAATCGTAATGCGGCATGTTCAACAAATACGTAATCGTATCAAAAGAAGGTTCAGACCCATCATAACTATGCGCATAAAGCGACATTTGGTTATTGAAATGGTTCACCGCAACCACATAACGATACACATAATAGCGAATGGATGGAATTTCTGTTTCCGAATTTTTTGCTTGAATCTCGATATCCTCAAAATACGTAACCGCATCATAAGAAATATGGCCAAACAAGCCATTCGCCATCGGTGAATCTCCTTTTTCTTTTTGGAAATCAAAACGATCCGCGAAAGCTTTGAGAGCTTGAACAGCATCCCGACGATTCGTTAAGGTGAAATTTTCCAGCGAGCCGTCAGGGAATTTTTGGGTAACCTTCGAATCGGTTAATTCGAATGAAGCAACCGGATCAAAAGCGATATGTGAAAATCCATGTTCCCGGCCGTGGTAATCCGCAGATTCCAGGATTACGGAATTCTTGAAGTTTTTACGAATCTTCATGAAAATACCGATGGGCGTAAGGGTATCCGCCAATTGGGTTTTTCTCGCAGTTCGAATTTGTATTGTAGACATGTTTTCTAGGGACAAAATTAAAAAAAGGCTTACTGAGAACAGCAAGCCTTTCGTAAACATATCATGTACACACAGCAAAACTGTTCAAGGAAATATTAGCCTTGCCACCAGTTTTTGTTGTATGCTGCTTTTGTCATCTTGGTATTAATTTGATGCAAATGTAAACTGAAATCTCTTAATTCAAAATTTTAGCCGATTAAATCCCACAAATTTCCATATAAATCCTCGAATACGAGCACTTTACCATATTCTTCAAGCACCGGACCACGGACAATTTTGATGTTGTGTTTGAGCAAATTTTGATGGTCTTTTTCAAAGTCATCCGTATGTAGAAACAAGAAAACTCGACCCCCTGTTTGATTGCCCACACGAGAACGCTGTTCGTCCGTTGCGGCTTTGGCCAATAGCAATTGGCAAGAGCCTTCACCCGAAGGCTGGACCAGCACCCAGCGTTTCACATCACTTAGCCGCGTGTCTTCCACCAAAGTAAAACCGAGTTTTTCGGTATACCAAGTAATTGCTTCGTCGTAGTCGGCCACCACAAGGGCGATGTGCATGAGGCGATGGTTCATATTTTTCAAGTCACTAGTCGCTAGTCGGGGTTTAGTTTTCGTCGCGGCCCACGAAGTTGAATGGGCTGATTAATTTCAATTCGGCTTTAATGGCATCTGAAACGGCTAGGCCGTCGATGAAATTATGGAAGACCGTTTGGTCAATTTTTCCATGATGACGTGTCAAATCCTTCAGCGCCTCATACGGTTTCGGGAACGCTTCACGACGCAAGACTGTCTGAATCGCCTCCGCAATTACCACCCAGTTATCTTCTAAGTCTTGTTGGATTTTGCTATTATTCAATTCTAATTTCCCTAAACCACGTTGCAAGGAATTCAACGAAATCACGACATGAGCCAATGGCGTTCCTACATTACGTAGGACCGTTGAATCCGTTAAATCACGCTGTAAACGGGAGATAGGCAATTTCGCCGACAAGAATTCAAAGAATGCATTTGCCATCGCGAAGTTCCCTTCCGCGTTTTCGAAATCGATTGGATTGACTTTATGCGGCATCGCTGAAGATCCGATTTCGCCAGCTTTGATTTTTTGCTTGAAATAGCCCATCGAAATGTACTGCCAAATATCGCGAGACAAATCAATCAAAATCGTATCCAAACGCTTTAAGCCATCAAAATAGGCTGCTAAATTATCATAATGCTCGATTTGAGTCGTGTATTTCGAGCGCGTAATACCTAGATTTGCATGCAAGTTGGCAGCAAATTCCGGCCAGTTAATCTCCGGAAAAGAAACTTGATGCGCATTGAAATTACCTGTCGCACCGCCGAATTTACCCGTAAACGGCACTTGAGATAATAAGTCTAATTGGCGATTTAAACGCTCAACAAAAACCTTAATTTCTTTACCTAAACGAGTCGGAGATGCCGGTTGGCCATGTGTATGGGCCAACAAAGGAATCTCTTTCCATTCGGTCGCATAAGCATCCAACGTCGCAACAACTGCCTGATAAGCAGGCAAAATTACATCTCGATGCGCCTCAGCGATGGAAAGCGGAATCGCGGTATTATTTATATCTTGAGAAGTTAAGCCAAAGTGGATAAATTCAACATAAGGCGTTAAATCACCTGGCAAGGCCAACATCCGATCTTTGATGAAATATTCCACAGCTTTCACATCGTGATTAGTCACCTTTTCGGTTTCCTTAATCCATTGTGCATCTGCTTCGGAGAAGTTGTTGTACATCGCACGCAACGCTGCATAATGTTCTTTGGGGAAACTTGCTAGTGGAGCTAAAGGAATTTCACACAAAGCGATGAAATACTCAATCTCTACTCGAACGCGGTATTGGATTAGACCAAACTCGGAAAAATAAGGAGCGAGTGATTGGGTTTGGCGACGGTAACGACCATCAACGGGCGAAATCGCCGTAAGTAGATTTAATTCCATAGGATCTTTTCAAAGCGCAAAGGTACAACTTTTTAAAAATTTATCTGTAATTTCAAGCATGTTACAACCCAGATATCTTTCGGTTATTCTAGCATTAGTCATTGCCATCGTAACGACAGCCTTCTTGTCGTTTATCCCGAGTTCGGATTTAGTCACGATGACAATCGGGTTTTTAACCTGTTTTATTTTCGGAGGAGTGCTCATTTATTTTGCCTTGGACTACTTGGTTTTCCAAGAAGTGAACTCCTTATATGATCGTATTAAACAGATTAAAAAGAAGGATTTCAGCGTAACACCGCGCAAACAACTTGTTGAAAAAGAAAACCCAATCGAATTATTAAAGAAGGAGTTGAACGTATATGTCGCGACGAAAGAGGGTGAAGTTCAGGATTTGAAAAAGGCGGCTAAATACCGACAAGAGTTTTTGGCGGATGTTTCGCATGAATTAAAAACACCCATTTTTGCCGCACAAGGTTTTGTGCATACCCTATTGGATAATCCGGATGAGGACCTGGAAATCCGGATGAAATTTCTGGAAAAGGCAGCGAAAAGTTTGGACGGCTTAGATAATTTGGTGCAAGATTTATTAACCGTTTCCCAAATCGAAACCGGTGCGATCAAGATTGAGAAAAAGAAAATTAATCTACGCCCATTAATTGAGGAGATATTTGAACAGGTAGAAGCGAAAGCAAAAAAACGGGATGTCAAACTTAAACTCATAGCCCCCAAAGGCGAAATTCAGGTAAAAGCAGATACCCAACGAATTTCTCAAGTCATCATGAACTTGGTCGTGAATGCCATTAAATACGGGAATGAAAAAGGCCTTGTTCAGATTATCATCACAGAGAAGAAAAAGGCTTACACAATATCGGTGGTGGACAATGGCCCTGGTATACCAGACGAACATTTACACCGCATCTTCGAACGCTTTTATCGGGTAGATAAAAGTCGGGCCAAAAACTCCGGCGGAACAGGCTTAGGACTTTCCATTGTCAAACACATCGTTCAGGCACACAACAGCAAGATCTCTGTGCAATCCGAAGAAAACAAAGGAACTCGGTTCGAGTTCAAGTTGGAGAAGGCCTAAATGAATCGACATCTAGTTTTTGTAGAGACGCGATACCTCGCGTCTAAAAACCAAACATGTAGAGACGCGAAGTATCGCGTCCCTACAAAACAAAATGAGACGCGACTCCTCGCGTCTCCACAATTTCTAAACCGCTCCTTCCGTCAAACGCTCTGCGTTTTCTGCAATTCGTAATTGCTCAATAAACTCCCCAATCTCTCCATCCATCACGGTAGGCAAATTGTAAACTGTTAAACCGATACGATGATCCGTCACGCGGCCCTGTGGATAATTGTAGGTACGAATTTTATCGGAACGGTCACCGGACCCAACCATGGATTTCCGACTACCTGCAATTTCCGCATTACGTTTAGCTAACTCAATTTCGTATAGTCGAGAACGTAATACTGTCATCGCTTTATCAAAGTTCTTGATTTGCGAACGCTCATCCTGGCATTGAACAACTAATCCTGATGGAATGTGAGTCACACGAACAGCTGAATAGGTTGTATTAACCGACTGCCCACCCGCACCAGACGAACAAAACGTATCTTTCCGGATGTCATTCATATTGATCTGCACATCCACCTCGTCAGCCTCTGGCATAACAGCGACAGTCGCTGCAGAGGTGTGGATACGACCAGCAGATTCAGTAGCAGGAACACGCTGAACTCGGTGAACACCTGATTCAAACTTCAATTTGGCATATACATCTTCTCCTTGAACGGAAACAATCATCTCTTTATAACCGCCAGCAGTTCCTTCAGTATAATCCATAATCTGGAATGTCCAGCCCTGCTTTTCCGCAAAACGCTGATACATCCGGAACAAGTCTCCTGCAAAAATGGACGCCTCATCTCCTCCGGTACCCCCACGAATCTCCAAGATACAGTCTTTGGAATCATTGGGATCTTTTGGAATCAACATCTCCTTCAAAACCTCCTGCATTTCCTTTTCAGCCGGAACTAATTCTTCTAACTCCGCTTTCGCCATATCACGGAAATCTTCATCCTTTTCTGTGGCAATCACCGACTTAGCTTCTTCGATGGATTTCAACAAATTTTGGTACGTCATGTATTGATCGACGATTTTTTGCAAGTCTTTGTATTCCTTACTTAACGTCTTGAATTTCTTTAAGTCGGAAACAATTTCCGGCATCGCAATTTGTTGTTCTACTTCGATGAATCGTTCTCGGATGGCTTCTAGCTGCTCCAGCATGTCTAATCGGGGTTAAAAAATCTCCGCAAAGATAACAATTAAATTCATTGCCCTTTCTGCTCAAGATGAATACCTTTGTTCTTTCGCCCAGAACCCATGAAAAAATACCTGATAATCATTCTTGCCATCACAGTTTATGCCTGTGATTTTTCCAAACGAATTGACACCACAGCTGCCGTGAAAGAGATGCGAGAACGTCAAGTGAAGCGTGTATTGCCACAAGATATCGTTAATCAGGTGGATGTTTGGGGACAGGAACTTCAAGCAAGATTAGCCAAAGGACAAGTTGCTGATTCATTAAGTTCAAAAAACAAGGTCCGCATTCAATCAGGAAGCATTGAAATGCTTAAAAAATCTGTGAAAGATGCGAAAATCAATGAAATGCTTGATGCTATAGCCTTTGGCCTAATTCAAAAACAAGATATTCCAGCAAGTATTCAGAAAAACAGTTCGGGCGATAGTCTATATTATATCTATCCAACAAATAATGGGAACGTTACGCTCATTGGCTTCAGCAAAAAGCAGGTGATTATTCAAATGGATAAGCCGCTGATTAAATAGGATTGGATTTTACGAGCGCCAACATATTCTTATAGATTTCCTGCATTTCCGGACGCATCATGAAAGCTTGTTGGTCAAACACCACCCGAGAATCACTCAATTTCGCGATATCTTGGTCGGCATGTAAGCTTTGATTCGCAAAAAATGCTTGCACATAATTTTGAACAATGCCCTGAATCAAGCTTTTGTCTAATTCAATCGATTCCAACAACAATGCTGCTTGTTGCCAAAGTTGCTGCGTAAACAATCCTGCCATCAGCATCGCCAAATGGATTTTCTTGCGTTCATCGCCACTCACTAAATAGATGGATTTCGAAATATCTTTGGCCAAATGGACCAAGGTAGCCTCCGTTTCTTCGACCAATACTTCAATACAAATTGGCACATTCGATAAACTAATTTTCCGTTCGGCCTGTAAATGCTGAACGGGGAACAACACGCCAACTTGATTTGTGCTTTCGCGCAAGGGGTCATATTGCATCATGGATTCCGTCAATGAAACAGTTCCTGCGACCAACACCAAGGTCGCATATTTGGGCAATAATAATTCAGGCAATACTTGCGGATAGGCCGACTCCGGGACACAAAGGAAAAACACAGTCGAGCTTGAATCCGAAAAATCCAAATGCTCTTGGACGCGAGCATTGTACAAATAGCTAACTAAATCGCGTGCTTTCTCTGGATCCCGACTGAAAACTTCTTGAACACTATTTCCAGCATTTTCCAACGCTTGCGATAAATGCCATGCCACGTGCCCCGCACCGATAAATGAAATTTTAATCATTACTGAATTTTTTCGTGTTTCGCCCCGATGAAGGGCATCCATTGATTATCCAAAATTCCGGAAAAATTTCGCAAAAACATAACGAAGGATGGCTTGAACGGTTGGCGTGCTAATTGCATCCCCGCTTCTTCTGGTGTTTTATGTCCTTTTTTCGAATTACAATATTTACATGCTGTAATCAAATTATCCCAAGACGTTCTTCCTTGGCGCGATTTAGGAATCACATGGTCTAAGGTCAAATGATCTGAAGAACCACAATATTGACATCGATTTCCGTCACGTTTAAAGATATTTTGACGCGTTAAAACAACCCCTTTGTAGGGGAAATATACATAACGATTTAAACGAATGACGGAAGGAAAAGGAAATGATTGCGAGATGGAATGGAGTCTTTCGGTGCTTGACTCAGCAATTAGTTCGGCTTTATTGAGGTAAACTAGCAAAAAAGCTTTGGGCATAGAACAGATTGTTAATGCACTGTAATCTTGATTAAGGACTAAAACTTTCTGACTCATAGACATCCAATTTTATAAGGTAATCCCTGCGCAAATCCATCACATGCTTTAAAGTTACAGAAAATAATCAACTGATAAACAATTACTTGCCACAAAAATTTAGCTTAGTAGCGAGAGATAAAAACGGCATTTTAAGCCCTTTTTAGTAGATTTGTGAAAATTAAGCAAAGGCACATGGCAACTCTGGTTGAAAAAATCAAAGCATTATCTACTTCTCTCGCGCAAGAAACCGTTGGCAACCGCCATCATTTGCACATGCATCCGGAATTATCTTTTCAAGAAACGAAAACACAAGCTTTCGTTGAGAGTCAATTAAATGCTTGGGGAATCCCCAACAGCCGATTAGCCAATACAGGTGTTGTGGCCATCATTGAAGGAAAAAATCCAACTAAAAAAGTAGTAGCCTTGCGGGCAGATATGGACGCCTTGCCAATTATCGAAACGAACGATGTACCCTATAAATCACAAAACCCCGGTGTGATGCATGCTTGTGGACATGATGTACATACATCTTCCTTATTAGGAACGGCGCATATTTTGCAATCCATTAAGGAGGATTTTGAAGGAACAGTGAAGTTGATTTTCCAACCGGCAGAAGAAAAAGCGCCGGGTGGAGCTAGCATTATGATTAAAGAGGGCGTTTTAGAAAACCCTAAACCGGTGAGTATTTTTGGCCAACATGTAGCCACAAACGTTACTGTGGGGAAAATAGGATTCCGTGAAGGAATGTATATGGCCAGTACGGATGAATTATATATTAAGGTCATTGGCAAAGGAGGACATGGTGCCATGCCAGATGCTTGCATTGACCCGATCGTCATAGCCTCGCACATTATTGTGGCGATGCAGCAAATCATTTCTCGCAATAAGAACCCTAAATTTCCTTCGGTGTTAACCTTTGGAAAAATCGAAGGATTGGGGGCGACGAACGTGATACCTGACGAAGTCAATATCGCGGGAACTTTCCGAGCGATGGATGAAACATGGCGTGCGGAAGGATTGGAGAAGATGAAGAAATTGGCGGAAGGCATTGCCGATGCCATGGGAGGCCAAGCTATTTTCGAGGTATTAAAAGGCTATCCATTCCTACAAAATAACCCTGAATTAACGCGTAAGGCCAAAGCTGCCGCGATCGCCTACATGGGTGAAGAAAATGTGGTCGACTTAGACCTTTGGATGGCCGGAGAGGATTTCGCTTTTTACACGCACCATGTGGATGCATGTTTCTACCGATTAGGAATTCGCAATGAAGCTAAAGGCATCACGAGTGGCGTTCACACACCTACTTTTGATATCGACGAGGATGCGTTGGCGATTGGGCCGGGATTGATGGCTTGGTTGGCGGTGAATGAACTATCCTTGTAGAGACGCGATACCTCGCGTCTAATACAAAAAAGACTCAAAGTATTGCGTCTCTACAAACAAAAAAAGACGCAAAGTATTGCGTCTCTACAAATCAAAAAGAGACGCGAAGTATCGCGTCTCTACATATTAAGGATTAAAACTCCATCGGATCAGGCCATTTAAAATCATAGCTTAATTCCTCAACGATTTTATCGCCGGAAACAATTTTACCCCCTAAACACGGTTGGCTTGAGTCCCAATACCCTGGATTCATCCCCCGTTTCTCACAGTCATTCATTCCCACATCTTGCTTGGTTGGATGCTCGGGAGCAACAATGTTATAAACACCCGAAGAAATTTTCTCGCAAGTCAAGGCAATCAAATTCACCACATCATCTTTGTGCACATAATTCACTGGGCAATTCGCTCCGTCATTACGTTTGTTTGCGAAGTATTTGGCGACAAAACGATCGCCACCCATTAAGCCTGCAAGACGCAAAATCACGGAAGAAACAGGTGATGCTTTAACAATAGCTTCTGCCTGTGCCATCAACGAATTTTCGTTAATTTCAGCCGTTTCATCCACGATCGCAGAGACATTTGCATAAACGGAGGTAGAAGAAAGGAAGATAATTTTGTCTACTTTTTTGGGATCTAAACCATCGACCCAAGCTTGCACGATGCGCAAATATTGTTCCTCTGAGTTTTTCTTTCTGCGGGGAGGAATAGCCCAAACTTGAATTGCCGATTGATTTAACAGCCCCCATTCCCCTTCGGTAGTTTCGTCCGTCGCGCGAAAATCAACAACTTGAACTTTGGGATGCTTCGCTTGTTGGTGCACTTGCGATGCCGAAACCTTAACTTCAAAATCCGCTAAAGCAAGTTTAAATGCCAATGGTGCGCCAACCCAACCGCCTCCGTAAATACTTAAGTTCTTTTTCATAATTTTATGCACCTTTGGAACAAATGCAAAACAAAGATAGTTTATAAGCCATGAATAAAATGTTTTTTGTACCCTTAATCACCATCGTCTTAGTCGCATTAGACTATTATGTTTGGATGGCGGTTAAAACAGCTCTTCGTAAATCGCGTAATAGTGTTCGTCAAACAGCTGCCATCATTTACTGGGGATTTACCGCTTTCGTGCTTATAGGAACCATTTCGTACAATGCATTGCCATTGCATGCGTGGAAAAACGAATTCCGAATTACCTTCATGGCGCTTGTTATGATTTCGGTAATCAGCAAATTGTTCATCATCATTTTCTTACTATTAGAAGACATCACCCGCTTTTTCCGCTGGGGAAGCAATAAAATCCGCAAAAAAGACCCAAGTGCGATTAGTCGGCATGAGTTCTTATCCCAAGCCGCACTCGCAGTTGGCGCAGTTCCTGCCGCAACATTTGCTTTTGGGATCCTCTCTGGAGCACATGATTACCGCATTGAAAAAGTGAGTTTAAAGATTCCTAAACTTCCCAAAGAGTTCCGCGGCATGCGCATTGCACAAGTATCGGATATCCATTCAGGAAGTTTTTTCAACAAAACGGCTGTTCAAGGTGGCGTAGATATGTTGATGCGTGAAAAGGCCGACTTGGTGTTTTTCACGGGAGATTTGGTCAATAATGAGTCCAAAGAGGTGGAAGATTACTTCAATATATTTTCCAAAATAAAAGCCCCTTATGGTGTTTTCAGCACGTTGGGAAATCATGACTATGGAGATTATGTAAAGTGGAAAAGCGCAGCGGCCAAAAAACAAAACTTACAAGATTTGATGAAGGCACATGAATTAATGGGCTGGAATCTGATGATGGATGAGAATCATATCATCACAGAATCAGGAGAGAAATTGGCCATCATCGGCGTTCAAAACATAGGCATCGGTCGTTTCCCTTGGTATGGTAATCTATCCAAAGCTTATGCGGGCACAGAAGAGGCATCGACCAAATTACTATTATCTCACGATCCGACGCATTGGAATGCAGAAGTTACGAAAAATAGCAAGTTTCATGACATTGATGTTGCTTTTGCGGGCCATACACATGGGGCGCAGTTCGGGGTAAAAATTCCAGGCTTTGAAACTTGGTCACCTGCTAAATACATTTATAAACAATGGGCAGGCTTGTATGAAGAAAACGGGCAGCAATTATATGTTAATCGCGGATTTGGATATTTAGGATACCCAGGGCGTGTAGGGATGCCGCCGGAGATTAGCATATTTACATTGAGTTAAGAGTTAAGAGCGAAGAATGAAGAGGTAAAAGTTGAAATTAGGACCTTCGGACTTCGGACTCGCGACTAGTGACTAGTGACTGACCACTCCCTTCGGACTTCGGCCTAGCAACTGCCCACTGACCACTGCCTGATTTTTTTCGCTTTCCTTTTGCTCCTTTCTAAAAAAAAGCTATTTTTGCATCCCAATTAAATTGGTTTCGTGGCCGAGTGGCTAGGCAGAGGTCTGCAAAACCTTCTACAGCGGTTCGAATCCGCTCGAAACCTCAAAAAACCTTCCAAATCGGAAGGTTTTTTTGTTTAACTCCATTTTGTACAAATCCCTCTCAAAAAATTACACTTTCACTTTGGGTTTATTTTGAAAGATTCTAAATAATCAATCAAACCTTAAAAAAACCTGAAATTGTTTATCCTATAAATTGTTTCCTAAAAAATCGGAATGTAGTTTTGCGAACTGAATTAAAATGTGAAAACCAACATGATGTTTTGCAAAAAATTAACACTCGTTAAAACCTTATTATCCTTTGCGATACTATTAGCTAGCGTGAGCGCGACATTTGCGCAAGATGCAGCAGAAGGCGAAACCCTATTCAAAAACAACTGTGCAGCATGCCACAACACATCGGATGAAGTGCTTGTAGGACCTGGTTTAAAGGGAATTAGCGAAAGACGCCCGATTGAATGGATCGTTAAATGGGTTCATAATCCACAAGCTGTTATCGCTTCAGGCGACAAATACGCAAACGACCTTTACAACAAGTTCAATAAGGCGGCAATGACTCCTTACCCGAACTTTACAGAACCTCAAATCAAAAGCATTGTTGCCTATATTGATGCAGCAAACGCAGCTCCAGCGGCTCCGGCAGCGGGTGCAGCTCCAGCAGAAGGCGCAGCAGCACCGGCAGCTCAAAGCTCTGGCGGCATGTTAGAAGTTCTTTTAGTTGGTTTATTGATCATCATGGTGATCGTATTAATCGCTTTATTGTCTATCGTTAGCACATTGAGCAAGATTACTTCAGGTGAAGCTTCGACAGAAGCTCCTTTGATGCAACGTTTAGCAGCAAACGCAAAAGCTTTGGCAGCTAATTCAGCTGTTAAAACAGGTATTTTAGTTCTAGCATTATTATTAGGTGGAAAAGCAACAATCGATGCAGCGTATGGCGTAGGTATTCACCAAGGATATGCACCGGAGCAACCGATCAAATTCTCGCACAAATTGCACGCAGGTCAATATCAAATTAACTGTAACTATTGCCACACAGGTGTATATGCAGGTAAAGGCGCAAACGTTCCTTCAGCAAACATCTGTATGAACTGCCACAACGCGATCAAGCGTGAGTCTCCAGAAATTCAAAAAATATACAGCGCGATTGAAAACAACGAGCCTATTCAATGGGTGCGTGTTCACAACTTGCCAGATTTGGCATATTTCAATCACTCGCAACATACAAACGTAGGTGGCTTAGAGTGTAAAAACTGCCACGGCGAAATCGAAAAAATGGAAGTTGTGGAGCAACGTTCTTCATTAACAATGGGATGGTGTATCGATTGTCACCGCGAAACAGATGTGAACGCGAAAGGAAATGCATACTACGACAAATTAGTTGAGGTGCATAACAAAGACAGCAAAACACCGCTTAAAGTGCAAAACATTGGTGGCTTAGAGTGTTCTAAGTGTCACTATTAATCATATTACAATAGATTCAAAATTAGTCTGAATAAGAAAGATTATATGGAAAATTCGAACAAGAGGTATTGGAAAGGAATTGAGGAGTTAACCAATGAACCATCGTTTGTAAAAAATATCCACAATGAGTTTGGCAACATGCCCTCAGAAAACGATGCGAAAGGCGAAGCCTTAGTAGACGGATCTGGAACTCATCGTCGTGACTTTTTAAAGATGTTGGGATTCGGAGTTGCAGCTGTTTCATTAGCAGCATGTGAAGCACCGGTTAAAAACACCATTCCATACTTGAACAAACCGGAGGATGTTGAGCCTACGATTGCCAACTGGTATGCATCGACTTACACGGATGGTGGCGATTACGCTTCAATCTTAGTTAAGACTCGCGAAGGTCGTCCGATCAAGATCGAAGGAAATACCTTATCGTCTGTTTCAAAAGGAGCTCTTTCAGGCCGTGCACACGCATCTGTTTTGAGTCTATATGACAACGAAAAATTAAAAGGACCCCAAATTGGTGGAAAAGCTAGCGATTGGAAACAATTAGATGCTGAATTCACTGCAAAATTAGCTGCAGTAGCTGCTAAAGGTGGACAAATCAGAATTGTATCTAACACGATTCTTTCGCCAACAACGAAAAAGGTGATTGCTGATTTCGCAGCGAAATACCCAACAACTCAACATATCTCTTACGATGCGAATCCAGCTTACGGATTATCTGCTGCACATGGCGGAATTATCCCAAGCATCGATTTCAGCAAAGCAAAAACAATCGTTTCTGTAGGAGCTGATTTCTTAGGTACATGGATCGCACCTAGTGAATTCTCTTCTCAATGGGCTGTTACACGTCGTGTAAGCTCAGAAAAAGGAGGCAAAAAAGACATGTCACGTCACTACCAGTTTGAGACAATCATGTCGACAACAGGTGCTAACGCTGATTACCGTGCAACTTACAAGCCATCTCAAGAAGGTTTAGTTGCTGTTGCATTATATAATGCAGTAGCAAAATTAACGGGTGCAGCTGGTATTGCTGGAGCAGCCGTTAAAGTTGACCACTTAGATAAAGCAGCCAAAGATTTAGTTGCTTCAAAAGGTGCCTCAATCATTGTTGCAGGATCAAATGATCCAGAAGTACAAAAAATTGTAGCAGCTACAAACGCATTAGTAGGCGCCTATGGCTCAACATTAAATACAGCTATTCCATTGAACTACCGTCAAGGTAATGACATGGCGATGGCCAACTTCATTAAAGAAGCAGGTGCTGGTAAAATTGGTGCCGTTATTTTCTACAATGCGAACCCAGTTTACAATCACCCAATGGGAGCAGCGTTAGCAACAGCTTTACCGAAAGTTGAACTAAGCTTAGCAACGAACGAGCGTGCAGATGAAACAGCATCTTTATGTCAATTTATCGCACCAGATTCACACTTCTTAGAATCTTGGAATGATGCAGAGCCAAAAGCTGGTTTCTACTCATTAACACAACCAACCATTTCTACGATCTTCAAAACTCGTCAAGCGCAAGCAAGTTTCTTAACTTGGGCAGGTTTGTCGGGTGATTTTGCAGCTTACTTAGAAAGCAATTGGGAGAATAACATCTTAAAAGGTGGCAAAGTAGCTTGGAATAACGCATTACACAATGGTGTTTTCGAGCCGAATACAGGTAGCGTTTCTGCTTCTAGCCCATCGGTTGACGTGAATGCTGCAGCTTCTGCGATTGCAAAAGCATATTCAGCTTCATCTACAGGATTAGAAATTTCTGTTTACGAGAAAGTTGGTTTAGGTACAGGTTCTCAAGCGAACAACCCATGGTTACAGGAATTCCCTGAGCCAGTTTCAAAAGCTTGTTGGGACAATTATGCAGCCATTTCACAACCAACTGCAACCGAATTAAAATTAAAGCAAGGCGACTTAGTTAAAGTAAGTGCCAAAGGATACGAAGTTACATTGCCAATCTTGGTTCAACCTGGTCAAGCACAAGGAACAATCGCCATTGCGATTGGTTATGGACGTACGAAAGCTGGTAAATCGGCGGACGGCGTAGGTGTTAACGCTTATCCATTCATCTCAGAAATCAATGGGGCATGTGTAGGAACATGTACACAAGGTGTTTCAGTAACAGCAACAGGTGAAACAAAAGACATCGCTCAAACACAAACTCACCAAACGGTGATGGCGCGTCAAGCGGTTGTTCAAGAAACTGTTTTAGCTGAATTTGCTAAAAACCCATTAGCAGGAAGCTACAAACCAAGAGTTAAGACCTCAGAAGGCGAGAAAGACGCAACTGATTTGTCTCTTTGGAATGGTCACGAATACAACAACCACGCGTGGGGAATGGTGATCGACTTAAATACATGTACAGGATGTTCAGCTTGTGTTATCTCATGTAACGCAGAAAACAACGTACCAGTAGTGGGTCGCCAAGAAGTAATTAACCGCCGTGAAATGCACTGGATGCGTATCGACCGTTATTATTCATCAGACGCGGAAGTAGAAGATTTACAAGGCTTAGAAATTGCATCTGATAATCCAGAGGTTGTTTTCCAACCGATGTTATGCCAACACTGTAATAATGCTCCTTGTGAGACTGTTTGTCCAGTATTAGCGACGACGCACTCAACAGAAGGATTGAACCAAATGACTTACAACCGTTGTATCGGCACACGTTATTGCGCAAATAACTGTCCGTACAAAGTACGTCGTTTCAACTGGTTCCGTTATTTCCAAACAGATGACTTTGATTTCCACTTCAACAACGATTTAGGTCGTATGGTGATCAACCCAGACGTAACAGTTCGTTCACGTGGGGTTATGGAAAAATGTTCAATGTGCGTTCAGCGTATCCAAGAAGGTAAATTGACAGCGAAAAAAGAGAGTCGTCGTCCAGTGGATGGAGAAATTCAAGTAGCTTGTGCTCAATCTTGCCCAACGAATGCAATCACATTTGGTGACATGAATGATCCAAAATCAGCTATCTCACAATTGTTATTGGTTGAACAAGAAGGACGTGCTTACCACGTAATTGAAGAAATTAACGTGAAGCCTAATATTTCTTACTTGAAGAAAGTTCGTAACAAGGATGCTAAAAAAGCATAATTTTTTAATCGTAAAACAGTAAATAAAAATATGTCGCACGTTGTATCACCCATAAGAGAGAAACTAGTTACTGGTGGAAAATCTTATTCCGATGTTACCCACGATATCTGCAAACAAGTAGAGGGAGAGCCTACCAAAGAATGGAAAATTGCATTCGGGATCTCATGTCTTGTATTCATTTATGGTGCTTATTGCCTTTTCTACACTTGGTGGCAAGGTATTGGCGTTTGGGGATTAAATAAAACCGTAGGTTGGGCTTGGGATATCACAAACTTCGTTTGGTGGGTTGGTATCGGTCACGCAGGTACTTTGATCTCTGCCGTATTATTATTGTTCCGTCAAAAATGGAGAACTTCCATTAACCGTTCTGCAGAAGCGATGACAATCTTTGCGGTATTATGTGCTGCATCGTTTATCCTAGCTCACATGGGACGTCCTTGGTTGGCACACTGGGCTTTACCTTTGCCAAATGCCTTTGGTTCATTATGGGTTAACTTTAACTCGCCATTGGTTTGGGACGTATTTGCGATTTCTACATACCTATCTGTTTCTTTATTGTTCTGGTACATGGGTCTTGTTCCCGATTTGGCAACAATTCGTGACCGCGCGACAACAGCAGGACGTAAATTCTGGTACGGTTTATTCAGCTTAGGCTGGACAGGTTCTTCTAAGACTTGGGCACGTTATGAATACATGTCATTGATTTTGGCAGGTATCTCTACTCCCCTAGTACTTTCTGTACACACGATTGTATCCATGGACTTTGCAACGTCTGTTATCCCAGGATGGCACACGACAATCTTCCCTCCATACTTCGTTGCGGGAGCGATTTTCTCTGGTTTCGCGATGGTACAAACGTTGTTGTTGATCACACGTGTGGTTTTCAAATTAGAAGATTACATCACGATTGAGCACATCGAAATGATGAACATCGTCGTAACGGTGACAGGTTCAGTCGTAGGTATTGCCTACTTAACTGAATTCTTCATCGCTTGGTATTCAGGTGTAGAATATGAAAGTTATGCATTCATCAACCGTGCAACGGGTCCATACTGGTGGGCATATTGGATGATGATGACATGTAACGTAATCTCTCCACAGTTATTCTGGTCAAAAGCGATCCGTACAAACTTGATGGTTTCATTCTTCTTATCAATCGTTGTTAACGTAGGTATGTGGTTTGAGCGTTTTGTAATTATCGTAACATCATTACACCGTGATTATATCCCATCTTCTTGGGCGATGTTCTCTCCTACGATGTATGATATTGGAGATTACATTTTCTCATTTGGTTTATTCTTTACCTTATTCTTCTTATTCGCTAAGTTCTTACCAGTGGTAAATATGGCAGAGGTGAAATCGGTAATGAAAGGTGTTTCATCTAACTTCCCAGCGAAGAAGGCGAAAGCAGCTAAAAAAACGGAAGAATAATTATTAAGCAATTCGAAATTAAAACAATATGAGTTCGACAACTAACTACATTTTGGGTGTTTATGACGATGAGGACGAGGTTTTACACGCAGTAACAGCGATAAAAGCCCAAGGAATCAAAATCGAAGACGTATTTACTCCATTCCCAATTCACGGATTAGACGTAGCAGTAGGACATGCACGTACACGATTACCAATCGCAGCATTTATGTTTGGTACATTAGGTATGATTTGCGCACTAGCCTTAATTAGCTACACGATGGTATTCGATTGGCCAATGATCATCGGTGGTAAAGATTTCTTTGCGTTACCAAACTGGATTCCAGTAACTTTTGAAGGAACTGTATTATTTACAGCCTTTGGTTTAGTAACAACATTTTGTGCTTCCAATAACTTATACCCTGGCAACAAGGTTGAGCCATTGGATTTGCGTATCACGGATGACAAATTTGTGATGGCAATCAATGTTGACAAAAACAAAGTTAGTGCAGCTGACATCAAGAAAGCCTTGAAAGATTCTGGCGCAATAGAAGTAAATACTAAATAATTAACAAGAACAATTGTTCACGAAGAAGCATAACAAGATGTTTAATCCAAGAATTAAATTCGTTTTATTAGCTGGTGTAGTTGCAGGCTTAATGTCATGCGGTTCAGACCCGAACGATACAGGAACAGAATTTGCTCCAAACATGTATCATTCTGTAGGATATGAGCCAATGACTCAAACACAAGGTGATACGAACACCATCAATCCATTAGGCATGAACATGCGTTTGCCTGTAAAAGGTACCGTTTCTCGTAAGCGTTACACTGGTTCAGATAGTTTAAAGCAAGCTTTCTTAGCACAAGAAATGATCGCTAAAACGATTCCAAACGATAGCATTTCTTACTCAGAAAAATCTTTGTACAACCCGATCGCTGCAACTCCAGAGAACATCGAAGCAGGAAAGGCTCAATATGAGCGTTTTTGCCAACATTGCCATGGTGAGGCAGGTAAAGGAGATGGCTTGGTAGCAAAAGCTTACAAAGGAGTTCCTGTTTACTCAAGTGATGCATTAAAGACGATGAATGACGGACATATTTATCACGTCATTACACACGGTAAAGGAAGAATGTGGCCACATGGATCACAAATCTCTTCGGAAAACCGTTGGAAAATCGTGTTGTATGTACACGAACTACAAAAACAATAATTCAATCAATTTAAATTAAATAGAGATCAAGATGGCGGGACATTCACATTTTTCCCCAGCAAACGTAGAAGAGCATTTTGAATTTAGTGCTGAAGGCAAAAAACGTATTATTTATGCTTTCATCGCTGGTTTAGCTGCTTTAGCGCTCGGTATTTACCTTTTATCAAAAGGCGAAGCTGGCGGACACGAAGTAGCGAATGCAGGACACGATGCAGTTAAAGCAGGACATGAAGCAGCTGGCGAGCACCTTTCCGGTGGAGCCGTTTCTCACCAAGCAGGTGCCGAGGAACATTACGATTGGACAAATCGTATTTGGGCAAACGTATGGTTGAACGCTGTATTCTTCACAGGTATCGCTGTTGTGGGTATGTTCTTTGTTTCTTTGCAATACTTAACTAAATCAGGTTGGTCTGCAGTCATGAAACGTGTTCCTGAGGCTTTCCCTAAGTTCTTATACATTTCTTTACCTATTTTGATTTTGGTATTCTTCTTCAAAGGAGATGTGATCTTCCACTGGATGCACCACGGTGTAACAGAAGTAGGAAGTGAAAACTACGACAAAATCATTGCTGGAAAATCAGGTTACTTAAACAAGAACTTTTTCTTAATTCGTTTAGTAGGCTTTGGAGCATTATGGATCATTTTATGGAACATGTTGCGTAAAAAGTCATTGGAAGAAGATTTAGTTGGCGGAAGTGATTTGTTTACTCAAATGGTGAAAATTGGTACAGCATTCATCGTAATTTTCGGTGCATCAAGTTCTATTTTCGCTTGGGATTGGGTGATGTCAATCGACACACATTGGTTCTCAACCATGTTCGGATGGTACATGTTCGCTTCATGGCATGTTACGACTTATGCGGTCATCGTATTAGCAATTCTTTACTTAAAAGACAAAGGCTTGATGGGCTATGTAAATGAGAACCATTTACATGACTTAGGTAAGTTTATGTTTGCGTTCTCTATCTTCTGGTCATATGTTTGGTTTGAGCAATTCTTATTGATCTACTATGCAAACCTACCTGAAGAAACGATCTATTTCTTGGAGCGTTGGGAAGGTCACAACAAAATTTACAAAACTTCAGAAATTTTGATGGTAATCTTAAACTTCTTGCTACCCTTCTTAGTTCTAATGACACGTGATGCAAAAAGAACGCGTATTTTCTTGAAAATCGCTGCATTCTTAATCATCGCAGGTCACTATATCGACTTCTATCAAATGATTATGCCAGGTGTTTTAGGAAAGCACGGAGGTTATGGATTGGTTGAATTCGGGATGGTAACAGTATTTGCATCTGCATTCATTTATGTGATTTCAGGTGAATTAACGAAAGCTTCTTTGGTAGCGAAGAATCACCCGTTCTTACCAGAAGCATTACATCACGATATTTAGTATTAAGCGATTACGATTTTAACAAATACATATATGAATTACCTAATTGGTCTTTTATCCGTAGTATTCTTCATCTTGGCAATCTCAGTGATTGCAAAGAGTATGAAGTTAAATAAAAACCTAGCACAAGGAGACGATGAGTCTACTCCGCTTGATTCTAGTAATAATACAAATGCTTATGGCATGTTGATATTCTGGTTACTAGGAACGATTGCAGGTGTTTGGTCTTTCTTACATAGCTTACCTGATTTCCTACCAGAAGCAGCATCTAAACATGGTATCGATACAGATAAAATGTTTTGGGTTTCTATGGCCGTTGTAACATTCGCATTTTTTGCAACAAATACCTTGTTGTTGTTCTTTGCATTCAAATACCGTTACAACAAAAATAGAAAAGCTACCTTCTACCCAGTTAACCATAAATTGGAGTTAATCTGGACTGTAATCCCAGCGGTTGTCATGGCAATCTTGGTTTTCACAGGTTGGAGAACTTGGAGAGATATCACATCACAAGCACCAAGTGATGCTGTTGTGATTGAAATCACAGGACACCAATTCGGTTGGTATGTACGTTACGCAGGTAATGATGATAACCAACTTGGAAATCAAAACTACAAGTTGATCGATGAGACAAATAGCATCGGTATCGACTTTACAGACAAAAATTCATTTGACGACTTTACAGCAACTGAATTACACATTCCAAAAGGCAAACCAGTTCTTTTGAAGATCAAAGCACAAGACGTTTTGCACTCGGTATATTTACCTTACCAACGTGTTAAAATGGATGCGGTACCTGGTATGCCTACGAAATTCTGGTTTACACCAACAATTTCTACAGATGAAATGCGTGCGAAGTTGAACAACAAGGATTTCAACTTTAAGTTAAACTGTACAGAAATCTGTGGTCGTGGTCACTTCGGTATGGCTATTACGGTATTCGTGGATGAGCCTGCAGATTACAAAAAATGGTGTGCTGAGCAAAAACCATTCTTGGCAACGAATCCAAGTTATTTAGAAAAAGTACCTGCAAATTTGAAAGCAAAAGCGAGCAAATATATTCCTGCTGAGCCCATTGCAACAGATAGCACTGCAACAGCTGCAGCATTATAATTTTTAATTAGAACAGTAGAAAGAAAAATATATTCCTATGTCAACTGCTACAACACACGCTGAAGAAGTTCACGCTCACGCACATGATCACGAACACGAGCATCATGAGCCAAATTTTATTCAGAAGTACATCTTCTCAGAAGATCACAAAACAATTGCTAAGCAATACCTTATCATGGGTATCTTATGGGCGTTTGTTGGAGGGTCTTTATCCATTCTTTTCCGTTTACAATTGGGTTTCCCAGAAATGCAATTGGAATGGTTGCGCCCTTTATTAGGCGAATGGATTGATGAGTCAGGAAAATTAGATAAAGAGTTTTATTTAGCTCTAGTAACGATGCACGGTACCATCATGGTATTCTTTGTATTAACAGCAGGTTTGTCTGGAACATTCTCAAACTTTTTGATTCCATTACAAATTGGTGCGCGTGACATGGCCTCAGGATTCATTAACATGTTATCCTTCTGGTTCTTCTTCTTATCATCAGCAGTTATGTTTTCATCTCTATTCCTTGAAACAGGGCCTGCGTCAGGTGGTTGGGTAATTTATCCTCCATTAAGTGCTTTGCCACAAGCAATGCCAGGTTCAGGTTTAGGTATGACATTGTGGTTGACTTCGATGGCATTATTTATCGTTTCATCTTTAATGGGAGGTATTAACTACATCTGTACAATTATCAACTTACGTACTCGTGGTATGACTTTCACGAAGATGCCTTTAACAATCTGGTCATTCTTCTTCACAGCGGTTTTAGGTTTGTTATCATTCCCGGTATTGTTATCAGCTGCTTTATTGTTGATTTTTGACCGTTCATTTGGAACATCTTTCTACTTGTCGGAAATCTATATTCAAGGACAAGCACTTCCAAACATGGGAGGTTCTCCAATTTTATACCAACACTTATTCTGGTTCTTAGGTCACCCTGAGGTATACATCGTATTGTTGCCAGCATTAGGAATGACATCTGAAATTATTGCAACGAATTCACGTAAACCTATCTTCGGATACCGTGCGATGATTGGTTCGATGATGGGTATTACAGTCCTTGCGTTTATCGTATGGGCTCACCACATGTTCGTAACGGGTATGAATCCATTCTTGGGATCTGTATTTATGTTCTTGACATTGATCATTGCGGTACCTTCAGCAGTAAAAGCATTTAACTACATCACAACTTTGTGGAAAGGTAATTTGATCTTTACGCCAGCGATGTTATTCTCAATCGGTCTTGTTTCCCTATTTATTTCAGGTGGTGTTACAGGTATCATTTTGGGTAACTCGGCATTGGATATCAACTTACACGATACATATTTCGTCGTAGCTCACTTCCACTTGGTAATGGGATCTGCATCATTCTTTGGTTTGATGGCTGGCGTTTATCACTGGTATCCAAAAATGTTTGGTCGCATGATGAACAAGACCTTAGGTTACATTCACTTCTGGGCAACATTCGTAGGCGTTTACTGCGTATTCTTCCCAATGCACTACACAGGTATCGCAGGTTTCCCACGTCGTTACTATTCATTCACGGCATTAGGAAACGGACGCGAAGAGGCATTTACTGATTTGAACATGTTCATTTCAATCGCAGCAATCTTAACATTCTCGGCACAAGCCATTTTCTTCTGGAACTTCTTCTACTCGATGTTCAAAGGGAAAAAAGCAACACAGAATCCATGGAACTCTACTACTTTGGAGTGGACAACTCCAGTAGAAGTAGGACACGGCAACTGGCCAGGTGAAATTCCAGCTGTATACCGTTGGCCTTACGACTACTCAAAACCAGGAGCTGAGTCAGATTTCATTCCTCAAAACGTTCCATATTCTGCAACACCAGAATCAAACTTACCAGAGGAAAACGAAGAAATTGCGAACGAAAAAGCAATTGAAAGTTTATTGGCTGCACAAAACGAGTCATATAACCGTTAATTAAAAACAACCTAAAGGATGCATCGAAATGGTTTCATTTGGATGCATCCTTTTTTTAGCTACCTACATGACCTTCCAACGTTTCGGTACAATCACCTTAATCAGCTTATATGTGCTCATATTAGCAGGTGGAATCGTACGAAGCACAGGTTCTGGTATGGGATGTCCTGATTGGCCTAAATGCTTTGGTCAATTAGTTCCTCCTACCCATATTTCGGAATTGCCCTTCAACTACCAAGAAATCTACAAGGAAAAGTTACATGGAGAAGTGTTATTCAATCCAACGAAAACATGGATTGAATACCTTAACCGATTAATGGGTGCCCTTACTGGTCTTTTCATGGCCACAACCCTTGCATTATCCATTAAAAAAGGTCGGCGCGTATTTCTACCAACTTTGGCAGCATTTCTACTTGTAATGGCCAATGCTGTACTAGGAAAATATGTCGTTGATTCATTTCTTTTACCGGGTGTTGTGACCATGCACATGCTATTAACCACGGGAGTGTTATTTTTTCTATTGAAAGCGTTACAGACCGATAAGCCTAAAATTGATTTAGCACAATCACAACGCAAATGGATCACAATTAATGCTTTCATCATCTGCATTCAAATTTTACTAGGAACGCAAGTACGTGAAAACATGGATGAGGTCATTCGTGCATTGGGTGAAAACGCCAAAGCACAGTGGATCGAAAACTTAGACTTGGGTTACATCACACACCGCACGTTTTCTTGGGCGATTTTGATTAGTCATTATTTCCTTTGGAAAAATGTTCAAGGAACAGAATTGAATAATACACCTTACGTAAGGGCATTTGTTTTTTGTATCGGAATATCGCTGATATCGGGCGTTCTAATGGCCTACTTCGCGTTACCAATGGGCTCCCAACCAATTCACTTAACGAGTTCATTAGTTTTATTGGGTCTTCACGTGCATGCGTGGTTAAAAACACGAAGTATATGAACAAGGTAAAACCCTATATCGCTTTATTAAAATCACGACTTTCGATGACCGTGGCGTTTTCGGGAACCTTCGGTTTTTTATTAGCCCCAGTTGAACATAAGGCGATTGATATTATTCTAATTTCCTTAGGTGGATTTTTCCTGACAGGCGCTGCCAATATCGTTAACCAATTAAAAGAAATTGAATACGATAAATTGATGAAGCGTACGGCCAAGCGTCCACTTCCCACCCAAACGCTCACACCAAAAAATGCGCAGATTTACGGGCTGATTATTGCGGCTTTAGCATTAGGCTTATTAAGCTATTTCACTTGGAAAGCTGCAGCGATTGGCTTGCTTTCGTATATTCTTTACGGCTATGTCTACACGCCACTCAAGCGCGTAGGTCCCATTTCAGTATTTGTAGGAGCATTCCCAGGCGCATTCCCTCCGATGATCGGTTGGGTCGCAGCCACACAGCATTTCGGTTGGGAACCGGGCATCCTATTTGCTATCCAATTTTTTTGGCAATTCCCACACTTTTGGGCGATAGCGTGGGTGGCAGATGCCGACTATAAAAAAGCGGGATTCCGCATGTTGCCGAATGATGGGAAAAAAGACTTGAAAACAGCCTTTACCATTATGATCTACACGGTATTTTTGATCCCATTGGGATTTTTGCCGTATATGATGCATATGACAGGAATTACGTCAGCCATCATAACAATTGTGGCCGGTAGCTTGTTCTTAGGACAGACATTTTACTTAATGATGAAACCTACAGACAAGGCAGCCCGCTGGATGATGTTTGGTTCCTTCATTTATTTATTAATTGTTCAAATCGCCTTTTTATTTGATAAAGCTTAAGTCATGAAAAATCAAGAAGAACTCCTTGCAGCCAATGAAACGCGTTCGGTCAATCCGAAAGTGTTCACCATGTGGTTATTCATTGTATCCATCATCATGTTGTTTGCTGCGTTTACAAGTGCATATCTCGTAAGAAAAGCAGAAGGTAACTGGGTTGAATTCGATTTGCCAAATTTGTTTTCTTATAGCACCATCGTTTTACTAGCTAGTAGTGCATCCATGCATTTTGCATACCTAGCAGCAAAAAAAGACCAATTTAATGCGCTTCGAATAAGTATTTCTATTACTTTTGTGCTCGGATTAATATTCTTAATCATGCAATTTTACGGTTGGATCCAATTAGTGGAAAAGAACGTATTCTTTGTAGGAAATCCGTCAGGTTCTTTTGTTTATGTACTTTCAGGCCTACATGGGCTACATTTAATCTCCGGATTGATTGTGTTATTGGTTGCTTTAGTGGCAGCTTTCCGACTGAAAATTAATGCAAAAGCATTGACCCAAATTAAGATTTGTACCACCTATTGGCATTTTTTAGATGCTTTATGGGTATATTTATTTTTATTTTTAGTTTTTAACAATTAAGCAATTACCGCATGTCAGTTGCACACACTGCCCCTGCTGTACCCGAAAACCTAACATGGTCGGGTGGATCAGAACCTTTAAAAGCGAGTTACGGAAAATTAATGATGTGGTTTTTCCTCCTATCAGATACATTTACGTTCTCTGCCTTATTGATTACTTACGGAATGATTCGTTTCAGCCAACCCGCTTGGGAAGGAACTCCTGATACGTTCTATTTTGCTACGACACACTGGCCTATCCCAGAAAAGGTATTTGAAGCCGTTCCATTTTTACACGGAATGTCATTGCCTTTGGTATTCGTAGGTATCATGACTTTCATTTTGATTGCCTCTTCTGTAACCATGGTATTAGCTGTAGAAGCTGGCCACCGTGGAGACCGCAAAGATGTAGAGAAATGGATGTTATGGACAATCGTAGGTGGATTTACTTTCTTGGGTTCACAAGCTTGGGAATGGACACACTTTATCCACGGTCCAGAAGATTTGTCAATCGCAGCGAAGCAATTGATTGATGGCGTAGTTACTCCGATTGAAGGAGCCAATTTGGTTCGTAACCCTTACGGCCCTCCTGCATTTGCGGATTTATTCTTCTTCATTACAGGATTCCATGGAACACACGTATTCTCAGGAGTTATCTTGAATATCTTAATTTTCTTTAATGCAGCGACGGGCGTTTACGAGCGCAGAGGGCATTATGAAATGGTTGAGAAAGTAGGTCTTTACTGGCACTTTGTTGACTTGGTTTGGGTATTCGTATTTACCTTCTTCTATTTAGTATAATCTTTATTCATTGATATTATGGCTCACGTAGCACACGAAACTTCTGAAAAAGAAATCGCCGCTCCAAACACCGGAGCGATTTGGAAAACATTTTGGATCTTATTGATCTTAACGGCAATTGAATTCGTTATCGCATTCACCATGCCTGCAAATACCTTACGTGTTGCTATTTTCTGCGGCATGACGATTGTTAAGGCATTCTACATCGTAGGTGAATTCATGCACTTAAAGCATGAGGTAAAATCATTAATTTGGGCTGTATTAGTCCCGACAATCTTTGTAGTTTGGCTTTTGATCGCTTTAATCTACGAAGGCGGTCACATGTATTAGTAAACCCATTTTCCTTTTAGGAATTATGAATAAGAAGGCAGGCATCTTATTAATGACATTAATAGTGCCTGTCTTTATCTTTTTAGGGCTAAAGACATTCGGTACCAATCATTATACCCTACCCCGTTTTATTCCTGCGATCGATTCTACGACCGGGGAAATCAAAATGGCCAAACGATTAAATCCCCGCTGGAACGAATCCGAACTCGATACGGTATTTCAAACGATTCCAGCTTTCCAACTGACCGACGAAAACGGCAGGACATTTTCTTCCAAAACTTTACAAGGCAAAATTTATGTTGCCAATTTCTTCTTTACTCGCTGTGGAATCATTTGCCCTAAAATCACTTCGCAGGTTAGTCGGGCAACAGATACCTTCAACCAAGACAAGGACGTTCATTTCATTTCCATTTCGGTCGACCCGAACTACGATGAGCCTACTAAGCTTTCGGCATATGCCAAACGCTTCGAGGCCGATTCGACACGTTGGACATTTTTAACAGGAGCAAAAAAAGAAATCTATCCATTAATTTTAAAAGGTTTCCATGTGCCACTAGCGGATGCTTCTGAATATGATGCGGCGATTAAGAACCCCGACGAAACATTTATTCATTCTGAGCGTTTAGTATTGGTAGACAAAACGGGTGTTATTCGCGGATTCTACGATGGTACGGATAAGAAAGAAGTGGACCGTTTGATTATGGAAATCAAAGTTTTAAAAAGCATTTATACCACAGAATAGCAGATGTTAACATTAACCAAGTCCCCGAAAAATAATTTGATCATCAATGTGATCTCCATTGCGATACCTTTAGCCGTTGCGGGCTTGTTATCCTTGCCAAGTAAATTACCCTTGGGCGATTGGACAAAGGTTCTTCCCCATTTAATCGGAATTATCAACAGTACGACCGCGTTGAGTTTAATTATTGGATTAATCGCTGTGAAGAAAAAGAACATTGAGGGACATCGCAAAGCCATGGGTGCTTCGGTATTACAAGGTGCTGTATTCCTTATCTTATATATTTTGTACCACGTAGCCAACGAATCCACCAAATTTGGAGGCGAAGGAATAATCAAAAGCATTTATTTTTTCTTACTTGCTTCGCACATTATTTTGTCCATCGGAGTTGTTCGTCTCGTGTTGATGGCTTTATACCATGCCTTGACAGGAGATATAGCTGCCCATAAGAAAACGGTTAAATGGGCCTATCCGATTTGGTTATATGTTTCAATTTCTGGTGTCATTGTTTACCTAATGATTTCTCCTTACTATGTATAAGCGTATATTTTTCATCGTTTGCTTATTATTGTTCATCCAGCTGGATGTTGATGCTCAATGTGCGATGTGTCGGACGACGGTAGAAAGTACGGTTTCCAATGGTCGCTCGAATATCGCAACAGGCTTGAACACGGGTATCTTATACTTGCTGACGGCACCTTATTTGTTGGTGGGTGGCATTGCATGGCTTTGGTTTAAACAAAGCAAACAGGAGCAAAAGGAGCGCATTGCCAAATGGCAATTACGTCAACGCGTTTCTCAATTGATGGGAAAGGCGAATTAATCCCAAATCGGATACTGCGTCAGCTTGATTGTTTCTCCGAAGAAAATCTGCGTCGATTTTTCAAATGAGTCCGTGTAATCCGACACAAAGAATTGTCGGGAAGCTTTCGCTTTCGTATCAATCAACAAATCTTGATTCGCTAAAATCTGTTTGATAGCAGCAGCGACGATCAAAGAAGTATCAATCACAGGAATTTTCCCCTGGAAATACGCATCTATCTGTTTCTTAATCAAGGGGTAATGGGTACATCCTAGAATCAGGCCTTCGATATTGGCTAAATTGTCATGCGCCAAATACTCCTTAATGATTTGTTCCGAGATGTTATTATTGAAAAATCCTTCTTCAATCATAGGGGCCAACAAAGGTGTTGCAAGCGATTTGATATGAATATTTTTTCCAAGCGCTTCGGCTTTGGTCGCGTAGATTCCTGAGTTGACAGTTTGCTTTGTCCCGATAAGACCAATTGTTTTCCCTTCCCAGTTTTGGTCTAAATAATCAATGACGGGATCGATGACATTGACAACGATGGCCTTGGTTCCCACATAGGTTTTCACCAAATCGTAAGCGGCAGCAGAGGCAGAATTACAGGCAATGAGAATTAATTTACATTGCTTTTCCATCAAGAAATTGCAAATCTTCAAGGAATAGGCCTGAATGGCTGTTGCAGATTTATCACCATAAGGTAGATGGGCCGTATCGCCGAAATAAACAATATTCTCGTTTGGCATCAATTCCGTGATGGCATGCGCGAGCGTTAATCCGCCGATTCCACTATCAAAAATCCCAATGGGTGCTGCGTTTGGCATATGATTCTAATTGGATGTAAAGAACGGAATTTTGGGATTCTTTTCAAACCCACGCAACCATTTCTACATTTTAACCATCTTTACGTACAATTAACATTTTGTCAACTTTGCATAAACATTTACCCTCCGAAAACCTTGAGCAATCACTGGTGCAGGCCTGCAAAAAACAGGACCGCAAGGGGCAACATGCGACATTTAACCGCTACTCGGGGAAAATGATGGCCGTATGTCGAAGGTATTTAGGCAACGGGCCAGATGCGGAAGATACATTGATGGAAAGTTTCATGAAAGTGTTTTCAAAAGTAGAGACATTTAATGAGGCCGGTAGTTTTGAAGGGTGGATTCGTCGGATTGTGGTGAATGAGTGTTTGATGAAAATCCGGAAACAAGGGGATGTATTCACCAAGAACATTGAAGAAGCTTGGGATGTGGGAGAGCCAGCAGATGCCTTGATGCACTTAAGGACTGCGGAAATCGAAGCTTTGATTGCGGAACTTCCGCCGGGTTATCGAACCATTTTTAATTTGTATGCGATAGAGGGATATAGCCACGATGAAATTGCCACGTTATTAGCTATCTCTTCGGGAACATCAAAATCACAGTTATCAAGAGCTCGGACAATGATCCAGCAAAAAATAAAATTAATTGAATCATGAAAAAGCCAAATAATACTTCTTGGGAAGCGCTTGAAAAAGCTTGGCAAAAGCAAATTCAAGCACATGAATCAGAGGTTCCTGCAAATATGTGGGAGCGCATGGAAAAACAGTTGGACGAAAAACGTGTACGGCCATTATGGTTGCGCATGAATACGTGGGTGTGGTCGGCCGCAGCAGTTCTCGCTATATTGATTGGCATAAACTGGGAAAGCAGCATTGATCCTGCTAAAACAGCGCCAACCGTAACGCAAGTTGAAAATCAGCAACCCGATCAAGCTGCCTCCGGCGAGTTGCCGGTTTTAGCTTCGCACGAGGCTGCCCCCGAAGTAATAATCAAAGAACAAAAGCAAAAGGAACCCGAACAAGTTTATACGCCATCTATTGAGCCCGGAATTATACTCAATGACCAACAACCCGACTTAGCGAAGGTAGATTCAAAACCAGAAGCGATAGAGGAAATTTGGGTTCGGGTAGACATTGATCCAATCGAAAGTCCAAAACCTTTATCGGTAGCTCAGCTTGATGCAACGCCAACAAAAAAGAGAAAAGGCCTATTGGGTCGTTTGATTAAACAAGTGAAGCAAGTTGTAGCAGGAGAAGAATTAGACTGGCAGCAATTGAAAGAAGGAAATCGGCCATTGGAAGATGGCATTCACCAGGTAGCGAATACCTATTATCGTACAGAACAAACCGTTAAACAAACATTTCAAATACAATGAAAGCATTATTAATTATTGTCCTATTGGGCTTGACCCAACAGCTTTTTGGAAATACGAATCCTGATAGCTTATTATTAAAAATTGATAAACGAAACCAGACCATTATTGGTGGGAATCAAGACAAAAACAAAAGCCTTCGCGAGGAACTGGAGAAGGTTTTTCAAAGTAAGGGTTTAGTACTTACGGACAGTTTATGGCAAGTTGTACGTGGAGTGATTCGCACGAATACGGAAGGAGATAGCAGTTTGGCCGTTCAAATTGGGAATAGCAAAGTCAAAATAGGCGTTATCAAATCTGGCGCTACCTATACGGGTCCAGAAAAAACGTTCAAAATGACCTATCCGAATGATGGAGATAAGCGGATCAACATAAAAAATGATAGCTTGGGCAAAGCGCTTGTTATTCACAGTGATGGGAAAGAAGAAGTTCGCGTGGGGTGGAATGGCATACATGTCAAAGATGGCCAGGAAGAAGTACACGTGGATTGGAATGGCGTGCAGGTCAAAGAAGCGAATGGCGAAGAAACAAAGGTGATTTGGGGGAAAGACTCAACAAAAGTCCATCCAAAGGAAAAGCATCTGAATTTATATGAACGCAAAGGAATGAACCTTTACTTGGGTTTAAATGGATTGTCAGGAAAAATGCCCGAACAGGTCATAGCTATTTATCCATCTCCTTATTTAGCAACGGATTCGGAGCTTAAGCCGACAGGTTCTCGCTTCGTAAGTTTGGAGTTTGCTCGTTCGGCAACGATTGCACGTGGGAAAAAGAGTGCATTTAAATTGGGCTATGGAATCTCGTTTGATTGGTACAATTTTATGTTTGATCACAATCGGGTAGTAACTAAAACGGGCTCATCGACGACATTCCAACCGATATTAGATGCTCAAGGCAATGAAATTCAGTTGAGTAAGAATAAACTTACGGTTTCTTATATCACTTTACCTATTATGCCACATTTCGCATTTAGCAAGCAGTCGGCGATTCAAATGATTGGCTTTGGAGGATATGTGAGTTACCGCATGGATAGTTGGACGAAAACGATTGAGGAAAAGAACGATAATTTGAAGCGGACGGGATCGAACTACAATATTAGCCAGGTACGTTATGGCCTAAAAGCGGAAGTAGCCTTGCGACATTTCCCGGATTTGTTCTTCAATTATGATTTGACGCCATTATTCGAGAAGGGTTTAGGGCCTCAATTAACGGCATTTAGCTTCGGAATTAAACTATTCTAAAAATTTATCACATTTTTTTTGGCGAGAGCTTTGCGGAAATCAAAAAAGGAGCTACTTTTGCGAACTATTTCAGCAAAACGTTTCGCTGAAACAAAATGAAGGGGATATACCAGAGCGGCCAAATGGGGCAGACTGTAAATCTGCTGGTGAATGCCTACGGTGGTTCGAATCCATCTGTCCCCACATTTATTTATTGAATTTAGATTCTTTTTACAGGAGAATCTAGCCAGCGGGAGTAGCTCATTTGGTAGAGCGATAGCCTTCCAAGCTATAGGTGGCGGGTTCGAGCCCCGTCTCCCGCTCAGAATAAAATGTTACTTAGGAGAAAACCGCCTGAGTAATATTTTTATTTGTGGTAAGTCTAACGAGACGAACCAAGATGGCCGCAAGGTTTTGCCTTTGTAGCTCAGTGGTAGAGCACTTCCTTGGTAAGGAAGAGGTCGGCAGTTCAATCCTGCTCAAAGGCTCTAGGCATGAAGCAAGGCCGAATTTGAATAAGTACAATTTGAAATTTTTTATAACTTAATTAAGAACTAAATAATCATGGCAAAAGAGAATTTTGACCGAAGTAAACCCCACGTTAACATTGGTACAATTGGCCACGTTGACCACGGTAAAACAACTTTAACAGCTGCTATCACTAAAGTTCTTTCTGAAAAAGGTCTTGCTGAGAAGAAAGATTTCTCTTCCATTGACTCTGCTCCAGAAGAAAAAGAGCGTGGTATCACGATTAACACGGCTCACGTAGAGTACGCTACAGCTAACCGTCACTATGCACACGTTGACTGTCCAGGTCACGCGGATTACGTGAAGAACATGGTTACTGGTGCTGCTCAGATGGACGGTGCTATCTTGGTAGTTGCTGCAACTGACGGACCAATGCCACAAACACGTGAGCACATCCTTTTGGCTCGCCAAGTAGGTGTACCTCAATTGGTTGTATTCATGAATAAAGTGGATATGGTTGATGATCCAGAATTATTAGAATTAGTTGAAATGGAGATCCGTGAGCTTCTTTCATTCTACGAATTCGATGGCGATAACATTCCAGTAATCCAAGGATCTGCTTTAGGTGGATTGAACGGAGATGCTAAATGGGTAGCTACAATCGAAGCGTTAATGGATGCAGTAGATTCTTGGATTCCACTTCCAAAGCGTGATGTTGATAAGGCATTCTTGATGCCAGTTGAAGACGTATTCTCGATCACAGGTCGTGGTACTGTAGCAACAGGTAAAATCGAGACTGGTGTTATTAACTCAGGTGAGGCAGTTGATATCTTAGGTATGGGAGCTGAAAACTTGAAATCAGTAGTAACTGGTGTTGAGATGTTCCGTAAGATCTTAGATCGTGGTGAAGCTGGTGATAACGTAGGTTTATTGTTACGTGGTATTGAGAAAACTGATATCCGTCGTGGTATGGTAATCTGTAAGCCAGGTTCAGTTAAGCCTCACACTAAATTCAAAGCAGAGGTTTATATCTTGTCAAAAGAAGAAGGTGGACGTCACACTCCATTCTTTAACAAATACCGTCCACAATTCTACTTCCGTACGACAGACGTAACAGGTGAAATTACTTTACCTGCAGGAGTTGAAATGTGTATGCCTGGTGATAACTTAACAATTGATGTTACGTTATTGAACGCAGTAGCTATGGACAAAGGTTTACGTTTCGCGATTCGTGAAGGTGGCCGTACAGTAGGTGCTGGTCAGGTAACTGAAATCTTAGACTAATTTTAATTAGCCTATACAGGAAAGAGCGGTCAATGACCGCTCTTTTTTTTTGTATACTTGTGAGAAGCCTGGGCGTGTCCTTCAGCTTTGGCAATCCTTACAGGTTTGCCAAAGCTAGCGCCTGAGGCTTGAACGATTTTAATCTCTAACATATTATCACATGAAAAAATTATTTCTTTTATTATCAGTTCTCTTATATTCCATATCGGTATTTAGCCAGGAATTTTATGAAATTAGAACCTATCAAATGAAATTTCGAGGAAATACGGGAGTTTTGGAAAACTATTTATCCAAAGCACTCATTCCTGCATTGAACAAATATGGTGTTAATAAAGTAGGCGTCTTTAAAGATTTAGGCAAACCCGAGCCGGCCATTATCGTCGTTACGATCCCATTTGCATCCCTAGAAGCCTATGCAGGATACAAGGATGCCTTACTCAAGGATGCCAATTACCAAGAAGCGGCAAAGCCCTATTTTGAGTATGTGGGATTAGAAAAGCCCATGTTTGAAAAAATTAGCACCTATTTGGCGAAAGGCTTTTCGGGGCATCCAACAATGAAATTACCTGTAACAAATGCAGGCCGAATTTACGAATGGCGTACATATGAAGCTTATAATGAGGATGCATTACGCAGAAAAGTGGCCATGTTTAATGATGATGAATTGAAAATCTTCGACAAAGTAGGTTTACATAATGTATTCTTTGGCGAGGCACTAGCCGGCGAAAATACGCCATGCCTCACGTACATGGTTGCTTTTGAAAGCATGGCGGAGCGTGATGCGAATTGGGCCAAATTCAGTGCTGATGCGGACTGGAAACGCATCGTTAATGATCCACGTTACGTCAATAGTCATTCTAGAACGGTTCGTCGGTTTCTAGAACCCACAAGCTATTCGCAATGGTAAAAATTCAATAAAACTAAGAGAGGTTTGTTAATTAGGTTTTTTTATCTAAATTTGCAATCCTTTCTACGGGCATAGTATAATGGTAGTATGCAGGTCTCCAAAACCTTTGGTCAGGGTTCGAATCCTTGTGCCCGTGCAACGAAATTAACAAAAACCGATAATCGGTAAATTATGAGCAGTTTTACATCATTGATTAAAGAATCTTGGGTAGAAGTAACGGAAAACGTTACATGGCCTAAATTCACAGACTTGCAATCAAGTTCTGTTTTAGTTTTAGTTGCCTCATTGATTTTTGCCTTATTGGTAGGAGTCGTAGATTTGGCGTTTAAATCTGGATTGGATTTATTCTATAGTTCATTTTAACCAGGGGGTAACCCAATCCTAAAAAAGCAATTTCCATGGCAGAGACTAAATGGTACGTATTGAGAGCAATCTCAGGACAGGAAAAAAAGGTAAAGACCTATATGGAAAATGAGCTTGCACGCCAAGGTGTGTCAGATTCTGTTCCACAAATCCTTATCCCAACTGAAAAGATTTACGAAATCCGTAAAGGCAAAAAAGTAATTCGCGAGAAAAACTTGTTTCCAGGATACATCATGGTAGAGGCTGACTTAGCTGGTGAGGTAAGTCATATTTTAACTTCTACACCCGGCGTAATCGGTTTCTTACAAGCGAACAATGAAGAAGTAGAGGTATCAAAGGTAGAAGGCGGAAAAGTAAAAAAGACAAAAGTAATCGTCAAGAAACCTGTACCAATGAGCCAAAGCGAGGTAAATCGTATTTTAGGCAAAGTGGACGAAGCGGCGGCAGTTGAGGAGTATGCATCCATTAGCTTCATCAAAGGCGAAACAGTTCGCGTGATTGATGGTCCATTTGCATCCTTTGAAGGTACCGTTGAAGAGATTCACGAGAATAGCAAAAAACTATCTGTTATGGTTAAGATCTTTGGCCGTAATACACCATTGGAATTAAATTACTCTCAGGTAGAGAAATAATTTTTTATAAAAATAAATTTTGAGCCCCGGTTTTACTGGGGCTTTTTTGTTTTACATCAAAAAAAATAAAATAATTCTTGCAATCTAAGTATTTTCCCTTAATTTTGCAGTCCGTTTAAAAAGCGGCATTATGTCATTTGAAAATTTCAAAGGCTTAATGGGCTGGAATGTATTGTTACACAGGAAGGTCACCCGGAGGGGATTCAGATAAGGAAGCTTCCACCCTTATTGGCAGAAAAACCTCTAATTTCACTAAATAAACGATGTTTTAACATGGCAAAAGAAATAGCTGGTTACGTTAAGCTTCAATGCAAAGGTGGCCAAGCCAATCCTTCACCACCCATCGGTCCTGCATTAGGTTCGAAAGGATTAAATATCATGGAGTTCTGCAAGCAGTTTAATGCACGTACTCAAGATAAAAACGGCGTAGTATTGCCGGTCCTAATTACTTATTACGCAGACAAATCGTTTGATTTCGTTGTAAAAACTCCTCCAGCACCAATTTTGTTATTGGACGCTGCGAAAGTTAAATCCGGTTCAGCACAACCCAACTTGAAAAAAGTAGGTTCTGTAACTTGGGATCAAGTTCGCGTTATTGCGGAAACGAAGATGCCAGACTTGAACTGTTTTACAATTGAAGCGGCAATGAGTATGATTGCTGGAACGGCAAGATCAATGGGTATTACTGTTTCTGGTGATAAACCGTTCTGATTTAACCATCAGAAATAAACATTTTAATTAAAAGGTAATGGCAAAACTTACGAAGAAAAAAAAGGAAGCCCTATCAAAATACGATGCGACGCAAGCGTATACGCTTGACCAAGCAGCTGCATTATTGAAGGAAATTTCCTATACAAAATTCGATGCCTCTGTGGACATTGATGTTCGCTTAGGCGTAGACCCCCGCAAAGCGGACCAAATGGTTCGTGGTGTGGTTGCCCTACCTCATGGAACTGGTAAAGACGTACGTGTACTCGTATTGTGTTCTCCAGATAAAGTAGAGGAAGCAAAAGCAGCCGGTGCTGATCACGTAGGATTGGATGATTACATTGCAAAAATCGAGAGCGGTTGGACCGATATCGACGTAATCATTACAATGCCGACAGTGATGGCAAAATTAGGCCGTTTGGGACGTGTGTTAGGACCTCGCGGTCTGATGCCTAATCCAAAGTCTGGTACAGTAACTTTGGAAGTAGGAAATGCAGTAAAAGAAGTAAAAGCAGGTAAAATCGACTTTAAAGTTGACAAAACTGGTATCATCCATACCTCTATCGGTAAGGTTTCTTTTGATGCAAATAAAATTGCTGAAAATGCGCAAGAAGTTATCAACACCTTGTTGAAATTGAAGCCATCTTCTGCAAAGGGTACATATGTTAAATCGATCAATATATCTTCGACAATGTCTCCGGGCATCATCATTGATAAAGGATCTATAGCTGGATTGTAATCATGACAAGAGAAGAAAAAAATCAGATTATTGATGAGTTGAGCGAAAAGTTCGCGGCAACTCCGTACTTCTACATTGCAAGTACAGCCGGTTTAACAGTAGCCGAAGCAACGGAATTCCGTCGTATGTGTTTTGCGAAAGGTTTAGAGTATAAAATCTTCAAAAACACGTTAATCGCGAAAGCCTTAGCTAAAACAGGTAACGATTATACTCCATTTGATGCTGAAGTTTTGACTGGCATGTCAGGTGTTATCTTCTCTCCAGAAGATGCTAAAGTACCTGCTAAGTTGATCAAAGAATTCAAAAAAGCAGCTGGGAAAGATAAAATCACATTCAAAGGTGCTTCCATCGAAGGTGGCTTGTACATTGGCGAAGGTCAATTGACAGCCCTAGAGAACATCAAGTCGAAAAACGAGATGATTGGAGAGGTTATTGGCTTATTGCAATCGCCTGCTAAAAATGTTGTTTCAGCATTGCTTAGCGGTGAGAAGAAATTGGCTGGTATCGTTAAGACTTTGTCTGAGCGTCCTGAATAATTTTAACACGTTTAATCGGAGCTTAGCTCCAACAAATAATTAATTCTTAACAATTAAATTTTCAAACAATGGCAGATTTAAAAGCGTTCGCTGAGCAATTAGTGAACTTAACTGTAAAAGAAGTAAATGAATTAGCTACTATCCTTAAGGATGAGTACGGTATCGAACCAGCTGCTGCTGGTGCTGTTATGGTTGCAGGTCCTGCAGCTGGTGGCGCTGACGGTGGTGAGGCTGCTGCTGAGAAATCATCTTTCGATGTAATCTTGAAATCAGCTGGTCCTAACAAATTAGCGATCGTTAAATTAGTGAAAGACTTAACTGGTTTAGGTTTGAAAGAAGCTAAAGACGTAGTAGATGCTGCTCCAAAAGCAGTTAAAGAAGGTGTATCTAAAGACGAGGCTGAAGGTTTGAAGAAATCTTTAGAAGAAGCTGGTGCTGAAGTTGAATTGAAATAATTCAATTACCTGATTATTCAAAAAAGGGAATGGCAACATTCCCTTTTTTTTGGTTTATTTGAAAGCTGAATACAAACAAACATGCGCGACATTATCCAACTCCTCCCTGATGCTATAGCCAATCAAATTGCGGCAGGAGAAGTCGTGCAAAGACCTGCCTCCGTCGTCAAAGAACTCATGGAGAATGCCATTGACGCTGGTGCTACTTCTATTCAGCTGATTATCAAAGATGCCGGAAAAGGAATCGTTCAAGTCATCGATGACGGCTGTGGCATGTCGGAAACCGATGCCCGCATGTGCTTTGAACGCCATGCTACCTCTAAAATTCGCCGAGCAGAAGACTTATTCAGCATCAAAACGATGGGCTTTCGCGGTGAAGCGATGGCATCTATCGCATCCGTAGCCCAAGTTGAATTAAAAACTAAACGTGCCGATGATGAATTAGGCACTTGCATCAAAATTGATGGTTCGGTTTTAAAGAGCCAAGAAAGCATTCAAGCTCCTCAAGGAACTTCCATTGCTGTCAAAAATCTATTTTACAATATTCCCGCAAGAAGGAATTTTCTTAAGTCCAATCCGGTTGAAATTCGCCACATACTCGATGAATTTCAACGCATCGCTTTGGCACATCCCGAGATTAAATTTTCCTTCGTTCAAAACGAGCAAGAAACCTATGCGCTTCCACCTGAAAAATTAGGCAAGCGGATTGTCGATCTTTTTGGTAAAACCTACCGAGAGCAATTAGCGGCCTGTGAGGAAAATACGAGTTACGTATCGATTAAAGGCTATGTGGGAAAACCCGAACATGCCAAAAAAACCCGTGGTGAACAGTTCTTCTTTGTGAATGACCGCTTCATCAAAAACGCATACCTCAACCACGCAGTCATGAGCGCTTACGAGCGCCTATTGCCTGATGGAGCCTTCCCATTCTATGTTTTGTTTCTAAGCATCGATCCGGCACATATTGACATCAATGTACACCCGACAAAAACGGAGATCAAATTCGAAGACGAAAGGTCCATTTACGCCATTATTCAATCCGCCGTACGGAAGACGTTAAGCATTCATAACTTAATTCCTTCCTTGGACTTTGATAGCAACGTTAATTTTCACTCACCCACAATTTCCACACCGCGCCAAGAACCACACTCGGCTTACAGCGATTCCAGCTACAAACCGAAACCTGTTCAGGACGCATGGAAGAAATTATACGAAGGGTTGCAGAATAACATAGACGCTTTTGAACAGCAAGCGCCTCAAACACAATCTGCTCTTTTCCCTTCTGCCATGAACGAATTTAAAACCGTTCAAAGTAAAGCGAATGATCGCCCTGAATTAGGTAGTTCCCAATCCAATTTTCAGTCGATTCAGATACTGAATAAATTTATCGTATTGAGCATCTCCAGTGGTTTATTGCTAATCGACCAAAAACGTGCTTACCAGCGTGTTCTCTATGATCAATTCATGGAAAACTTGCAGCGAAAGAATGGGGCGTCCCAACAATTACTCTTCCCTAAAGTAATGGATATTAATCCTGCGGACCAGCTTCTACTCAGCGAAATCACGACTGAGATCAATGATCTAGGGTTTAGATTACAGACTGATTCCAAAGGCCAAATAGAAATCCTAGGCGTTCCTTCGGAAATTGGGGATGAAGATGGCCAGGTGTTGTTGGAAGGCATTTTGGAGCAGCTAAAGCATGCCTCATCGGACTTAAGTGCGCATCGGGCAGAAAAGATTGCACAGACGATGGCCAACCGGTCAGCCGTACGTTTTCATCAAAAACGATTAAATGAGTTTGAGATTAATGCACTTATCGAACAATTATTTGCAAGCACAAATCCGAACTCTTCTCCGAATGGCGAAGCCATAAGCCAAGTATTGAATGAGGAGACCTTAATTCAATTACTTCGCTAGTTCAACCGCGCGATCACGCGCAGCGAAAATACCTTGTTGTAAACCTTCACCCACATGCATTTCAGCAAATGTCTTCAATGCGGCCTCTGTCGTTCCGCCTTTGGATGCTACTGCTTGAATCAATTCATCCAAAGACTTATCACTTGTTTGCATTAAGTGATAAGAACCCAGCATCGTTTGCTTAACTAATAAAGCGGACATCGCAGGGTCAAAGCCCATGGCAATACCTGCATCTATCATCGATTTGATCAAATAAAAGAAATACGCTGGTCCACTACCACTCAATCCTGTTACCGCATCGATTAAAGCTTCGTCTTCTAAGAAAACGGCACGGCCAGTGGAATTAATTAAATTTTCAACTTTTCGTACATCTGCAATTCCTACCGCAGGTGCCGCAGCAAATGCTGTCATACCCATACCCAATAATGCTGGAGTATTTGGCATAGCGCGAACAATTAAATCATGCTTCAATGATTCCTGTAACTTACTAATCGGAATACCTGCCATAATCGTTAAAACAATCTGATTTGCTTGCAACAAAGCCGACAATTCGTTCGCCACACTCGCGTAATCCTGAGGTTTAACAGACAGAATCACTAAATCAACCGCTGAAATTTTTTCAGAAATCGTATCGACAACAACCCCAGCCTTTTGCTCTTGCAAGACAGCACCGCGCTCTTTATTCTTCTCAATCAATAAAAGATCTTCCTTGCTAACTAAATTATATTGAATAAAGGAATTAGCGAATGCCATCCCCATATTTCCACAGCCAATGATTGCGATTTTCATATTGCTATTTTGAAAAAAGGTTTGCTAAATACTGATTTAATGAATCACCACGAAGACCTTTGGCGATAACTTTGCCTTGAGGGTCCAACAAAAAAGTCATCGGAATCGAAGAAACTTGATAGGCTTGTGCAGCGACGGAATTCCAATATTGTAAGTCGGAGACATGTGACCAAGTCAATTGATCTTTCGCAATGGCATTAATCCACGCAGCTTTTTCCTGATCAAGACTTACGCCAAAAATCTCAAATCCCTTGTCTTTATACGTTGCATATGTTTTGATGACATTGGGGTTTTCGCGCCGACAAGGTCCACACCAACTCGCCCAAAAATCAATCAGTACATATTTTCCTCTTAAATCAGATAAGCGCATAATTGGACCTGCAGGAGTAGGTAAAGCAATTTCAGGAGCTTCAGAACCAATACTGACACCTTTCAGACGCTTTAAATTTTCTAAAAAGGGTTTGACTTGCGGATGATTGGGTCTTGCTTTGTGAAAGCGCTCTCCTATTTCTTCTAATAAAGTCAATTCTTTGTCTGCCGGTAAAAAATTCGTAGCCCACAAGGCAACCAAATGCGTCCCCATGGAAGGAATCAATGCTTTTATTTTCGCAAATTGTGCTTGTTGGGCCGCATCAAATGCAGCTTGAATTCTTGCTTGTTCACCAGGTTTATCTTGTAATTCTTTGGTCCAAACGGCAACCTTAGCTTGCAAAGTATTCGTCAAAGCAAACAATTGATTCATGTAAACAATGTTTGGAGACTCACTTTGTAGCTGAAATGAACCTGCTTTTTCGGGTGTATTAATTCCATCGGCTTGAACCAACACGCGTTCGCCACCTTCAAGAATAACTAATACTTTCTGCGGATTAGGAACATCAAAAAAATTGATCAGGTAAAAGCCCCCTTGATCGATTACCTTTCCTTTAAATACAACTTGCTTTTGCGCATTGGGAAGCAAAGAATCGACCTTGATGGCCTGACCTCTACCGTTGATCCATTCCAAAAATACTTTCTTCTGAGGAATGACCTGATTTGCTCGAACAGTTAATTCAAAGTCCTGGGAATACCCCAAAAAGCTAATACAAACACCGAGAAAAACAAGTATGTGCTTCATCTATTTATGTTGTTGGAGTGCCTCAGACACTAATTGATTCACGCGTTTAGGATCAGCGGTTCCTTTGGAGCGCTTCATCACTTCTCCGATAAACAAGGCGATAAGTCCTTTTTTACCTTGATGATATTCCTTGATTTTATCTGGATATGCGGCTAATGCGGCTTCAACAAAGGCAGGTAATTCGTCTTTGGTATCTTGATTCAACCAACCTTGTTCATCGATGATTTGGCTTGGCTTCTTTGCTGGGGTTGCTAAACAAAGCTCAAATAACTGGTGTACGGCCAAATTGTGTGTGATGGTCCCTTTTTCGACCAAATCTACTATTTCAGCCAAATGTTTGGCATCCATTTCAAAATCAGCAATCGATAATCCCTTATCATTTAGGTGTGATTTCACAGGGCCCATCAACCAGTTTGCTACAGCTTTATAAGCCTCAGTATGTGAAGTTACTGACTCAAAATATAAAGCCATTTCACGCGTTTCAGCTAAGAAATGGGCATCATAAGCGGGTAATTGATATTGTTCAATAAACTTATTTTCTTGTTCCCAAGGCAAGGTTGGCATCATTTCACGGATCTCAGCTAGCCATTTCTCTGAAATTTCCAGAGGAGCCAAATCAGGCTCAGGGAAATAGCGGTAGTCATTCATGGTTTCTTTGACACGCATGCTATGGGTTTTCCCTGTGTGGGCATCAAAGGTCCGCGTTTCCTGAATTAATTTTTCACCTTTTAATAAAGCTTCTTCTTGTCGGCGACATTCATATTCAATCGCCCGTTGAATATTCCGTAAGGAATTCATGTTTTTAATCTCCACCTTCGTTCCCAGGGTAAATGTTCCTTTGGGGCGCAAAGAAATGTTCACATCGGCGCGAAGGGAGCCTTCTTCCATATTTCCGTCACAAATACCTAAATAGCGGACTAATTTACGTACTTCAGACACCATGGCAAAAGCTTCCTCTGCGGAGTGAATAGCAGGTTCAGTCACCATTTCAATCAAGGGTGTTCCTGCTCGGTTGTAGTCGATAAAACTAAAGGGATTATCCCCTTCATGAAGCGACTTCCCAGCATCTTCCTCGAGGTGAATATGATGAAAAGGCAATACTTTTAGTCCTTCGGCTAAATGGACTTGAATAGATCCACCGATACAGATAGGTGTTTTATCTTGTGTGATTTGATAGCCTTTTGGAAGATCTGGGTAGAAATAATTTTTTCGATCAAAATTTTGCCAACGGGCAATCTCGGAACCTAGAGCAAAACCCATTTTTATTGCAAACTCAACAGCTTTTTTATTCAAATGCGGCAGAGTGCCTGGATGGCCAAGGGTAATGGGAGATATAAGTGTATTAGCATCCTGACCAAAGCGAACCGGATCACTAGCAAAAATTTTAGAATCCGTTTGTAATTGGGCATGTATTTCAAGGCCAATTACCGGTTCATAGGTCGAAGATTGAAAAGTACTCACGAATTTATAGGCTAATACTGGGTAAAACTAAGTAAAGATAAAAAAACCTAGGCGAAAAATACCTTTAAGATGCTTTCATTTTACACGTACAGGCAGTTTTGTGTTTGTAATTAACCCAATAGGCATAGGCCACGGATCCGCCTAAAAGTACGCCGAAAATCCAATTATAGGATGAGCTACCCCAACTAACCTCCAAAACCTTTAAAGCTAAAGCAAGTGCCAAAAAATAAAGGGGCTTGAGGCGTTTATGTTTCTGATAATCGAGGATTAAAATATAGGCTGCTAAACCAAAGCTTGAAAGTACTAACAGCCATTCGATTTTAGCTGAAAATGCGAGACTCCCTAAGATATAGGGTGCAAAAAAAACAACAAAAGGCATTGTCAGGCAATGAATTGCGCAAAGGAAAGAAAGAAAAAGTCCTAATCTTTCCATGGGAATCATCTGCCTGACACGCTTATATTTAGACATATACCTAATTATTTAATAGAAATATTAAATTCAATGTCCACATCGGTACTACCTGGCTCCTCCTGTCCATTTTTAACATGTTGGCCATTCACAGGTGGCTGATGTTTTAACAAGACGCGCATCTTCCCATTCCCTTTGGATCCTGTTTTAATATCACCACGTAAACCAAGCGCTAGACCTTTCGAATCTCGGTCTTTAATACTTAGTTTAAGCAAAGAGGCTGGAATGATTTTGTACACAAATAAATGAACATCGGCCTCTTCCACAATTGCCTTTGAAATATCAACGCGAGGTGTTTTCGTTTCATCAAATAATTGTACCTGCAAATCATATTGAGTATTGTCGTTCAAAACAATAGGATCTAGTCGGTCGACAACCCCATCACCTTCAGTATCCTTCCAATAAAAATTTAATGGAATGGTAGTATCATCATCATCATCCTGTGGAGTGAATACCAACTTCACAGTAGTAATTAATTCGTTATCATCTGATGGCTCAATTCCCTCACCATGAATACACGAGACCAGAAAAAATACGATAAGAAAGCTATAATACTTATACATCTCATTTAATTAGCACACAAAGATAAGGAATATTCTTATTTGCAACAATGTTGCAAATAAGAAATGTAAGTTAAAAGACGAATGGGGGAAATGGGGAGATGAATTAAGAACTAAAAGTTAAGAGGTTAGAGGTTATAGACGTTGGACGTTAGACGTTAGAGAATCGATAATAAGGCGATTAAGTTGAGAGTTAAGAGGTTGGATATTTAAATGTAGAGACGCGATACTTCGCGTCTTTTTTCATTACTACTAAAAAGTAGTTAAAGGAAGTTGAATTACTTAGAACGATAGATAGAAAGATAAGAACTAAGAGTGAAGAATTAA